>JANQII010000310.1 GCA_028282195.1 Prolixibacteraceae bacterium
GGTTAGGGGAGAGTATAGAGTACTTGTATAAAAATATGTGAATCAAGGGTTTATTCTAAATATTCAGGAAAATCCGGATTTAAAGGCAAGATTTTCAACCCTTGATTCGCATTTATTATTCAATTTCTTCTGAAGTAAAATACCAACCAATAGCAGGATATTTGAAAGAAACAGTTTCTGATAATTCTAAAATTCTATTTTTGATGTCTATAGATTTCATTACATTGACCTTTTGATCTTTATCTTTCATTGGTTATAAAACTCAGACTATAAAAGTATCGTTAACAGATTCAACCAAAAATCTGGATATCGTTTTAATAGAACAGGATATTCTTCTGGAAGGTTTGGTTGTTACTGCACAAAAAATACATTATTGATGCAGGTAATACAGGGCGGGATTTTGGTATTCCAACCTGTATCTCAGGAGCACCACGCACATTTGGTATTCAGTTGACTTATAAATTAAAATGATTTTAAATTGAAATAATCAATCCTAAATTGATGATTTTTTGAAAAATCAGGTTGATTGTTTTAAACTCTTACTATTACTTAATTATAAGCCGTAAGGTTTATGTTTTTATACTGAGTATGACCAACTTGCCATTTTGTTATCTTGCTGGGAAGCTTTCAATTAGCTGATTTCCTTGATTTCTTAGGGTTGAATGGCTATATTTGCCTGCCTTTAAAACAGATAAATCAAAATTAAAGATATCGCGATGAAAGCTTATAAGATTATCGTTCTTGCCAAGCAAGTCCCTGATACCAGGAATGTTGGCAAAGATGCTATGAAAGCCGATGGTACGATAAACCGTGCGGCTCTTCCGGCTATTTTCAACCCGGAAGATTTAAATGCCTTGGAGCAGGCTCTTCGTATTAAAGACAAGTTCCCGGGAACAACTGTAACAATTATGACTATGGGACCAGGACGTGCTGCTGAAATAATCAGGGAAGGTATGTTCCGTGGTGCTGATGGTGGCATTTTGTTGACTGATCGCGCTTTTGCAGGTTCAGATACTTTGGCAACTTCTTATGCTATTTCTCAGGCAATGAAGAAAGACAATGCATTTGATATCATCATAGCTGGTCGTCAGGCTATCGATGGTGATACCGCACAGGTTGGTCCTCAGGTAGCTGAAAAATTGGGATTACCTCAGGTGACTTACGTAGAAGAGGTGAAAGACATCAAAAACAATAAAATTATCATGAAGCGTCGTTTAGAACGCGGTGTTGAGGATGTAAGTTGTCCAATTCCCATGGTAATGACTGTTAATGGTTCTGCTCCTGATTGTCGTGCGCGCAACGCGAAGCTGATTATGAAATACAAGCACGCAAAAACGGTAACTGAACTTCAGAATTCAAATGAAGATTATTTGCACCTGTACAATGATCGTCCATACCTTACGATTCCTGAATTAACAGTGAATGATATTGAAGTTGATCATGCAGAACTTGGCTTGAGTGGCTCTCCAACAAAAGTAAAAACGGTTGAAAATGTAGTTCTTCAGGCTAAAGAAGCAAAAGTAATCACTTCTGCAGATAATGATATTGATCAATTGATGCGTGAGTTAATTGAAAGTCATACAATTGGTTAACCTTAAAACTTGAAAGATTATGAACAGCGTATTTGTTTATTGTGAAATAGAAGATGGTCAGGTTGCTGAGGTAAGCCAGGAATTGATGACCAAAGGCCGTACTTTGGCTAACGAATTAGATTGTAGACTGGAAGCAATTGCCATCGGTGTAGATCTTGATGGTATTAAAAAGCAAATCTTCCCTTATGGGGTTGATACTTTATATGTTGCGGACGATAAAAGATTATATCCTTATACCACTCTTCCTCATACTTCAATTATTGTGGGTTTGTTTGAAGAGTTAAAACCACAAATTGCTCTGATGGGTGCTTCATCAATTGGTCGTGATTTAGGCCCTCGCGTTTCTTCAGCACTTCATAGTGGTTTAACTGCTGACTGTACAAGTCTGATTATTGGCGATCACTTCGATAAAAAGCAAGATAAGAATTACGAAAATTTACTTTATCAGATTCGTCCTGCTTTTGGTGGTAATATTATTGCAACGATTATTAACCCGGACTGCCGCCCACAAATGGCTACAGTTAGAGAGGGTGTAATGAAGAAAGAAGTTCTTGACCCTAAATACAAAGGAAAAGTTGTTAAGGTAGACTTTGAAAAATATCTGAAAAAAGAAGATTTCGTAGTTGAAATTCTTGAACGCCATATGGAGAAAAGCAAAGTGAATATGAAAGCTGCTCCAATTGTTGTTGCCGGTGGTTATGGAATGGGATCAAAAGAAAACTTCGAGCTTCTTTATGAACTGGCTGATGTTTTAGGTGGTGAAGTTGGTGCTTCACGTGCTGCTGTTGATGCTGGTTATGCGGAGCATGAGCGTCAAATCGGACAAACTGGTGTTACTGTTCGTCCTAAATTGTATATCGCTTGTGGTATTTCTGGTCAAATCCAGCACCGTGCAGGTATGGAAGAATCAGCTCAGATTATTGCAATTAATACGGATCCTGAAGCTCCGATTAATGCGGTTGCAGATTATGTGATTACAGGTGATGTAGCTGAAATCATCCCTAAAATGATCAAGTTTTATAAATCGAACACCAAGTAATCATCTTTGTGAACTTTAAAGAATTTTGAAAATGGCGAATTTTTATACAGATAATAAAGAGCTGAAATTCCACTTAGAACACCCTTTAATGGAAAAGATTGTGAAATTAAAGGAAAGGGATTTCTCTGAAAAAGATAAATTTGATTATGCCCCAATGGATCACGAAGATGCCATGGACAGCTTTGACCGTGTGTTGGATGTTGTTGGTGAGATTTGTGGTGATATTGTTGCGCCAAATGCGGAATCAATTGATGCTGAAGGACCAGAAGTAGTTGATGGTCGGGTAATTTATGCACGTGGTACAGAAGAAAACATCGAAGCTTTAAATAAAGCTGGTTTAATGGGAATGTCACTACCTCGTCAATATGGCGGTTTGAACTTTCCAATTGTACCTTACATCATGGCTGCAGATATCGTTTCTCGTGCCGATGCAGGTTTTGTAAACATTTGGGGATTGCAGGACTGTGCTGAAACAATCAATGAATTTGCAAACGAAGAGCAAAAAGAAAAATATTTAACTCGCGTTTGTAATGGCGAAACTATGGCAATGGATTTGACTGAGCCAGATGCAGGTTCTGACTTGCAGGCTGTTCAGTTGAAAGCAACTTACGATGAAAAATCAGGCAAGTGGTTATTAAATGGTGTGAAGCGTTTCATTACAAATGGTGATGGTCATATCTCATTGGTACTTGCGCGTTCCGAACCAGGTACAACCGATGGCCGCGGTTTGTCAATGTTTATTTACGATAAATACGATGGTGGTGTAACGGTTCGTCGCATTGAGCACAAATTAGGTATCATTGGTTCACCAACTTGTGAATTGGTATTTAAAGATGCTCCTGCTGAATTATGCGGTGATCGTAAAATGGGGCTTATTAAATATGTAATGGCATTGATGAACGGTGCTCGTTTAGGTATTGCTGCTCAGTCAGTTGGTGTTTCTGAAGCTGCTTACCGCGAAGCATTGGCTTATGCAAAAGAACGTGTTCAGTTTGGAAAAGCGATTATGCGTTTCCCTGCTGTTTACGAAATGCTGGCTAACATGAAAGCTAAACTGGATGCTTCCCGTACATTATTATATGAAACAGCTCGCTTTGTTGATGTATATAAAACATACATGCATATTGCAGAAGAGCGTAAACTGGAGAAGGAAGAGCGTCAGGAAATGAAGAAGTACCAGCGTTTGGCTGATATTTATACGCCACTTGTAAAAGGAATGGCTAGTGAATACAGTAATCAATTGGCTTACGATGCGGTTCAGATTCATGGTGGTTCAGGTTTCATGAAAGACTATCCTGTTGAAAGAATCTATCGTGATGCACGTATTACTTCAATTTACGAAGGTACTACTCAGTTGCAGGTTGTTGCTGCAATTCGCGGGGTAACTACTGGCTCTTACTTAAACCAAATTCGTGTTTACGAAGCCGAGAAAGTATCTCCTGAATTAGAGCACTTGAAGCGTACACTGATCATCCTTACTGATGAGTACGAGCAAGCTGTGAATAAAGTACAGTCAGTTGGCGACAATGAGTTCCTTGATTTCCATGCTCGTCGTTTGGTTGAAATGGCTGGTAATATTATCATGAGCTACTTGTTAGTATTAGATGCTAACCGTGAGCCAATGTTTACGAAATCAGCTAAAAACTTTATTCGCATTGCCAAAGCACAAATTAAAGGTCATGCAGAGTTTATCAGAACTTCTGACTTGAGTGATCTTGGGGCTTATAAATACGAAATGACTGAATAAGAAAAGCAATTTTGATACATGATACAATGGGTTGGCTATTTAGTCAACCCATTTTTTAGTTATATATAGAAGTAAAATTATCTGGATTTACTTTTTAGTTTAACGTCCATCAGCTCTCTTGCTAACTTTTGCTCCCTTATCAAGGTATTTTTTCGGTGTGTTTCAAACTCTTCCTGTACTTCAGCAAGCCTTTCTTTGGTTGATTTTACAACCAGATGCCCTCGTTTATACAATAAGAAGGTAATAACAGATATACCTGCAAGGATTAAAATAATTGCCCACACGATGAAATTATATGCTCCTTTTTTTATTTGTATCCCAAGAAGCTTAATGCTGTTTTCAGCATTTTTTGCATTCTGTAGATCCTCATTCAGCTGCTCTATTTCGTCTTTTCTGGCAGATAAATCACTATTAAGTTCAGTTATTTCGTTTTGATGTTTAGCTACTTCTCTTTTGTACATATTAATGCTATCCAAAGAATTGCCCTTAACATGATTATACCCGCTAATAGGAATTACTTTGTATTGTTCATATCTGCTGGATATTTTTAGAAGGTATTCGAACTGACCTTTAATATCAGTAGTGTCAGAAATGTTTTCTACTTTCCTGCTTTGGGCAAATAATAATGTAGGTGTTACAAACAAAACTAAGATGCAAACATATTTTTTTAAGCCATTTAGAGTCATCATCATCATTTTTGTTTTTTAGGATATATATAAATAATGTAAAGAATAAATAGTTGTTCAATCAAATTTCGGAAAAGAAAAGCTAAAATGAAAAACGGATGTGATAGATTTTTATTACAAATTTAAGGATAAATCATATTAGATCGTTGGGGGATCATTTAATCAATCAAAAAAAACGTTAAACTTTTTCAATTTGTAATCTCTTGTATTTCAGCACTTCATAATTTGTGTTAAGATAAAATTTTAAAAAAGATTGTTTAGGGTATTGTTGGTTTTGAAATGATATCTATATTTGCAGCCGCTAAGAGGGGAACGGTGGTTTACATCGGATCCTTAAAAGCGTTGTTCTGTAAGGTTTTGAAGTTTGTTTTTCCGGGTGTTTTTTTGGGCTTGAAAAAAGTTTTAAAAAACATTTGGATATTCAAAAATAAACGGTTTACTTTGCAGCCGCTTTCACAGCGAAGTTCATTAAGAAGTTTTGGAGTATGGCCGGTGTGACCGGGAGCGGTTTTTGACCGTAGATGGGTTAGGCAGGCCACGGCAAAAAAAAGGTTATAAAAAAGGGCTAAAAGTTTTGTGAAAAACAAAAAGCCCCCTAACTTTGCCGCCCCGTTGATTTGGGAACAGGGATACGGGGTCCA
>JANQII010000264.1 GCA_028282195.1 Prolixibacteraceae bacterium
TGGACTCAATTGGGGTGAGTTAATTGATAACACCTTGCACAATCAGCCTATCAACCGAATCGGAAGAGGTCAAATCAAGGATTTCCCTGAATATTCAGCTTCAACTCTTGATTCGCATAAATAGTTTTCAGTTATAAACTTAAAACAAAAGGATCGTATCTTAAATTAAAGATGCGATCCTTTTAATATGTAGTTCGTAATATTCTCTTATAACCTTGCTTTAATTGCTTTGGTTTCTTCTTCAAAACCTGGTTTTTCCAGCAAAGCAAACATATTCTTTTTGTAAGCTTCAACCCCTGGTTGATCAAATGGGTTTACATCCAATACGTAACCACTCAAACCACAAGCTTTTTCAAAGAAGTAGATTAATTGTCCCAGGGAATATTCATTCAATTTTGGAAGAACGATTTGCATATTTGGAACGCCACCATCAACGTGTGCTAACATAGTTCCAAGCTCAGCCATTTTATTTACCTCGTCAACACGTTTTCCTGCAAGGAAATTCAATCCATCAAGGTTATCGGCATCCGTTGGAATGCTCACTTCCTGATCAGGAGTGCCAATAGAAATTACAGTTTCAAACAAGGTACGTTCTCCTTCCTGAATATATTGGCCCATTGAATGCAAATCTGAAGTAAAATCAACACTCGCCGGGAAAATACCTTTACCTTCTTTTCCTTCACTTTCACCGTAAAGCTGCTTCCACCATTCAGAAACGTAATGAAGCTTTGGGTTGTAATTTACTAAGATTTCGATTAGCTTACCGTTTTTGTAAAGTTCGTTACGAACAGCAGCATATTGTGCAGGCAGGTTGTTTTCAAAAGCAGTATCGGGACCTGATGCGTTTTCCATATCGACCGAACCTTGAACCAAAGCACGGATATCGAACCCGGCAACAGCAATAGCCAAAAGACCAACAGGGGTTAACACAGAGAAACGTCCGCCAACATCATCTGGAATTACGTAAGTTTTGTAGCCTTCAGAAACAGCCAAAGATTTCAACGCACCGCGGTTGGCATCAGTAACAGCTACAATGCGTGATTTAGCTTCTTCTTTACCGTATTTATCTTCGATATCTTTTTTCAATAAGCGAAATGCGATAGCAGGCTCGGTAGTTGTTCCCGATTTGGAAATTACGGCCATTGCATATTCTTTATTTTTTAGCAATTCACGAAGCTCATGAAGGTAATCTTCGCCAATGTTTTGTCCCGCAAAAAGAACAAGAGGTTTATCGCTCCCTTTTAAATGAGCAAAACTATCTGATAATGCATCTAATACCGCTTTTGCACCCAGGTAAGAACCGCCAATACCGATTACAACAAAAATCTCAATCTTTTTGTCTTGCAATGTTTTTGCTGTGGCTTCAAAATCGGCAAGTTCAGCCTCAGTAATAGACGAAGGAAGCTTAACCCAACCTAAAAAGTCATTTCCTTTACCCATTTTATTGTGAAGTGCTTCATTGTGTTTTTGCAGTTCGGCTGCATAACCGTTTACTGCATCTTCCGAAATGAAATCAAATGTCTTATCAAAATTAAGTGTGATTTTTTCCATGATATATTATCTCAGTTTTTCAGTTAATTCCCGTATTTCAATGGCCGGGGCCGCATTCTTGTATAATATTTTATAAACTGCCTCACTAATTGGCATGTGAACATTATATTCTTTGTTAATCTCGTGAATAGATTTTGAAGCATAATACCCTTCGGCTACCATGTGCATTTCAAGTTGTGCCGTACGAATGGTGTAGCCTTTGCCAATCATTGTCCCAAAGGTTCTGTTTCTGGAAAACTGGGAATAAGCTGTAACCAAAAGATCGCCCAGGTAAGCCGAATCCTTAATATCACGGGTAATTGGATGAACTTTATCTACAAAGCGCTTAATCTCTTGTATTGAATTTGAAATTAAAACGGCCTGAAAGTTATCGCCATAACGCAATCCATGAACAATCCCTGAGGCAATAGAAACAACATTCTTCAATACCGAAGCATATTCAGTACCGTAAATATCGTCAGAGGCATTTGCATGAATGTAGGTGCATTCTAGCATGTCCGCAAATTCACGGGCCCGTCTGATATCCGGACAGGCAATAGTCAGATAAGAAAGGCGCTCAAGAGCTACTTCTTCAGCGTGGCATGGTCCAGCTATAACCCCAATACGTTCAAAAGGGACTTTGTATTTTTCGTTCAGGTATTTTGCAACAATTTGGTTTCCTTCGGGGACGATCCCTTTAATTGCTGAAACAATAAACTTTTGGTTTATGTCAATAGTTAGCTCTTCAAGGGAATCATGTAAAAAAGCGGATGGAATACATAGAACAATAATGTCTGAATTTTCCATTATTGTATTAATGTCATGATAAAAGGTAATACGCTCTATATCAAATTCAATTCCTCTTAAATAATTCGGATTGTGCCCAAATTTTTTAAAAAGTTCAATGCTGCTTTCGCTACGGAAATACCAGTTGATTTCCATTACATTGTTTAAAAGGATTTTGGCCAAAGCGGTTGCCCAGCTTCCACTTCCGATAATTGCTATTTTGGGGTTGTTATTCATTTATAAGTTTAGCGCCTTAATCCAAAAACTATAGTTTTTCAACACGTAGCCCATCATCTGTTTTGCTTACTTTGGCCTGATTTTTACTGGTAAGCCCTTTCATAGCTTTGTCCCATTTTTTATTGCTCAGGCCAGTTTTCCCCTTTAATTCGTTCAGTTCAACGGGAACTCCTTCTTCCAACAAGTTTAATACCAGTTTTTCATCTTCAGTAAGCTCCACCGCTTTCTTTTCCGGTTTCATTTGTGGGAAAAATAACACATCCTGAATAGAGAGCTTATTGGTCATGAACATTACCAAACGATCAATGCCAATTCCCATGCCTGATGTTGGGGGCATTCCGTATTCCAACGCACGCAAGAAATCCTGATCGATAAACATGGCTTCATCATCTCCTTTTTCAGAAAGCTTTAACTGATCTTCAAAACGTTCACGTTGATCAACCGGATCGTTTAACTCGGAATAAGCATTTGCCAGTTCTTTACCATTCACCATCAGCTCAAAACGTTCAGTCAATTCAGGATTATCGCGGTGTTTTTTAGTAAGCGGTGACATCTCAATGGGGTAATCAATTATGAAAGTTGGCTGAATGTAATTTCCTTCACACTTTTCACCAAAGATTTCATCAATCAGTTTTCCTTTACCCATACTTGGGTCTGTTTCAATGTCCAGCTTATCACAAATTGCCCTAAGTTCCTCTTCGCTTTTTCCTGTAATATCATATCCGGTATGCTCTTTAATGGCATCGGTCATCGTTACACGTTTGAAGGGGGTTTTGTAGTTGATGATTTGATCACCTAATTGAACTTCTGTAGTTCCATGTAACGCTATGGCTACCCGTTCAATCATTTCTTCAGTGAATTCCATCATCCATTTGTAGTCTTTGTAAGCTACATAGATTTCCATTATTGTAAACTCAGGGTTATGAGTCCTGTCCATCCCTTCGTTTCTGAAGTTTCTTGCAAATTCATATACACCTTCAAAACCACCAACAATCAAACGTTTCAAGTAAAGCTCATTGGCAATACGCATGTATAATGGAATATTCAGGCTATTGTGATGCGTGATAAAAGGCCTGGCCAAAGCTCCTCCCGGAATTGGTTGCAGGATTGGGGTTTCAACTTCAAGGTATCCTTTTTCGTTGAACATCTCACGCATGGTATTGATGATTTTGGTACGTTTTTCAAAAACATCTTTTACATCAGGATTTACAATCAAATCAACGTAACGCTGGCGATAGCGCATTTCCATATCTGAAAAAGCATCGTAAACTTTACCATCTTTTTCCTTTACAATAGGAAGTGGGCGAAGTGATTTACTTAAAACTTTCAGCTCGGTTACATGAACTGATTTTTCGCCCACCTGGGTAACAAAAGCATGGCCTTTAACGCCAACGATATCACCAATATCCAGAAGTTTCTTGAAGACATCGTTGTACAGACTTTTATCCTCACCCGGACAAATCTCGTCACGGTTTAAGTAAATCTGAATACGACCGGTATCATCCTGAAGCTCAGCAAAAGAAGCTTTACCCATAATCCTGCGGCTCATAATCCTCCCAGCCAAAACAACTTCCTTAAAATTACCCTTATCCGGATCAAAGTCAGCCTTAATTTCTGTAGCCTTTGCATTAACCGGATATTTTTCTGCAGGATACGGGTCAATACCCATTTCCTTTAGTTTTTCCATTGAATTTCTACGGATAATTTCCTGTTCGCTAAGTTCAATCGTACTCATCAGTAAATGTCTGTTAATAGTTGCTCTGAAAAAAATTTTTGCAAAGATAACAAAGAAATGCGGAATCGCTTCATTTTATGATCTTATGAACTAAATCAATCAAAGCCGGCATTTTGTCTTTTTATACTTATTGATCTTTTTTTTGAGCAAGCTAATGATTTGAATTGATGTATTATACAAATGAATGTTTTCTTTTTGTTAACAACATATTGCTTCACAGTCGTACATTTACTTTCCAGTACGGTCTTCATTATGTATCTTTGTGCATTCTATTCAAACACTAAATTTTAAGAGGTTAAGCAATCGCAATGGACAAAATCTGGAACATTAAAGAACAAGGCGATATGAATGTAATTAAGCACTTGTCCGCTGCTCTTAATGTTAATATGGTCATTGCAAACCTTTTAGCTCAAAGAGGTGTCTCGAACTACAACGAAGCAAAAGCCTTTTTCCGGCCCAAACTTTCCGACTTGCATGATCCTTTCTTAATGAAGGATATGAACAAAGCAGTGGAACGTCTGGAAAAAGCTATTGCTGAAGATGAAAGGGTACTGATTTACGGAGATTATGATGTGGATGGTACAACTTCTGTTGCGATGATGTACCAGTACCTGCGAAAACGAATCAAAAACCTTGAATACTACATTCCTGACCGTTACTCGGAAGGATATGGAATTTCACCACGAAGCATTGAATATGCCACGGAGCAAAAAATCACACTGATCATTGTGCTTGATTGTGGAATTAAGGCAGTAGAAAAGATAAGGCAGGCGAAAGAAAAAGGAATTGATTTCATTATTTGTGATCATCATAATCCGGATGATATCATACCCGATGCAGTGGCAGTGCTTGACCCTAAACGTCCGGATTGTCCATATCCTTATAACGAGTTGGCAGGGTGTGGGGTAGGTTTTAAGTTGCTTCAGGCTTACACTCAGAAAAATGATGAGCCTGTTGTTGAACTTTACGATCTGCTTGATTTTGTTGTGGTGAGCATTGCTTCAGATATTGTTCCCGTAACTGGCGAAAACAGGGTACTGGCACATTACGGGCTAAAGAAATTAAATAGCAATCCCAGCCTTGGATTGAAGACGATTATTCAACTTTCCGGTTTGGTCGGAACCGAAATGTCTATTAGCGATATTGTTTTTAAAATTGGGCCACGATTAAATGCTTCCGGAAGAATTGAGCACGGTAAAAAATCGGTTGAGATTTTGGTTGTTACCAATGAAGAAGAAGCTGATCGTTTAGGCGATGAAATAAATTCGTACAACGAAATCCGAAAAACACTCGATCGCGACATAACCCAGGAGGCATTGGATATGATTGCCCATGATCCAATCCAGTCAGAACGAAATACAACTGTGTTGTATAACCGCGATTGGCACAAAGGGGTTGTTGGTATTGTTGCTTCGAGGCTAACTGAACACTATTACCGTCCTACAGTTATTTTAACCGAATCAAATGGTATGGCAACAGGTTCTGCCCGTTCAGTAAAAGATTTTGATTTATACGAAGCCATCGGTTCATGCAGTGATTTGCTTGAGTCATATGGAGGACATATGTATGCGGCAGGCCTTACCATGAAAATTGAAAATATTCCTGCATTTAACCGTCGTTTTGAAGAGATAGTAACGAAGCTGATTACCGATCAGCAACAAACGGAAATGATTGAAGCTGATGCTAAAATTCAGCTTTCAGAAATCACCCCTAAATTTTACAGGCTATTAAAACAGTTTGCTCCTTTTGGGCCACACAACATGACGCCTGTTTTTGTAACAGAGAATGTTTTGGATGCAGGAACCAGCCGTACCGTTGGAAGAAACCTGGAGCATTTAAAACTTGATTTGGTTGAACCGACTGGTAACTCATCAGTCTTTTCCGCCATAGCTTTTAACCAGGCAAATCATTATGAGGCGATTAGCCAGGGGCTTCCATTTGACATCTGTTACTCAATTGCTGAAAATGAATTCAGGGGAAAAACAAATATACAGCTTTATATACGTGATATTTCTGCGAAGATTTACTAAACTTTTTTATTAATCTCTTAAGTGTTTACTTATGAATTTTAACTTGAAGAAGGAACAAAACCAGTTTTCCGGGAGAAATATGGTTTTGGGTGTACAGTTTTTGTTTGTAGCGTTTGGAGCAACGGTATTGGTTCCGTTGTTAGTTGGAATTGATCCTGCTGTGGCATTGTTTACAGCGGGTATCGGTACGTTGATGTTCCACTTGATTACAAGGGGAATGGTGCCTGTTTTCCTGGGTAGTAGTTTTGCTTTTATTGCCCCAATTATTGAAGCTACCAGGTTGTATGGGCTTCCCGGGACTTTATCCGGGATAATTGCAGTTGGTATCGTTTATTCGCTTGTTTCCGCTTTGGTGAAATGGCGTGGCCTGAAATTTATCGAAATGCTGTTCCCTTCAACAGTTGTAGGACCGGTAATCATGATTATTGGTTTGTCATTGGCAAGTGTTGCAGTTGATATGGCCAAAACAAACTGGACAATTGCAATAGTTAGTTTGGTTACAGCTATCGTGGTTGTTATTTTTACAAAAGGTCTTATCAAACTCATCCCAATTTTTGTAGGGATTATAGCTGGTTATGTTTTAGCTTTAATACTTGGGGCTGTTGATTTTACTCCAATTAAAGAGGCTGCCTGGTTTGCTTTGCCGGAGTTTACTGCTCCTGAATTTAGCTGGGGTGCAATTTTGTACATGGTTCCGGTAGCCGTTGCGCCAATTATTGAGCATGTTGGTGATATGTATGCAATCGGTGGTGTTGCTGAGAAAAACTTTGTTGAAAAGCCAGGTCTTCACCGTACTTTGCTGGGTGACGGTATAGCAACTGCCTTTGCAGGGTTTTTTGGCGGTGTGCCTAATACTACATATTCTGAAGTTACAGGTGCCATTTCGCTAACCAAAGTAACAAACCCATTTATACTTCGAATTTCAGCGGTAACTGCAGTTGTATTTTCACTAATTGGAAAAATCAGTGGTTTCTTGAAAACCATTCCTCAGGCGGTCTTAGGTGGGATTATGCTACTTCTTTTCGGTATGATTGCTTCTGTTGGTATTAAAACATTAGTTGATTCTAAAACAGACATGGGCAAAACCCGTAACCAGGTAATTGTTTCTGTCGTTCTTACTGTAGGAATCGGAGGTGCAATAATTTCATGGGGTAATTTCTCATTAGCAGGAATTGGTCTGGCATCAGTAGTTGGTATTGTACTAAATTTATTGCTTCCCGGAGAATCAAAAAAAGTAGCTGTCGAATCTTAAAAATAGTCTTTAATTAATGGAACTTGTTTAAAGTTAGGAGCTGAAAGTGGCTGTAATCGTATGAAATAGTGCTATTTGCCAATGTCATGAATGGTGACACTTTTTTTCAACTAACCCACCCTGATCCCGAGTGCCCGGGATCGTCCCTGCCTGCTGCAGGCAGGCCTCTCTTCGAGAAGAGAGGGAGAACCTGCCTACCGTCAGGCAGGGAGGGAGAATCAAAAAAACAATTGTTCCATTCAATGGCATACTATTATCATTTGACTTTTGACAACTTCATGATATGTAATGAAGGGCGGTTTTTAGTAACCGTCCTTTTTTTATGATTTTTTTTTGAAAAACGGAGATTTGCATTAGGGGTGTTTTTGATATGACATGTCTCAATAATAAGTCATAGATTTTTTTTTCATAAAGTTTGATAATGTAGTTTAAGCAGAAAAGGTCGGTCGGTGATTGTTAGATTTCACTGACCTTCTTTTTTGATTATCGGTTTCCAGTTTTTCTCATTTCCCCAACACACATCCCAACACACATCCCAACACCGGGTAAGAGAGGCTGTGTGAAAACAGCTTTTCAGTTTTTTTTGTAATGTCTTATCATTTGTAGCACACAGCCTTTTTTCTCTATGGTTTTGTGTTGTCAAGTTAATTCTGCGAATCAATTGGCCATCGCCCAATTATATTTTGTCATTTTGGCCATTAAGATGTGTATATCATCGCAGTTTAACAGCCTTTTTATATTGTAGGCCGTTGTATAGAGGTCAAACTTTATCTGAACCTTTTCCTTCCCGGTCAATAAAAAATTGAATTTGCCCATCATCCATTTTATCGTCCCGAATGGGTGTTCCACAACCCTTTTCCGTTCTTTGATCCTATCTTTGGCATAATCACTTTTTAGTTTTTTCTTGTATTTGTCAATTTGATCCTGATCAATATTTCTATTATATATCCTGCCTGTTTTGGATTGTGTACATTCCTGGCGTATTGGGCAACCTTCGCATTCATGGCATTTATATCTATAATATATGGCCCCACGATGTTTATGGTTTTTTTGATGAAGTATGAGTTTCTTACCTTGTGGGCAAGTGTAAGTATCACGTTGTTTGTCATAACTAAAAACAAGCCCTTTTTCTTCTTCCTTTTCCCGTGATGTTTTTTCAAATGGCACAAAACATTGTGTGCCCTTGCTTTCTATATTGAGTATCTGTGCGGAATTTCCATAACCTTTGTCGGCAATGGCTTCTTCTATGGGTTTGCCCATTTCTTTTTCAGCTTTGTCAACACAGCCCTCCAGCTCACCAATGTCGTTGGGGGAGCTGGTCACTTCATTGTGCATGATAAAGTGCCCTTTGGTTCCTACACCGGCCTGGCCATTGTAACCTGCAAACTTGCCATCGCGCCCCTTGACCAAAACGGCATCCGGATCGTTAGGGGCAATATGTTTTTTATTGCCTGCATCCAGGATCTTTTCCGCAGAGCTTAACCTTTCTTTTTGGTTTTCGAGTTTGTTTATCTTTTCCCTTAGCTGTTTTATCTCTTCACGGGCTGTTTCCAGTTCATCATCGTTACTATCATTATTTTTAAGCTCTTCCAGGTAAGCGTTGATCGACTTGTCAAACTGTTCTATTTTCTTGTTAATACCTGCTTTGGTCAACATATTGCGGTCAGCATACGCTTTCAGTTTTGTCCCATCAAAAACCAACCGCTTGCCTGAAGCATAACCTTGGTCCAATAAAAACGAACGGAAACTTTTTAGCAACCCCTTTACCAGGGTTTCATTTTCCCTGCGAAAAGTACAGATTGTCCAATGGTCGGGCCGGAGCCCTTCCATCAGCCATATTACTTCTATGTTGCGGTGTGTCTCTTTTTCAAGATTACGACTGCTGCTTACCCCGTTAAAATAGCCATAAACTAACAGTGCCAACATCACAGATGGAGGGTAACTTCGACTGCCTTTGTCCTTTGTGCCTTTCCATTCTTCGCGCCATGGATTGTCCAAAATAAACTTCTTGCACATCAAGTCAATTAAACGTACCGGGTTTTCGGGGGAAACCATCATGTCGTATGACAGCATCATCAGATCTTCCCGGTTTTGTCCTTCTTTTGTATGCATAACTACCTGTTTTAAATGACTTTAAGATAATCAAAATAAATATTGGCGAAAAGCCCAATTGAACCCATCTTTCCTAATTTATCAACAATACGCTTTTAATTGCATTTTTGCATTTTCACACAGCCTGAAGAACCCGGCGCTACTGATAGTTAATCCCTACGGGATAAATTTAACTGACAACTGTGACTGAAGACTGGATACCGGTTACTGGTCATTGGATAATTGGTAATTGATTATTCATTATTGATTATTGGATATTATTAGATCATTTATTGTAGAAAGAAGAACTGAAAACTGGAAACTGCGACTGATGACTGTGAACTGGTCATTGGTTAATTGATTAATATGTGCCTATGACTGGAACGGGTTGATAATTGAAATGTTCGGAAATTCTGTCCGGGAAAAGGTTTTCCACAAAACTACACCTTTTGCCGGACGATTGGGCTTGTATTTCTTTATACTTCCATAAAGAAAGTTGATTAGTAATCCACCCGAATGATTAATTGATCCATGTCTTTCTTGTTCTCTTTGCGAAAACCTGGTGATCTTTACGGTTAAAATTAAATATCGAATAACCAATACTCAATAATGAATTTCGAAATATCAGGAATCAGGACTCCCTTAGGATTAAGGGTGGTTGCAGACTGAAGAATTTATACAGATAATATGCCCTGAAAAACTTCCGGCTTCTGGCTTCCAACTTCCTGCAGAGAATCTGTTGATTTTCTTTTTATTTACAGTTCTCATGTTTAAATTTGACAACGAAAACCAAAGCGTATGTCAACAATTAGTATTAATCCCAACCTTCTTGTTCAATATTTGCAAAAGCCAGCTTCTGAATTTACCCGTGATGATTTGATCAGGTATATTGATGAGCGGGATATTGAGATGCTTAATTTCAGGTATGTGGCCGAAGATGGAAAGTTGAAGACAATCAATTTTATGGTGAAAGGGCACGACGAGCTTGAGATGATTTTAGCCTCAGGCGAGCGTGTTGACGGGAGTAGTATCTTTTCATTTCTGAAACCTAACTCCAGCGATTTATACCTGGTGCCCCGCTATAAAACGGCTTTCTTAAATCCGTTTGCCACAGTTCCATCGGTCGATATCCTGTGTTCTTTTTATGATGCAGATGGACAACCTCTGGAAAGTGCCCCTGAATATATTCTTCAAAAAGCGCAGCAGCAGTTTGTAAAAACCTCTGGCATGAAGTTGAAGATGATGGCAGAGTTGGAGTATTACGTGATTAGTGAGTACGAAGGGGATCAGAAACTGTCAAAAAATGGATATCAGTGCGCAGAGCCATTTACCATTCATGAGCAATTGCGTGTTGAGGCAATAAAATTGATTGCACAATGCGGAGGAATGGTTCGTTTTGGACATGCAGAAAGCGGACGGTTTAATCAGGATGGAAAAATATACGAGCAGCATGAGCTTGAGTTTTCGCCTGTAGATTCTGAGGACGCAGCAGATCAGTTGGTTGTTGCAAAGTGGATTTTGCGGATGCTGGGGAAGAAGTATGGCGTTAATGTGACGTTTATTCCTAAAATTTCACTTGGCAAACCGGGGAGTGGCCTTCATTATCATTTTTTGGTTGAACAAGATGATCAGAATATGCTGGTTGAAGAAGGAGAGTTAACTTCAACAAGTTATAAAATGATAGCGGGGGTGTTGGATATGTCACCTGCTCTTACGGCTTTTGCAAACACAAATCCAATTTCGTATTTAAGAATCATGCAGGGGCAAGGTGTACCTCACTTTGTTTGCTGGGGAAAGCGAAACCGATCGGCATTAATCAGGGTGCCACTTGGCTGGAATAAACATATGGAGCTTGGTGCGGTAGCAAATAAACAGGAACCGGCCAATATTGATTATTCATTCAGACAGACTATTGAGTACCGGGGAGCTGATGGATCAGCTAATCCATATTTGTTTTCTGCAGCTTTGATAGTTGCTTTTTTGAAAGGTTTTGCAGATACTGAGGCTGTTAAAAAGGCCGATGATTATTATACGGAAGAAGATCTGTTTTTACTTGAAGACAATGAACAATTGGAAAGTTATTCCCAGCTTCCAACATCATGTCATAGTTCAGCTGAAATATTAGAGGAATATCGAAGTTACTTTGAGCAAGATTCAATCTTCCCAAAATCAATTATAAATCATACCATTTTAAAACTTCGTGAATTCGACGATAAGGAACTAAGTTCAAATTTTAAAACCTATGGAGAGAATCAGGA
Organism: Prolixibacteraceae bacterium; assembly: GCA_028282195.1. Classification (GTDB taxonomy): domain Bacteria; phylum Bacteroidota; class Bacteroidia; order Bacteroidales; family Prolixibacteraceae; genus Sunxiuqinia. The sequence continues at coordinate 11,920 of JANQII010000264.1, forward strand.
TCTTGATACGTTGATTGACGAGTATCTTCATTACATGTAAACAAACATTCTAACAAAAAAAAGAAATATGACCCTTATTAAATCAATCTCCGGTATACGGGGAACTATTGGTGGTAAACCAGGAGAAGGACTAAGTCCTGTTGACGTGGTGAAATTTACAGCTTCATATGCACGTTGGTTGGAAACTCAATCCGTAAATACAAGGAAAAAAGTGGTTGTGGGCCGCGATGCAAGAATTTCAGGTGCAATGGTTGATGCTTTAGTTTGTGCTACCCTTAACGGAATGGGGTGCGATGTTGTTAATGTTGGCCTGGCAACTACCCCAACAGTTGAAATTGCAGTGACCGGCGAAAAAGCGGATGGCGGCATTATTTTAACTGCAAGCCATAACCCAAAACAATGGAATGCACTTAAACTATTAAATAATAAGGGTGAATTTATTTCTGCTGAAGACGGAAAAATGATTCTTGATTTTGCAGAAAATGAAGAATTTTCTTTTGCTCAAGTGGATGATTTAGGGAAAACATCCCATAGAGATTATACAGATATTCATGTTCAGGAAGTATTGGATTTGGAGCTGGTGGATGTTGAAGCAGTTAAGCAAGCAAATTTTTCTGTTGCATTCGATGCTGTGAATTCGGTGGGAGGGATTGCAATTCCTGCATTATTGAAAGCATTGGGTGTTGAAAAAATTGTACCAATCAATGAAGGACCAACAGGGCATTTTGCACATATCCCGGAGCCACTTCCTGAAAACCTGGTGGAAACATGCCAAATTGTTAAAGAAGAAAATGTAGACGTTTGTTTCGTTGTCGATCCAGATGTTGACAGGCTTTCTATCATCAGTGAAGATGGTTCGATGTTCAACGAAGAATACACCCTTGTTGCCATAGCCGATTATGTGCTTTCCAAAACACCTGGCAATACGGTTTCAAACCTTTCATCTTCGAGGGCATTGAGGGTTATCACCGAAAAGCATGGCTGTTCATATGCTGCTTCTGCTGTAGGTGAAGTAAATGTAGTTGCTAAAATGCGTGAGACAAATGCAATTATTGGTGGCGAAGGAAATGGAGGTATCATTTATCCTGCCTCGCATTGTGGGCGTGATGCCCTGGTTGGCATTGCTCTTTTCCTGACACAATTGGCGAAGTCAAATATGAAATGCTCAGAGCTTAGAAAGACTTATCCGGATTACTTCATCTCCAAAAATAAGATTGAACTGACCCCGGATATAGATGTGGATGGAATTCTTATTAAAATGAAAGAAAAATACCGGCACGAACAGGTTAATGACATTGATGGCGTGAAGATTGACTTTGAAAATGAATGGGTTCACCTTCGTAAATCGAATACAGAACCTATCATTCGAATTTATGCCGAGTCTGTAAGCCCGGAAGCATCAGAAGGACTGGCACAAAAGATAATGGATGAGATAAAATCGGTATTATAAAATTTAAGCTGTGTTGTTAAAATATACCCCCAGGACAACACGTCATCCCGGCGCAGGCCGGGATTTGTCTTGGGTTTCTCCCCCACTTACAGGTGCCTGTTTCCCATTTTAACTGTAACCAGTCAACAATCACAGTCGTAGTTTCCAGTCTGCACACTGCCTCTGTTACGAATGACCCAATGACTATTATCCAATGACCAGTGACCAGTATCGAGCATCCAGCAACCAGTCATCAGTCCCAGTCTCAGTTTTCAGTTAAATATATCCCGTAGGGATTAAATAGTTGTAGCCCAGGGTGAAGTGAAACGAAACCCTGGGTATAAAGAAATCCAAGTCCAATCGTCCGGCGTAAGATGTAGTTTTGTGGAAAACCTTTTCCCGGGCGGAATTTCCGAACCTTTCCATTATTAACCCGTTTCCAGACACAATCACATATTAACCAATTATCCAATGACCAGCATCCAGCAACCAGTCATCAGTCCCAGTCTCAGTTACCGGTTAGATTTATCCCGTAGGGATTAAATATTTGTAGCCCGGGGTGAAGTGAAACGAAACCCTGGGTATAAAGAAATCCAAGTCCAATCGTCCGGCGTAAGATGTAGTTTTGTGGAAAACCTTTTCCCGGACGTAATCTCTGAACATTTCAATTATCAACCCGTTTCCAGACACAGTAACCAATTATCTAATGCCCAATGACCAGTATCGAGTATCGAGTATCTAGCATCCAGTATCCAGTATCCAGTATCCAGTCAGCACACTGCCTCAGTTACGAATGACCTAATGACTAATTATCCAATGACCAATGACTGATAATCAATAACCAACTAAAATTCTATCCGATAGGTTAGAGCAGGAATTATTCCGGTTTGTGTATCGTATTCAATATTCTGAGTTGCTGAACTATAACCCTGGGAATAGATATTTTTGTGGTCTGTTACATTTAGTAAGTCAAATCGAATTTTGTGTGTCAGGTTCTTTCTGTTGAGATAATAACTTACCTGAAAATCGATTTTCCAATAATCTGGAAGCCTTTGTTCGTATGCTTTGCTGTGATCATAAATTGCGGTTTTGGATTCTCTTGAGGCTTGCAAATCAATGGGGATATATCTTTTATTCCCTCCCCACGTACCACGCAGGTTTATGCCTATTAAGTTTTGTTTGGCTTTTCCTACAACAAACTCTTTGCCTGTGAGTAAATTAAAACCAAAGTTGCTTCCAAATGGGGTATTGCGTTTTTTCCCATCCAGTACTTTATAGGTAGCTTCATAAACGGAGCCACTTAAAAGCAGGTAATAATCCTTATTAAAAAAACGTTGCGCAGTTAACTCCAAACCATAATTGGTACCGCTACCTTTATTAATAAGAGGTAGAATGGTATAATTGTCTTCAAGCAGCAAAGTCGAAAATATGCTGTTTTCATTTTTATGTATGGGAACATTGTAAAGTTTTTGAAAATAAGTCTCTGCTTTGAAATACCAGTTCTCGCTGAGCAAATTGTCGTAGCCTAACACATAATGTCTGGCTTTGGTAAAATCAAGTTTCGTGTTTGGTTGTATGCTGGGACGATCGGGCACAGTATATTTCCCCAGATAAAACTCCAATGATTCGATACGGCTGTGTATTCCAAACCCAAAGCTAAGGGATTGCCTGGGTGTGAACTGCCATTTAAGGGCCGATCGGGGTTCAACAGCCAGTTTTTTACTTAAACCGAAATAAAGAAAATGTAAGCCATTAATCAAGGTTATGTTGTGATTGATCCTGTATTTCCAACTGCTGTATGCCTGCAAGCTGTTTGCATGGCCTTTATCGTTTAAGAACTCATAATTGTTGAAGGGAGGTTCTTCTTCTTTATCCATAATCCGTTCCGTAAAATGATAAGCCAGGCTGGAATAAACAAGCCCGGCTTCCAAAGTGTGGTGCGCATTGAATTTTGTTCGAAGTTTGCTTGCAAAACGTGCATATGTCTTTTCTTTGTCTTCTATGTACTGATAGCTATTTGTTGGGTTTGTATCCAGTGCATTTTCTTTTATTTGGGTACCGGAAACGGACACAGAACTTTTCAAAAACGTTTTTGTTCCCAGTTGTATTAAGTGGGACAACCCTGCAACCCCCATGTTCGATTTTAAGCTTTCGGTGTAGGTATCGCTGGTAAGTTTATAATCATTCTCACTTAAGCCGCCAATACCGTAAAACGAAAATGTACCGGCTTTTTGGGTAGGAAAATTGAATTTAAAAGCAACATCCTGATAGGTCGTAACATCATCTTCACTCACAATATTAATTCCTACTTTGTTGAAAAGCGACAAGGTGGAATAGCGATAGTTTAACAAATACGATGATTTTCCCTTCTTCTTAAAGGGACCTTCCAGGGCAGCCTCAATGCCTAAAATCCCTGACTGAAAAGTATATTCACGCTTTTCATTGTTCCCATTGCGCAGTTTGATGTCAAAAGCCCCGGATAGGGCATTGCCAAATTCAGCAGGAAAAGCTCCGGTATAAAAATCGGATGTTGACAGGGTATTTGCGCTAAGTATACTCACTCCTCCACTTGACGCACCTTCTGATGCAAAATGATTGGGGTTAGGGATTTCAGCACCTTCCAAACGCCAAAGCAAACCACGAGGTGAATTTCCCCTTATAATAATACCGTTCTCGTCATCGCCTCCATTACCGGCAACACCTGCATAAGCAGTAACCATTCTTGCCGGATCACTTATGCCGGCAGCATACCGTTTGGTCTCTTCTACGGAAAAAGAACGGGCACTAACCATTGCCATTTCATTCAAAGCAGCAGCTTTATTACCAGAGCCAGCGGTTACAACAATTTCATCAATCTTAACGACCGATTCCGTCAGTTCAATATTCTGAATTAATTCTTTACCTGAACCAACTAACAGGTTTGTAAATGTTTTGCTTTCATAGCCCAGGTATGCTACTTTTATGGTATGTCTTCCTACAGGAACATCTTCAATTTTAAAATTCCCGTCTAAATCTGTCACTGATCCCAAAAGTGGAGAAGAATCAACAATTATAATGGTTGCTCCAATAATTGGACTTTTTGTGTCTCCATCAACCACGGTTCCCCTTATGTTTTGATTAAAACCATCTGTATCCTGTGCCAATATGTTCGTTACAAGAATAATCAAAGGTAATAATGCAAAATACTTCATCGTATAAATTAAATTTTGTGTGTTGATTTGTACTTCCTGCTATACTTACTATTCAATTCCGTAATATCTAATAAATGCAGATTTTACAGCAAGTTATTCCGATCGATTTTCTGGATCAGTTCAGCTTTAACAGATTTACTAACCGGGATTTTAACACCGGAACTCATTACCAATTGATTCCCATCAATCCCTTCAATTTCCTGCAAATTGATAATGAATGATTTTTGACAACGAAAAAAATGTGTATCAGGCAAAATCTCATTCAAAGAAGTTAAACTCATCAAAGACATGACCTTTTTTTCCTTCAGGTGGAACCTGACATACTTTTGGATGCTTTCTACAAATACGATTTCATCATACCTGATCTTAACTGCTTTATAGTCAGATTTCACAAAAATATAGTTACCTCCGGCACCCGGACTTTCTGCAACAACTGTTTCTGCCTCTGATCCTTTTAAGATGTCCAGAACTTTTGTTATCGATTTAAAAAAGCGATCAAACCGAACAGGTTTTAGCAAATAGTCAACCACATTCAGTTCATAACTTTCAAGCGCATATTCTGCATAGGCAGTTGTTAATATGGTGTATGGAGGCTTATCAAGCGATCTTAACAATTCAAGTCCGGTTAAATCGGGCATTTCAATATCCAGGAACATCAGGTCTATGGCATGTTCATTCAAGGCTTGCATGGCATCCATAGCTGTATGACATTTAGCTATGATCTGAATATTCGGTATCTTCAGTAAATAAGTCTCAATTAAATCCTGTGCCAGGGTTTCATCGTCAACAATTATGCAATTATATTTTCTCATAACTATAAATCAATTCGTAATCCGGTTTTAAAAACCCCATCTTCTTTTTCTATTTTAAAATAGAATGAATCTTCGTAATTGTGTTTTAGCTGTTGTTCTATGTTTTTCAGGCCAATGCCTGCTTTTTTGTTGGATGGTTTAAATGAGTTGGATGTATAAAACCACAGTTGATCATTCTTCACATGTAAAGTTATTTCCAGAAAACCACTTTTCGAATAGGCAATATTGCTATGTTTAAAACAATTTTCAACAATATTAATTAATATAAGTGGCGCTATCTTTTGGTGGGTTTGCACACCTTCAAACGAAAACTGGATGTTTTTTTCAGCTTTTAACTTTTTAAGAAGTTGTAGGTCAATGTAATTTCTGATCAGTTCGACTTCTCGTTCCAGAGGAACTTCCTTACTTTTCCCTTCGTAAATAATGTATCTTAAAATATCCGATAATTTTTCAATCATTACTGGCGCATTGTCATCCTTTATCACACTTAAAGAGTATATATTATTTAAAGAATTGAATAAAAAATGAGGACTTACCTGTGATTTGAGAAATAATAATTCGGCTTTAAGCTTTTCATTTTGTAAAGCCAGGCTCTTTTGGCGTTCCTGCTGAAATAAGGTGAAGTACCAGTAGAGAAATGAGATTAAAGCATATAAAAGGTAGTTGAGTAAAAATGCGATAGCAACCCTGTTGGTATGATCATTATAATACTGTCCGATATCTAAAATGTATGTCATTGCAATTAAAAGGGAACAAAAGAGGAATAAACCCGCAGAATAATATCCTTTTCCTTTTTTTACCAGTAAAACCGGAATAAGAATAAATAAGTTGACATAAAAAAAGAACGCATAACTGGCTACTTCAAAAAATGTCAAAGTAGCTGCAAGCTCAAACCCATAATCATATTCTAAAACTTCAAGGGTATATAAAAACACGAATATCCAGAATAGAACATGTAATATCGATTTAATTTTTTGCATTGCTTTTAATTGAATTATAAATCAAAACTATAGCTTTTAATCATTAAAAAACTATAGAATACTTGTAAAGGGATATTTTAGGAATGAAATCTCAAATTTTGGGAATATTCCTAAAAATCTTCTTTTCGTTACTAAATAATATATTCTGGTGGAAAATATTTTCATAAAATTATGATCGCCGGTACATTAGCTCCAAACGAAGATCAGAATAAAAAATTTAAAATTAACAAGATGAAAAGTTATTTATGCTACACAGTCGTATTATTAATGGTAAGTGTACAGCTTTCCTGCAATGACAATGATACCGGGTTAATACAAGGACCGGAAGTAGAAGTTGGTAACGTACGTGTACCGGCAGAGTGGGAACCACATGCAGCAACATGGATGCAATGGGCGAATGATTATGATTTAAAAGTCCTTAAAACTTTTGCAAATATGATTCAGCTTATTCAACAATATGAACCGGTTCACCTGCTTGTTGCAGAAAACGAAAAAGAATATACGATGGAGTATATGTCTAAACAAGGGGTGAGCAGCGAGAATATTAGCTACCATGAAATGCCTCTTGATTATTCCTGGATGCGTGATAACGGTCCGATTTACGTAACAGACGGAACAAAAACCTGGGTGCAAAACTGGAAGTTTAACGGTTGGAATGGTGGGTTCGGAAACTATCCTTCACCAAATGATAATAAAGTACCAGCTAAAGTTGCAGGGATTTTGAATGTAGAAGTGGAAGATCATTTAGATTATGTGCTGGAAAAAGGAAATGTTGAAGTAAATGGAGCAGGGGTCCTGGCTATTAACTGGGATTGTCAGGATCATCGTAACCCGGGCCTTACTCAATTACAGCACGAAGCAATTTTGAAAAAGTATTTAGGCGTCCATAAAATAATTTGGGCTTATGGTCATCATGATGGAGACGGAACGATTGGACATATTGACGGAACAGGAAGGTTTATTAATGAAAATACAATTGTAATTAATAATTACGGTACTGAGCTTGAAAACAATTTTGCCCAGGCCTGTAAAGATGCAGGATTTAATGTTATCATATATTCAGGTGACGTAAACTGGTTGGTTGGAAATGGCTTTGTTTTGATTATGGGTGATGGTGACAATGATGAGGAAGAAAAAGCGAAAGTTGAAACCTTCTTTCCTGACCGTGATGTACATGTCGTTAATGGGAATGCTTTAATGAACCAGGGGGGAGGTTTTCATTGTGTAACCAACGACCAGCCTGTATTTTAATAGATTGCGATCGTGGGAAAGGGACTAAAGATTGTAGTATGATCCAGACTTCAGTCAACAGTCTCCAGTAACCAGTCCTCAGTCGCAGTTGCCAGTCTGCAACAGCCTCTGTTATGAATGACTAGTGTGAAGATTGTTAATTAAACGAATTAAAATTTTTGATGGTATTTTTCTTTGTTCAAGGCAAGTTTTACAGGCATCCCGATTGCTCGGGACGGCG
>JANQII010000278.1 GCA_028282195.1 Prolixibacteraceae bacterium
GCAGAGTGCGCAAAGTTTTTATCGGAAAGTGCGCTAAGAGGTGACTTGGGGCAATGATTATTTTGCAAAATGTTAAGATCAACCCAAAACTCACGTTAAAATTAAAAACATTGAAAATTTATAGACCATGAAAAAAATAGATAAAGCAACCTATGAAAAAGCTAATAAAAGAATGGAAATTCTTTTAAATCGTGTTGATGATTCCACCCCAACCAATCATCCGGACTATATTGAACTTAATGAAGTTTCAAATATAATCGAAGTGTATGAAACAGAACATTACAAACTTGAAAGCCCAACCCTTTTGGAAACAATAAAATATGTAATGTTTGAAAAGGGCTTGAATAATAAAGATTTAGCAGAAGTGTTGGAAATCTCCCCTTCAAGAATAAGTGAATACCTGAATGGAAAGCGTGAAATTACTTTTGATGTGGCAAAAAAGCTTTATAGAAAATTGCACATAGATCCAGAAATTATTTTACAATAGATAAATTTTTAAAAAGTCTTTCAAATCCGGGATAAGCTTTGAGAGGGATTAGTTCAAAGTAAATCAATTCATTTTTTACCAAAGGGAGTTCTTCCAGTTGCTTTTTTGCCTGATTAATATCTGAGGCTTCAAGAATCAATACTGCACTATTTTCATCTGCTCTAAAGTATATTTCACGGATAAACCCTGTTTGTTGTAATTTCCAGGCTTTTCTGGCTTCTGCTTCTGAGTGTTTTTTGAAATCTTCAGCATTTGCTTTTGGATTTTCCTTTTCTAAAGCAAGTATCTTCATGATAGTTCAATTATAGTTTCTGCCTTGCCATCCCCATTAATTACAATTTCTAACTTATGTGTCCCGGGATAATGTTTTCGGGTGGTACGTTCCTGAAAATCATGTTTGAATTTGACTATGTGTTTACCAGGCTTAAACTCTTTTTCGCTTATTTGAAAAACTTTAGGGGAAGTTTTACCATTTGCTTTTACAAAGTGGACAATGTATTCTAAACGAAGTTTCTTATTTTCTTTTTCGTTAACAGAAATCTCAAATTCAAATGCTGTTTGTTCTCCGATTTTAAGCTTTTTCTTTTCAGCTGTAAAGTTGCTGGCTTCTACATTTCTGGGATCGCCAAAGCCAAATAAGATCATCGCTCTTTTGTTTGCTCTTTTCAATAAGGTGCGACAAGCATGCTTAATAATCCAGTCTGTGTTTTTTGATTTTCCCTGCCAGCGTTCACAAATATCCAAAACGATTTCGGGGTGATCTTTCGAAATGTCGTTAAGGTTATTGGCAACGCTTTTTCTAACATATTCTTCCGGGTCATCTTTCAGGTTCTCCAGAATTGGAAGAATTGGGGAAGGATCAGCAACAAATTTTTTAAGTACCATTGCCCAGGGTAAGCGAGGGCGGCAACCTTCACTGGATAACCTGCGAACATGTACATTTTCATCTTTAGACCATTCCAGCATTTGCTTCATTCCTTTCTCAGGATCGGAATCAAGAAACGGGCGAATGGCAAACTCAGAACTACAGCTTTTGGTAAAGCACTCAAGGCCCTTCATGGATAAATTCCAATCTTTTTGTCCGTATAGCTCAACATAGTCGGCATATGACAGTGCCATGAAACCACTTATTTTGGGGCTGGTCTCAATTAAAATCGGAATAACCTGGTCGTATTCTTTAGGTAGAAAATCGTAAAGCCTTTCAGTGATATGACGCATACGCTGTTTTAATTCCAATGATTCCCATTCTGAAGAAAAAACAGCATCCAAGAATTCTTTTTCTGAAAATTCAGGATAAATAGTTTGAAGATTATGGGCAAGATCTTCAATTAATTCGGTTTTGTACAAGGTGTCTTTTAGGTTTTCCATGGCAATAAATTGAATTTGTAATGGATATGTTAATGAAGTTGTCAAAAGTTAAATGATAATAGTATGTCATTGAACGGAAAAAATGTTTTTTTGACTCCCCCTCCCTGCCTGACGGTAGGCAGGTTCTCCCTCTCTTCGAGAAGAGAGGCCTGCCTGCAGCAGGCAGGGACGATCCCGGGCACTCGGGATCAGGGTGGGTTAGTTGAAAAAAAGTGTCACAATTCATGACATTAGCAAATAGCACTATTTCATACAATTACAGCCATTTTCAGCTTCTAACTTTAAACAAGTTAAATATCACATTTCTTCAACAGTTTTGCCATTTCTTCTGCAAACCGGGTACCTAAATCAATAAAACCTTCCGAATCGTAATGATATTTATCGGAATACCCATAATTATCTGTAGAAGTAACAATAGCTGCAGCCGGATCTTTTTCAACAAAACGGTGTTGTGCCGCACGAACTACATTTCCGAAATCCCAAACCAATCCATCTTCTTCATCCTGACCACTATCCGATATTCGCCCAATAACAACAGGCAGGTCATCCTGCAACAAGGCTGCACGAATCAGATCTATTAAGCGTTTTAAATTTTTCTCGTACTTAGAAGCTACTAATGCCTTATGGGCATCACTTTCACCCTGCATCCATAAAATACCGGTTGGTATAAGCTGATCTTTTTCCCCATCGCCATCAATATCATCAACCCCATATGCACCCCGGATTGTTGCCAAAAAATGATCCCATTGGTTCACTCCATTCTTTTCTGAATAATCGGGATCCCATGTACCATGTTTATTCTCACCAAGGTCAATTGCACTACCCCCTTTAGAATATTTCACTAAAGCAATATTTTCTCCGGGGAATAATTCCTGCATTCGTTTTGCAAAAGTTAGCTCCAAACCAAAACGTTCGCCATAAATATTTTTGTTGCCATCAAATTTAAAGTCTGTTCCATGGCCTGGTTGAAGCTTTGCCCACATTCCTTTTCCATTTGCTTCTTCCCCATCATTCGTTTTTTGCACATGATATATCATCACATTATCAAAAACCTCTTTCAAATCGTCCGGCAACTCGGCAACATAGCCAAAGCCATCCATATTTGACTGGCCACCAAGATAAAACAGCCTATATTTTTTTGCCTGTAATGAAAATGAAGCCATTACGAATACGATTGATATAAACAATAATTTTTTCATGATCATAGTGGTTTAGCTAATTATACTCCAGTTAAATTCAGTGTTTTTCATTTTTGATAGGTGGTAGAGCAACAATTTGTTTTTCTCTTGTTCCAATCTGGGGTCTTCATCCAAAATATCATTGGCCATATCTCGTGCAATACGCAAAATCTCACCATCCTTACCCAGGTTTGCAATTTTTAAGTCAAAGCCCAGTCCGCTTTGCTGTGTCCCTTCTAAATCTCCGGGACCGCGAAGCTGAAGGTCAACCTCTGCAATTTCAAAACCATCATTGGTACGAACCATGGTCTCTAAACGCTTACGGCTTTCATTGCTGATTTTATAGGACGACATTAACAAACAAAACGACTGCTCTGCACCACGACCAACACGCCCGCGTAGCTGATGCAACTGGGATAAACCAAAGCGCTCTGCACTTTCAATCACCATGACAGAAGCATTAGGAACATCAACCCCAACTTCAATTACAGTTGTTGCGACCATAATCTGGGTTTTCCCTTCTTTGAAAAGCTGCATTTCCGCATCCTTTTCCGCAGGTTTCATTCTTCCATGAACCATACTGATTTTATAGCGGGGAAAAACTTCCTTCATCAACTCATAGCCATCTTCCAGGTTCTTCAAATCCAGTTTCTCCGATTCACTAATCAACGGATAAACCATATAAACCTGCCTTCCGGCATCCACTTGCTTACGAATAAACCCATAAACCTGCTTTCGCCTGTTTTCAAAAAAATGGCGGGTATCAATGGGTTTACGCCCGGGCGGCAATTCATCAATTACAGAAACATCCAGGTCACCATATAAAGTCATGGCTAACGTTCGGGGGATTGGGGTTGCTGTCATTACCAGAACATGTGGAGGAACGCCTGTATTTTTTTTCCATAGTTTTGCCCGCTGGGCCACACCAAACCGGTGCTGCTCATCAATGATCACCAATCCCAGTTTTTTGAAGTTTACCGTATCCTCTATCAAAGCATGGGTACCAACAAGCAACTGAAGCTCTCCACTTTCCAATTGTTCATGAATAAGCTTACGCTCTTTCGTTTTGGTTGAACCGGTTAACAGAGCCATATTAATACCCAGCCCCTGAACCATTTTCCGGATGGTATTAAAGTGCTGAATCGCCAGGATTTCGGTTGGAGCCATCAAACTTGCCTGGTAACCGTTATCAAAGGCAATTAGGGCAACCATCAAAGCAACCAGTGTTTTACCGCTTCCCACATCACCCTGCAGTAAACGGTTCATCTGTTTCCCGGAACCTAAATCTTTTCGTATTTCCCTGATTACTTTTTTTTGTGCCCCGGTTAATTCAAATGGAAGATTGTCTTCGTAAAACTTATTGAAATTAAAACCAACCTGAGAAAAAACGAACCCTTTAAAAACATCGTACCGCTTATGTTTCAGGCTTACTATTTTAAGCTGGATGTAAAAAAGCTCCTCAAACTTTAACCGAAAAGTAGCATTATGCAGTGAACGTGTATTTTCAGGAAAATGAACCTGTTTTAGTGCTTCGTTCAAAGCCATCAACTTAAGGGGCTCTTTTACCTGTGGCGGAAGTGTTTCATAGATTTTCCCGCCCAATGACTGAAGCAGGTTAAACTGCAATTTATTAATCGCCCGGGTATTTAAAAATCGCTTTTTAAGCGTTTCCGTAGTATTATAAAAAGCCTGCAACACGCCCGTTTTAAATTGTTCGCTATGTTCATCTTCCATCTCAGGGTGAATAATATTTACCCGCCCGTTAAACACTGAAGGTTTTCCAAAAGCAACATAGGTTTGCTCCAACTTCAAACTTTCCCGAATGTACTTTACCCCTTTAAACCAAACCAACTCCATCGATCCGGTTTCATCGTAAAATACTGCATTTAACCGTTGTTTTCTTCGATCACCCAAAACTTCAAACGTACGTACCTTCCCCTTTACCTGAATATAAGCCTGATTGGCATTTACTTCTGCGATCCGATGAAATTTAGTACGGTCAATGTACTTGTAGGGGAAGTAATACAGCAAATCCCTGAATGAAAAAATGCGTAGCTCTTTGTTCAACAGCTCCGCACGTTTGGGGCCAACCCCCGGCAAATAGGTTATTTCCTGATCAAGATATTCGGGCATAAAACAAAGATAGAAATTCTGTGGGAAGATGGAAGATGGAAGTCAGAAGCCAGAAGTCGGATGCTAGAAGTTGGAAAGATAATAAGACATGGATAAGACAGGATGATCAATGACTTAATGACTAATAACTAATGACAATGAATTACCAAAAAAACTTCGACAAATCAGGCCATTAAGACAATAATACGAGACATTATAATACAAAATATTCGTTGCCTTCTACTTGAATTCAAAGCCCGATTAACATATTATCGTATTTTTTTAAGCTTCATGCAAAAAAAACGATGGTTCGCTTTATAATACAGGCCGTTCATATAAAACATCCCGTAAAACAACCATAATTATCAATAGTTTAATTAATTTTCAAGTTGGAATATGAAAGATAACAACACTGATAACAGGAAGGTTATAACTAAAAACTCCCACCGAAGCGGGAGTACAGGAATTTTTTTCCTTCGGCATGTAGCCTTATTGTGATAAGATGTAAAATGATTTCTTAATTCTGATAACAAATATAAAAATTTTGAAATATAATATCAAACTAAAAAATGATGGATTGAATAAAAGCACAACCCCTAGCTTAAAAAGCAGGCGACCATAAAGGCCACTTTTCGGGATTGTGCATCCAAAACAAATATATTCAAAAATGATTGAACCTAAAAAAGACAAAACGCCATGACAAAAATATTAGGACTTGACTTAGGAACAAATAGTATTGGGTGGGCTGTAGTTGACAAGGAAAGCAAAAAAATACTAGATACCGGAGTTCGAATTTTCCCGGAAGGAGTTGAGCCAACAAGTATAGGAAAAGGAGATAACGAACAATCAAAAAATGCTACAAGAAGGGATAAAAGACAAGCTCGTCGTCAGTTTTACAGAAAACGTTTAAGAAAAATCAAACTTCTGGAAGTTCTTATTGATCAGCAAATGTGTCCGCTAGAACTTACAGAATTGTACAAATGGAAGAACTGGAATAAAGAACTTAAATCAGATGGAAGACTATTCCCTCAAACGCCAATGTTTATTGAATGGTTAAAACTTAACCCGTATTCACTTAGAGATAAAGCTGTAAAAGAACAGGTTTCTTTATACGAGCTTGGCAGAATCTTTTACCATATGATTCAACATAGGGGGTTTTTAAGCAATAGAAAAGGAAAAGAAGACTCCACCATCTTCACAAAAGGTAAAGCAGATGAGAACATATTACCCATTAACGAAACAAAGGCAAAACTTACCAATCAAACACTTGGACAGTATCTTTCCTCAATTTCTTCAAAAGAAAACAAGCCATACCAAACCATAAAAGATGAAAACGGAAAAGAAATCAGGGTAAGGGGAAGATATACCGTAAGGGATATGTACATTGCTGAATTTGAAAAGATATGGGAGAAGCAATCAAAATTTTCAAACATTAATGATATAAAAGTAATATCAAAAAAGACCAGGGAATTTAGAGGATCACTTGAAGCAAAGAGAAATAAAAGCAGAATCTCCTATCTCCAAAATAAATATGGTACTGAAAATACTCAAATAGAAAAAGTAGGTTTGAAGGGAATAACCAAAGTCACAACTAAAACAACGATTCCACTAAAGACTTATTTAGCAGGAGAAATAAGCACCAAAGAAAATGAAAATGGAGAAAAAGTCCTTGAATTTAAAAGCAATGAAAGTGTTTTATTCTGGCAAAGGCCTCTGCGATCTCAAAAAGGAACTTTATCAAACTGCAGGTTTGAAGATAAGCTGCCCGTAATTGGCTCAAATGGGGAATTCCTGAAAAATAAAGGTGGAAAAATTCAGCTACGCAGTAAAAAACCGTGCCCTGTATCCCACCCTGAATTTGAATACTTAAGGACCTTACAGTTCATAAATAATATTAAGTATGGAAAAAACCAGACATTAACAAATGAACAAAAAGCAGATGTCCTGGACTTAATCAATAGCGAAAAAGGCAACTTTGACTTCGTAAAAATCCCGAAGAAATTAAAAATCACCTACGAAAAGTTCAATTACGAAAATAAATTCAAAGTTTCAGGCAATCCAACCATCAAACAAATAAGGCCACTCTTTACACATGAAACATGGGAAGAGCATTACGAGTCAATCTGGCATTGTTTTAGCTTTTATGAGGATAATAAAAGACTATTTGAAAAACTCAAAGATTTTGGCTTAAAGAAAGAGAAAGACATAAAAGCAATAGAAAAAATTCGATTAAAAGACGGGTATAGCAATGTTTCATTAAAAGCCATTAGAAATATCACCCCATTCTTGGAAAAAGGATATTTGTATGATCGGGCGGTAATACTTGGAGGAATAAAAAACGCTTTTGGTAAACAATGGGGCTTTTTTAAAGATTTTCATTCCAACATTGAAAAAGAAATCCTAAGTATCCTAAAAGAAGATAATAAAGATGGAGAAGCCATTGAAAAGATCAAAGAACACCTATCCTCTCCTGCATTTCATTATGGTTTTTCTAAAAATGACCCTCGCTTTACTAAACTGTACCACCACAGCCAGGAAATAGAAAAGAAAGATCCGCCAGATGACAAACTACCCGAAGTTGAAAACCTTCGTAACCCTATTGTACAACAAGGAATCAACGAGCTAAGGCGTTTGGTAAATTTACTCATGCTTAAATATAAAAATGAATTTGGTCCTGATTTTCATTTTGACCAAATCCATGTAGAAATGGGCAGGGATTTACGAAGAAGCAAATCTCAACGACAGGAAATGAGTTTCAGAATTAATGATAATGAGAGAAAGAATAATGAAGCCCGGGAGCGATTAGCTGAATTTGGATTACAACCCAGCAGGTCGAACATCCAAAAATATTTAATGTACCGGGAGATTGAGAATAGAGGAACAAATGTACAATGCCCTTATACGGGTAAGACAATCTCAATTTATGACTTGCTTGGCTTCGATAATGCAATCCAGATTGAACACATAATTCCTTACAGCATTTCCTTAGATGACAGTTTTGGTAACAAAACGCTTTGTGAAGCTAATTTTAACAGGGAAAAAGGTGAAAAAACACCGTATCAATTCTATTTAGCCAACCCTGATTATAAATTGTGGGGAATAAGAAAATATCAAAACCCTGAAGATGGTTGGAATGAAATTACAGAGCGTGCATTTAGATTATTACCCTATCAGAAAGCTAAAAAATTTACAGTCAAGCGCAAGTTTGAAAAATCTGATTTCATTCAACGCCAGTTAAATGACAGCAGGTACATTGCCAAAAAATCAGTGGAATTGCTTTCCAATATTTGCAAAGATGTTAGGGTCATGCCGGGGCAACTTACGGCCGAACTTCGCCATTTGTGGGGCTTGAACAACATCTTACAACCTATTGAAAACTTAAACAAACAACAATATGAAGTGAGCCATAAAGCCAGTATTCCCTATTACGTTATTGCCAATGAGAAACATGAAATCATAAGCATTCAGAAAAAACAAAATGAACGTCCGGAAACAGATGAACATCAAATATTATCAACGGGCTATATTAGTAAGAACAGGTTTTCTTCAAAGTTTTTCAAAATAGATATTGACGCTCCCGACCTAAAGGATGGGAAATATTGGGCAAAACTTAATGTATCAGATCAATTGCAGCTAATACCGAAGTACACTGAAAAGCCAATAACGGATGAAGATTATATTGTTTTCCGTGGAAAAATTGAAAAAGGCCTGTTTAAAAATGATACTACCGGAAATATAAAAACACAACTTGAAGAAGGTAATTCATACTGGGCAAAATTTGAGATCATCAACAAACAGTTTGAATCCCCCGAAAAAGACAAACAACCTAAAACCAAACATAACCAGGTTATTTTGTTCGGTAATGTAACGAACGGGGAATTTAAATGCTATATCTACCAGTGCCAAACAAACCTGCCAGATGGAAAGTATTGGATTATCCTGGACCTAAACATCAACGATATTGAATTCACACGAGCAGTAAGTCCCGAACCCGTTATTGAAAATCAGCAACTGTTGATTTTAGCAACTGTTGATGAAACAGGTTTAATGGTAGCTGATTCTGATACTTTATACAAAAAAAGAACCAACCAATCCCCGGGTAAATATTATGCTATACTTGAAATTGAAAACAAAACCCCTCAGCTATATAAAATTGAAAATGATCCTCCTAAAACAGAAAAAGGTCAGGAATTGATAGAAGGTAATATTTGGGTGGATAAATATACCGGTGAAATTAAGTTTGATCCGAAAAAGAACAGGGATGACCACAGGCACCATGCTATTGATGCGATCACCATTGCACTGACAGAACAAGCCTACTTACAACGTTTAAGCACTTACAATGCTGAATGTAAAGAAAAAATTAGGGGAAAACTTGACAGCACAGAGAAATTTCCTGAGCCTTGGGATAGTTTTGGTAATGATGTAAAAAAAGCAGCCAACTCAATATTGGTTTCTCACAAGAAAAATAATAAAACACTCACTAAAAACAGAAAAGGCTTTAGTGTAAGAGGACAGCTACATAAAGAGAATGTTTTTGGAAAAAGAAAAGCACCTAAGCAAGAAAAAGGATTCCACCGAAGAACCAAGATTACTGATCTTGGAAATAACAAACACGTACATAAAGTTGTAGATGACACCATTCGTGAATTGATCCGTAACCATTTGCGTGATAACTGTGGTGTTGATACGGACAATACGAAAGGTTATTCAATTCCTAAAGATGCTTTCTTTAAAGATGGGGAATGGAGATTGTTCCTTCCCAATAAAAAGGGAGATCCGGTACCAATCAAAAAAGTACGCATAAAAGAAAACATTGGAAATGCGGTGCAACTAAAAAGTGACCTTAACCAATATGTCAATCCTCGTAACAATCACCATGTGCTCGTTTACAAGGATCATGACGGTAACTTAAAAGAAGAAGTTGTTCAATTTTGGACAGTAGTAGAAAGGAAGCTACAAGGTAACGAAACATACCAACTACCTGAGGATGGGAAACAAATAGTAGCAACTCTTGAGATCAATGATATGTTCTTGCTTGGTCTAAATAACGATGAATATGAATCAAATCAATCAAACGATCAGTTTCTATCTAAGTATTTATACCGTGTTCAAAAATTTACATCTGGTGATTATTATTTCAGGCATCACTTAGCATCAACAATAAATAATCAAAATGAAAAACTACAGATTAATAGTTTTGGACATGGCAAAAATGGCTGGCTGACCCATAATCCAATCAAAGTAAAAATCAACACCCTCGGAGAAATTGAGCAACTATAATTACATACGCACCCTAAAGACACTTCCGTTTAACCCGATAAACTTAAATGGAAGTTGGTCACCCCTACCGCAAGCTGGCGGGCTTACTTTACAGTCGTTTTGGGCAAACTTCTTCCCGGTAGCCCAAAACGAGAGCCGGTTAGCGCTATCGGGAAAAACATTATGCCACCCTAAAGCCAGTTAATATGAAAAACTAAAAAGAAACACCATCCGACTGCCAGGTTGTCCGTTGCACCTCTTTAAACTGACAACCTGACAACAAAGTACACTTACGAACAAAAAAGTAAGCGATCCGACCCCTCTTTAAACTTTTCCGGTTTACAAAAACTGAAAAGGATTCCCGATTTTTTAAAGTAAAGCTTTTGAATACAAGAAACTTTTGGAAGCTCATAAAAATTAAAATGAACAAGATGATACAAATACCATTTTCACATTTAAGTACTAAAGAATTGTACACATTAGGATTACGAACAAAAGAACTATGCTTATCAATCGACCTTGAAACGACAGGATTGAATTTGTTTTACACACACTTTTCCGAGCAGTTTGAGAAATATGAACAAGCCATGAATAAGATACATGTAAAAGCCGAGGAAGTTGCCCTGGCAGACAATAAACGCGATGATCTGTTTATCGGGATCAAGTCCAATGTACGATCGTACATGTACCATCCTGATGATGAAAAACGTAATGCAGCAGCGACTTTGTATCGTATTTTAAATGAAGATGGAGAAGCCTACAGGCTGTCTTATAAAGAAGAAACTGCTATTTTGGAAAGGATATTCAGTCAACTGGATAGTAATTACATTCCACTTATAGTGCTCTTAGGACTAAATGACTGGTACGCAGAACTCAAGGAATCCCAGGCTAATTTTGAGACAAAGCTGCATAATTATACTTCGCAAAAAGCAGATCATAATGCACTGTCATCAGCTACAACTTTACGCCCGGCTTTGGTACAGGCAATGCGAAAACTGTTTGCATTTATACCCATGCAGGCAGAAATTTCCGGCGATGAAAGTTTGAAACAACTGGCAGAACAACTTGCTGTTGAAGCTGCCAGGTTCTAAATTTAAACAACTGATTACCAACCAACCTTGAAGGTTTTGAAGGTTTAAAAAAACCTTCAAGGTTAAATAAACAACTATGCCACATACAGCTCTCGAATACGATAAATTCTACCACATCTACAATCGTGGAATAAACGGTTGCCCTTTATTCAGGCACACAGATAATTATGAACACTTCCTGAATTTATACGATAAGTATATAAGCCCGGTAGCAAATACCTATGCCTGGGTATTGATGAATAACCATTTTCATTTTTTGGTAAGGGTTAAATCGATAAATCAAATTGGGTACTATAAACCTTTAAACACTGACAGGTCAAATGACTCTGTCAGGTTTCAAACCATCCAAAACTTGTCAGAGTCCAAAGGACCTGACAAAGTTAAAAAGCCAGATCCATCCCGTCATTTTTCACATCTGTTTAATGCGTACACAAAATACTATAATATAAAAACGAAGCGTAGTGGATCACTCTTTGAAAGGCCTTTCAAACGAATAAAAATAAACTCACTTGCCCATCTCAAATACCTGGTCTACTACATCCATCACAACCCTGTACATCATGGTTTTTGTGATGATATGCTTGAATATCCGTGGAGTTCTTATTTAACCATTTTATCGCCCAAAAAAACAAATCTTAAGCGGGATGAAGTTTTAAAATGGTATAAAGATCAGCACTATTATAAGGAATACCATTCCAGTGAATCAATAGATAAGTTTGCCGATGTACAAATTGATTTACCATTTATCTTAAACAATCCTAACAATCCTAACAATCCTTGAAGGTTTTAAAAACCTTCAAGGATTAAACCCGAAACCATGCTTAAACGTACACTTTTCTTTTCAAACCCTTATCGCTTATCCCTTCGCGATTGTCAATTGGTCATCCAGTCAAAAGATCAGCTAACAACCCAAACTGTTCCTGTGGAAGATATTGGATTTATAGTACTTGATCATCCGCAAATCAGCTTCAGCATGAAATTGATTGAGTTTTTAAATAATCACAATGTAGCTGTAATATTTTGCGATAGCAGGCACATGCCTTCCTCCATGCTACTAAACCTGGAAAGCCATAGCCTGCAAAATGAATTATTCAGGGCGCAGGTAAATGCCTCAGAACCCCTGAAAAAAAACCTTTGGAAACAAACTATCGAAGCCAAAATAACCAATCAGGCTGTTATGCTTGAAACATACGGACATAAAGCACACGATTTAAGAACCTATGCAAAGAGTGTGAAAAGTGGTGATATTGAAAACCGTGAGGGACTGGCAGCCCGCGTTTACTGGAACAGGTTACTGGGCAAAGAATTTTACCGCGATCGTTTTGGTCCTGCCCCCAACCACTTGCTTAATTATGGTTATATCCTGCTACGATCAGCTGTTGCAAGGGCCTTGTCCGGTTCGGGATTGCTGCCTACCCTGGGCATTCATCATCACAACCGGTACAATGCTTTTTGCCTGGCTGATGATATTATGGAACCCTACCGGCCTTATGTGGATCAATTGGCACTAACAACTTATGCAGATTTTCCAGGGGAACAGGAACTGACAAAAGAAATGAAAGCTTCTATGCTTAAGTTGATGGCTATAGATGTAGTTATCAACGAAACCATGCGCCCTTTAATGGTTGCACTATCTATAACAACAGCCTCTTTGTCAAGATGCTTCAATGGAGAGAGCCGGAAGATAACTTATCCCGTTTTATCCAAACCTTGATGGTTTTGTAAATCATCAAGGTTTAAAAAAAAGATGATGGAACAAACCCGTCTAAATGCATATCATATTATGTGGCTATTTGTATTCTTCGATTTGCCTGTTACTACTAAAAAGGAACGAAGGCAGGCTACCCGTTTTCGCAAAGACTTAATGAAAGACGGCTTTACCATGATGCAATATTCGGTATATATAAGGCATTGTGCCAGTAAAGAAAGTGCCGAAGTACACATTAAACGGGTGAAAAGTTCTGTACCGGAAAAAGGACAGGTAAGCATTCTTTCCGTGACCGATAAACAATATGGAAATATTACCAACTTTTGGGGAAAAGGAATGGCTCCCTTGCCGGAAGGCCCCAAACAACTGGAAATGTTTTGAAAGCCGAAAGCTAGAAGTTTTGAAGTTTGTGATTTGTTTTTTGGAATTTGGAATTTGGAATTTGATGTTTAATATTTGTATGGGTTCTTTGACATACCGACCAACCGTTAGTAAAAATAAAATACATAATAGAACACTACTAACCGAGTAAAATTAGTCTAACCCCTACGGGGTATAGGTTGATAAGGGTTCAACATTTTTACAATACCCTATCCGCTATGCGGAAATTCTCCGTAGGAGATAAAGTATTGTAAAACATGGTAAATACGAAGTAAATTATTCCACGTAGTGGATTAACAATTCTTACTCGGACAGTAGTAATAATAGAATTAAAAAAATAGCACTTCATTCCACTTCTTTGGCTAAAAAGAAGCGTTTTTCAATTTGAAAAATCTGCTAAAAAACCCGTAAAATAAGGGTATAACCATCCAAGGTTGTGGTTTGATGTAAAATGCTAACGACTTTCAACATATTTACACATAACTCAGATTCAGGAGATGTTGTGGTTTGATGTAAAATGCTAACGACTTTCAACCGGTTGTAAAAATGATATATGACAATTGTGGTTGTGGTTTGATGTAAAATGCTAACGACTTTCAACGGATCGAAGAGTATAATGAGCGTCCAAGTGGTTGTGGTTTGATGTAAAATGCTAACGACTTTCAACTTTTAAATTTCAATGATTCAATGCAATCACGTTGTGGTTTGATGTAAAATGCTAACGACTTTCAACGATATAAACTCATTTAGGGTTTAAACGCATAGTTGTGGTTTGATGTAAAATGCTAACGACTTTCAACCTTAAAAGATTATTGCCAAATGGAGAATGGTTGTGGTTTGATGTAAAATGCTAACGACTTTCAACCTTAGAACCTATACAAACATTTAAACTTAGGTTGTGGTTTGATGTAAAATGCTAACGACTTTCAACAAAATATTATTCACCAAACTACCATCTTAAGTTGTGGTTTGATGTAAAATGCTAACGACTTTCAACTAGTTTTGTGATTGTATGATGTGGTTCGATGTTGTGGTTTGATGTAAAATGCTAACGACTTTCAACCAACCATGATAGTTTTAATAGATTTAGAAGGTTGTGGTTTGATGTAAAATGCTAACGACTTTCAACATTGATTTGTTTAGCCAATGGCTATTCTGTGTTGTGGTTTGATGTAAAATGCTAACGACTTTCAACAACAAACAAATTCTCTTTTATTGCCTCAATGTTGTGGTTTGATGTAAAATGCTAACGACTTTCAACAACTAACAACAAAAAGAATATTGTTTTATCGTTGTGGTTTGATGTAAAATGCTAACGACTTTCAACACAAGCCTTTTTACTTTTTAAACAAAGCAAGTTGTGGTTTGATGTAAAATGCTAACGACTTTCAACGGGAGCTATTCGAATTATCAGACTTTTTAGTTGTGGTTTGATGTAAAATGCTAACGACTTTCAACAAAGACCCAAATTGCAGCGGTCAGTTTCAAGTTGTGGTTTGATGTAAAATGCTAACGACTTTCAACCCTGAGAAAAAGCTCTTTTTTGCGTTCCCGTTGTGGTTTGATGTAAAATGCTAACGACTTTCAACTCGTGCCAACAAGTAAATCCTTTGTTCCCGGTTGTGGTTTGATGTAAAATGCTAACGACTTTCAACTTCATTGACAATAATATTTTGCACCCTCTTGCAAAAAAACTCCCTATATTGGCAACCCGTCTTTAGTCACTTTTTACAATCACCATATATTTGTAAACAAAAATGTCTTACAGCAAACAAGCTTTATCCTGGGCAGAAAAAAACCTGGTTGGAAAATCAGTTTATCACCCTGAACTTAAAAAGAAAATCCATTTTACCCGTCAAGGGGTCAAACATGCTGTATCTGCCCGTTCTAACAGAAAAAAAGCAGCTTTCATATATGATGTAAAGGGGTTGTTGAAAAACTCTGTACTGATTGATATCCAGAAAGACAAAAAAGGAAGGAAGCAGATAAAAAATATTTACATATTCTTTTCTGAGTGGACTTTTGAAGGTAAAAAATACTTTGCAAAAATGCTTGTTCGTGAAGGGGTTAACGGCTCAGTTTATTACGACCATGTTATTATAAAAAAGAAAAGCCTTGACTAACGATCTGGGCAGAAATTTGACACCAGTGAGTATTAATCAAGACTTCTTGTGCAAATATACGAAAACAAACATGAAAAGTTAAACTATGGGCGGTAAAGAATGCGAAATACTGTCAAAACTGCCCTTAATTTACAGGGCAGGGCTTTTTTTCACTTTTATGCTGTTTTATGCTATTTTTTCGCTTTTATGCTGTTTTTTCAGCGACTGTTTACAATCAATTGTATATTGCAAACAAAAATGCTTACACGGAAAAAAATCAATGCCCTGATTGACCTTTATAGAAAATCCCAATCTGACAAATCCGGGAATAGAAAATTTGTAGAATTGGTATCTGTTACAAAAAAACAAGCCGCTCAATTGGGAAAGTTGTTCAATGGGGTTGATTTAGCAGATTATACCCATTCTATTGATGAAAGTGGTTTGAGGCATGCACTAAAACACCCTGATATTTCCATATCCGATATTCTTTTGATCCCATTTATTATAGCAGAGTATGACAAAGTTTATCCCGGTAATAAGCCATTTACAATAGTTTATGAAAAAGAATTTGTGGATACGGTCGTATATATCGAAGAAATAAGGACCGGCCGGAAAAAACTGGTATTAAAAACAATGTATAAAAGAAAAACTAAAGCCCGGAAGTAACCCCGGGCTTTAAGTGTTTTGGCGGGTGTTCTGAATATTTCACCGATCCCTTACGCCCTGGACGTCTCCAAAACCACTATACAAATATACGAAAACAAACATAAAAAGTTAAATTATGAAATTTCCATTAAAAAAAGGTACAATCTCAGTTCGTTTCAATAATGATGAAGAAGCTGAGTGAGCCAGTGAAATGGCACTTAAATTAATGCCTGAAGCACCCAGGTTAATTCCTGATGAAGGACAGGAAGCTGAAATCAACCCTCATGATTTTGTATTTGCGGCTTTGGAAAAGGCCAGTTTAAAACTAAACCGGGTAAAGAAAAGCAATCCAGCTGATACCGCTGTGGTTTGATGTAAAATGCTAACGACTTTCAATGTTAAAGTTTGTTTATACAGACGTACCAGGTAATAGCACGCCGTACATTAAAGTATCCCGATAAGGAAATATTCTATATCTTTGTGAAAAAATACTGATGATCAAATACGATGTTCGATTTCTAGAGCAGGCAAAAGAGTTTCTTGATAATTTGGATGAGAAAACGAGAGAGAAGATTCTTTTCAATATTTGGAAATCGAGGGAGGTCAATGATCCGGAATTATTTAAAAAGCTTTCCGGCGAGATTTGGGAATTTCGTACCCGACACAAAGGTAAACAGCTTAGGCTATTTGCTTTTTGGGATAAAAGAGATGATAAATCAACGCTTGTGATTGCAACTCACGGATTAGTTAAAAAGACTCAAAAAACACCTAAGAAAGAGATAGATAAGGCAGAACAATTACGTAAAGACTATTTTAATAATTAAAGAGGATTGCGAAATGGCAAACGAAAAAACAAAAACATATTCCTTAGAGGAGTTGACAGATAAGTATGTTGGAGAAAAGGGCTCTCCGCACAGAGAGCAGTTTGAGTTTGAGCTTAAGCTGGATATTTTGGGTGATATGATTAAAAAAGCGAGAAAAGAGCAACACCTTACCCAAGCACAACTTGGACAATTAGTTGGAGTTCAAAAAGCGCAGATCTCAAAGATTGAAAATAATGCCAAAGATGTCCGTTTTTCAACCGTTCTGAGAGTGTTTGAAGCGTTAAAAGCAAAAGTTAAGATGACGATTGAATTTGACCCACATTCACACCTTGAGATTGTTTAATATCGCTACATACCTACAAAACGAGTTAAACAGGATTGCGCAGATTGTTTTAAGTTCAGGCATAGCAACAACTAACAAAACATGCAACAGCTGGGTAGATAACCATTCCCAAATGAGTAACTTTGCATAGCACCAAGGTTGTGGTTTGGTATAAAATGCTTCAACCCGAAACCCGAAACTCCTCAAATCCCTGATAAAAATCAATTAAAAGATCAAAATAGAGATGCTATTTTTGCAGCAAAATTTTACGGCTATGGCATTTCTGCAAAAAGAGAAGATTTTCAGCCTTAAATGGTTTAAAGAATATAGCTTCATAATTGTTGGGGCATTTATTCTTGCTGTTGGTTTTGTGTACTTTATTTCCCCGCACAAAATTGTTCCCGGGGGGGTGTATGGTATTGCCATTGTGGTACACCACCTAAGCAAAGGGGTTTTTTCTTTCTGGCCGGAAGGTATTCCCATTGGTTTGTTTGGCCTTGTATTGAATATTCCGCTAACCATAGCCGGAATAAAAATACTTGGCCCCCGCTTTGGGATCAAAACTGTTCTTGGTTTTGTGCTGACTTCCGTATTTATGGACCTGATCACTTACCTGCGGGTTGATGGCGAAGCCCCACTTGTTCAGGATGTTCTTCTTTCATGTGTATTCGGTGGTGTATTAATCGGTTTTGGCCTGGGACTGATTTTTAAATCAAGAGCTACATCCGGAGGTTCAGATATTATTGCCATGATTATTGCCAAATATACCGGAATGCAGTTAGGGCAGTTAATGATTTATGTTGATTCGGTGATTGTTTTAATTGGTTTGGCAGCATTTAAAGACTGGCAAATTCCGTTGTATTCGTGGTTAGTTATTTACATTACCGGTAAAGCTATTGACTTAACACTGGAAGGTGCAAACTACAATAAAGCACTGCTTATTATTTCTGAAAAACATGAAGAAATAAAACAGAAGATTTTGGTTGATTTTGAACGTGGAGGTACTTACCTGAACGGAACAGGGATGTACACCGGTGAGGATAAGAAAGTCATATACACCGTTGTTAGCCGGCGTGAAGTAACTATTCTGGAGCAATTTATCAGCAAAATTGACCCGGATGCATTTATCACCATCATGGATGCACGTGAAATACTGGGTGAAGGTTTTCATTCACTAAAAACAAAGGTTGAAACACAATAGAGTAGATGCTGGATACTAGATGCTGGATGCTTGATACTGGATGCTTGATACTGGATGCTAGATACTGGATGCTAGATGGAATTTGGGATTTGTATGCTGGATAAAATTTTTAACTGAAAACCGGGACTGAGACTGAGACTGGGACTGAATACTTCCCGTTGTAATTGGTAATTGGTCATTTGTAATTTGGGATTTGGGATTTGGGATTAGTCATTGGAAACTGAACATTGATCATTGTACATTCTAATGAAAGCTTGCTTAACATTCTTTCTGTTTTCTTAAAATCTCTTACAGGCTTTTAACAGCAATAGCTCATAATTTTGGTTAAAAAGCATATGAGGATAACTCTACTAAGCCTGTTTCCCTTTTTTGCATTATTTACATTTGGACAAACAGAGGAAAGCACCTTTGTTTTTAGTGGTTATATCTTTTCAAAAGATTCGGTTCCTTTTGAGAATGTTTATTTAATTAATTATCGTGACACAAAAATAGTTGCAACAAATGAAAAAGGATTTTTTAAGATGAATGTACAAGCTGGGGACTCTCTTATGATTAACCATATATCATTAAAACCAACTGTTATTCATGCAAATGGAAATAATGCAAAAACGAACAGATTTTACATTGAATTCAGGAGATACCAAATAAAAGCTGTATCCACAGACAAGTATAAACGAGAAAAAGAGAATCTCATTAAAAACATGGAAAATATCTCCTTTTCCATTGCTAAGGACCTGGATTATCGACCAACTCAAAATGATAGTGGAGGAAATGCATACAATCCAAGTCGTGTTAGTTTGGGTATTGATCTAAAAGGTTTTTTTAAACTTTTTGAGAAAAAACGGCACAAAAACAGATGACCTTTCTTAATCAAATATTAAACGCATTCAATTTTAGCCCCAAAATTCCTCAACAATTCAGTTTGTAATGCCTTTATTTTTAAATTGCTCCTTAAACCAGCCCACATGAAATACAAAGGAATTATATTCGATTTTAACGGTACACTTTTTTGGGATACCCCACTGCACAACCAGGCATGGGATGAGTTCCTAACCAGGTATAAAATCTATTTAACCGATCAGGAAAAGGATGAAAAAATACACGGAAAAACCAATCGTGATATCCTCAGTGGAATTTTTAACCGACCCATTGAAGGAAAAGAGCTTGACCAATTCATTGACGAAAAAGAAAGCATCTATCGTCAAATATGCCTTGATATTAATGCGCAGCTGGCTCCGGGTGTAACAAACTTCTTTAATGAACTAAAAAACGATCATATTCCTGTCACCATTGCCACCGCATCAGGCCCGAAGAATGTAGAGTTCTTTTTCGATCAGTTTAAACTCGATAAATGGTTTGATTACGATTTAGTTGTATATGATAATGGTAGCCTTAGAAGCAAGCCCAATCCTGATTTTTTCACAAAAGCTATGGAAAAACTACAACTAAAACCTGAAGATTGTATTGTTTTTGAGGACTCTTATGCAGGTATTGCCGCTGCAGAAAATGCCAGGGCCGGTAAAATCATTATCGTTAATTCAACCAAAAATAATTACAGCAAATACCAGCACGATGTAATCGAGAATTTTGATGAAGTGGACAGAGGGTTGGTAATTGATTATTGATTATTGGTTATTGATTATTGGTTATTGATTATTGATTATTGGTTATTGGTTATTGGTTATTGGTCATTAGTCATTGGTAAGTAGTAATTAGTTATTGGCTCATATATTAAACCAATCAAGCACGAACAACTAACCATCTAACAATACAACTAGTGCTTCAATTTATAAATAAGTGCCTTTAATTTTTGTTTCAATTTTTTCTTTATGCAAGGCGAAAAATCTGCGCATAGCATCGTTCTGTAAACGA
>JANQII010000324.1 GCA_028282195.1 Prolixibacteraceae bacterium
AAATAAAGGCACAGCCCTTTAAACATGACCACCAGCAAAGAAGGTGGTTTTATAGATTATAATAAAAAATAAATAATTTGCATTTGATTTAACAAGTAGTTTTGAGCAGCACAATCAACATATTTCATTTTAACCCGACATGCGAATTAGCAGTTGCTAACGGTTCTCCTTATTACCAGCCACCAGCTATTTTGAAAGAATTTAAAAATGATCTGGCTGGCTTAATGCTTTGGTTTGCTAAAAAAGATGATATTGTGATCTGCCATAAAACTTTTAGCCAAGAAGCTCTTGAACAACTTGATTTAATGAGACTTAATTCAAGTTCATTAAAAACGAGAGCTGAAGCAATTGAGGAAATTTCAGAAAGAAAGTATAAAACAAACATTTTTCCCTGGGGATGGAGTCCGGCAGAGCAATATTTCGTTAAAAATTTCAAATGGACTTCTGATTATAATTCTGAATATTTCAAAAAAAGATATGAGCGAAAAAATGCGGTGGAACTCTTACGTGCTATTTGTAAAGAAAGCCCAGGATCGTTTATAATTTCAGAAAATGAATTGCCTGTAATTGTTAGCTCTGTAGATGAAATCGAAACAATGCTGCAAAAATGGCCAAAACTTGTGCTAAAAGCACCGTTAAGCTCAAGTGGAAGAGGTTTACAGATTATTCGAAAAAAAGCACTTGACGATTCGAAGAAACAATGGATAAAAACCATACTGGAGCAACAGAATTACCTGATTTGCGAACCGCTATTGAAAAAAGTAGCTGATTTATCATTTCAGTATAAAGTCGATTCAAAAAAGGAAATAAGCTATCTTGGAATTTCTTACTTCAATACAAATAATAATGGACAATATCAGGGACATTTACTAAATACTGTTCCCAATGAAATTGAAACATTTAAGAAACTTATACCTGAAAACTATTTCGATATCCTGGCTGAAAACATTCTTGAAAAACTCAAACAAACTATATTTCTGGAATATGAAAGTTATATTGGAGTAGATGCCATGCTTTACAAAGATGAAGAGGATTTAAAACTTCAACCCTGTATTGAAATAAACCCTCGCTGCAATATGGGCATATTGAGCATGGAAATCCAAAAAAAAGTTCACCCGGATTCAAAAGGGTATTTTGAAATTTACAATGGAAGTGATTATTCAGGGTTCTTTAAAAGGGCGAAAACCAAAAATCCACCCATACTTATGGATGAAAAGCTAAAATCAGGCTTCTTTTCTTTAACTGACATCAACAGACATCAACGTTTCGGAGCCTTTATAAACCTAAATGACGGACAATAGCCTCAAGCAGATTATTCAAACGAATTGGCTTTGAAAGAAATTCATCGCAACCAGCTTCATAGCTTTTTTGCTCTTCGCCTGAAAGAATATAAGCACTCTGCACAATCACAGGTACGTCAGGTTTCATTTCTTTTATTAGCCTGGTAGCTTCAAAACCGTCCATTTCTGGCATGTTTAAGTCCATAAGGACTAAGTCTATAGGTGTTTTCTTCTTAAAGAAATTAACTGCTTCTACCCCATTCTTCGCCCACAAAGCCGTTGCGTTGGTTTTTTTTAAAGCCGCTTCAAAATAAACCCTGCTTGTTTCATTGTCCTCAACAACCAAAACTGTTTTTCCAGATAAATCTATTTTTGGTACAGACATAACCCAATCTTTTATATGACAATTTAATACTTTTTGAACTTATATCAAATTCCTTCGAATAATCTCATCAAGCTCTGAAGGCTTGAACGGCTTGCCCAGGTGGTCGTTCATTCCATTAGCCAGGAATTTTTTCACATCTTCTTTGAACATATTTGCAGTAATTGCAATAATAGGGATTTTCTTTTCTACATTTTTTTCTTTTTCAATTTTCCGAATTTCTTCGGTAGCTTCCAAGCCATCCATGCCAGGCATCTGAATATCCATAAGGATCATATCAAAATTGGTTTTTGCATATAACTCCAATGCCTCAATTCCATTATTGACAGCAATCACTTCATGCCCTAATTTCTTGATAGTAAGAACGCAAACTTTTTGATTAATAACGTTATCTTCAACTAAAAGAATCTTTAATTTTAATTGATCGAGACTGGCAAACTTTCTTCCAATCTCAGCATTTTCATTTACATTCATGATTTCGGCTCCATCAAATATTGCCGTAAACCAGAATGTGGATCCCTCCCCTTCAACACTATTCAAACCGATATCGCCATTCATCAACTGAGTCAGTTTTTTAGAAATAGCCAAGCCAAGACCTGTACCTCCGTATTTCCTGGTTGTTGAAGCATCAGCTTGAGTAAATGACTGGAATAGCTTTCTCTGATTTTTAGGGGAAATACCAATACCTGAGTCCTGAACTTCAAACAAAAGCTTATACTGCTGAACCATTGCTTTGCCCAACTTCACTTTAATCTTCACAAAACCTTCAGTAGTAAATTTTATAGCATTATTACTCAAATTAATCAAAACCTGTTTTAAACGAAGCGGGTCACCTAAAAGCATTTCAGGCACATTACTTTCTACTTCAATTCGAAACTCAAGATTTTTCTGAGTTGACTTATAATAAAGCAATTTCCTTACCTCATCAATTTCATGCCGAATGTTGAATTTGATCTTTTCAAAAGCAATTTGACCAGCTTCAATTTTTGAATAATCAAGAATATCGTTAATGATCATCAATAAGTTTTCACTTGAAATATCGACAATATCAACATAGTCCATTTGCTGTTCCGAGAGGCTTGTCTGCTTCAGAATGTCAATCATCCCTACAATTCCATTAAGTGGGGTACGAATTTCATGCGACATATTGGCCAAAAACATGGCTTTAGCTTTTGCCAAACCTTCAGCAACATTACGGGCTTTTTTTAATTCTTCCTGTGTTTGTTTAAGCGAAAGATGAAGACTTACCCTTGCAAGTAATTCTTCTTCGCTAAATGGCTTTAAAATATAGTCAACGGCGCCAAGTTTGAAGCCTTTAACAATACTCTCTTTTTCCCGTTGTGCTGTAAGAAAAATAATTGGTGTATCCTGGTTTTTTGAACTGGTTTTGATTTGTCTGCAAATTTCAAATCCATCAATGTCAGGTAGTACAATATCTAAAAGGATCAGATCAAATACATTGGCATTAGCCTTAGCCATTGCAGACATACCGTTTTTTGAAGTCACAATGGCATAATCTTCAGTAGACAGAATGGATTTCATCAAATCCAGATTGACAGGCATATCATCTACAATCAAAATCCTGGAGGGTGTGTTTTTCTCTTCCATAGTGTTAAGAAAAATTATTAATCCATTCAATTATTTCTTTTGGGCCACCAACCTGATTTGTAGCCCCTAACTTAATTGCTTCTTTTGGCATACCAAAAACGACAGAAGTTTTCTCGTCTTGTGCAATACAGATACCGCCTTTGTTTTTAATGTCAAGTAAACCCTGAGCACCATCAACCCCCATTCCTGTAAGCAAAATCCCCATCGTATTTTTGGCAGAAAGCTCTGCAACAGATTTAAAAAGTACATCTATTGAAGGGCGATGACGATTTACCATTTTTCCGTCCTGTACCTTACAAACATACTTATTTTCGATTTTTCGGACAACTAAATGCTTAAAGCCATTTGCAATATAAACATGCCCTTCATAAAGTGTTTCTGCATCCTCTGCTTCTTTAACGGTCAAATCGCACTCATTATTTAGTCTTTGAGCAAAAGCTTTGGTAAATTCGCCAGGCATATGTTGAACCACAATGATTGGAGGCAGATCTGTTCGTACTGATTTACAAATCGTTGAAATAACTTCCGTTCCACCAGTTGAAGCACCAATTAAAATCAGTTTATTCGAGGTAAATTTTGTAGTTTCACCTAAAGAAGGTTTTTCTATTATTTGTTCGTGAATTACCTTTTTTCTCTTCGATATCTTTTTCA
This sequence comes from Prolixibacteraceae bacterium, assembly GCA_028282195.1. GTDB lineage: Bacteria > Bacteroidota > Bacteroidia > Bacteroidales > Prolixibacteraceae > Sunxiuqinia. The sequence continues at coordinate 3,922 of JANQII010000324.1, forward strand.
GGTAAGGTTTAGTAATTGCTGCAGCCTTAACTGAATCGCAAATATCAATTTTATATTCTTCGAAACTTAGCTGTGACTCAAGCTTTGGTTTGGTAATGATATTTGCTGCACCCAATTCCAGGGCACGAATAGCAACTTCCGACCTATCGCCAGTTAATGATGAAATCACAACAACAGGTATTGGGTGTTGTTCCATCAACTTTTTCAGAAAAATGAGCCCATTCATTTTAGGCATCTCTATATCCAGCGTAATCACGTCGGGAACCTGTTTTGCTATTTTCTCAACGGCATCATATGGATCTGATGCAACATCAACCACTTCAATACCTGCATTACTATTCAGAATCTCTGTTAAAGCATTTCTAACAACAACTGAATCATCAACGACCAGAACCTTAATCTTTTTCTTCTTTTCCAAAACTACCTCTTGTTTAAATATTTCTGTAACACGACTCCTGTTAAAGGGTTAAAAATAATCTTTCGTCCCCTGTCACCTCCTGTACTTGAAGCTATAACAGGTATTTTTTCTTCCCCAAGAATTTTATAGGCTACTGCAATATTGCGCTCCCCAATATGAAATGAATTAACATCATTCAGGACTTTGCCACCACCAAATATTTTTGCAACCATATTGGTTCTTGACGATCCAAACTTAACAAGCTCTTCGATCAATCTGTTGATTGCAATATTCCCATACCTGGGGCTTTCAAGTCCTTCACCATTCCAAAATGGCAACATGTAGTGATTAATTCCCCCTACTTTGAGTTTTTCATCGTAAAGGCAAACCGACACACATGAGCCCAACACTGTATTCACCCAGCATTCTTTCCCCGAAACAAACAAATTTGAGGGATGCAGATAATATTTTTCTTCCTCAACCAATTTCTAGAATTTTTCTCCAACATCAATTATAAAATCTGACAGATCATCGTACTGATCGGTTAAATCTGCAAATGGTAATTCAACAAGTACTTCTGTACCACCATCGGCAGGGAAATGCATAGCCAGCTTCCCTTCCAGCAACATGCAATATGATTTTACAATTGAAAGCCCCAAACCATGTCCACTATTTATAGAATTGATCCGTTCATCTACTTGCTTAAACCGATCGTATATTTCTTTTCGATGCTCCTCCGGAACACCTTTTCCATAATCTCTAACTGAAAGTTGAAGTCCTGTATTGGAAACAACAAGCTTGAATTCAACTTTTCCACCAGCATAGCTAAACTTAACAGCATTGCTAAGCAAGTTTTTGAAAATAACTTCAACCTTTTTATTATCAGTCACAAAAGCCTCAGCATTTCCATTTGAGTTATCTTCCAGTTGTAGTTCAACCTGAACTTGTTTAGCTTCAATTTGCTTATCGAAATAAACAACCACCAAAGTCATCAATTCATTTAAATTAACCGAAGAATAGTTTACAAGCTCTTTTCCTGACTCGATCATCGCAGCTGCAAAAATATTTGCCAATTGAAAATCAAGATGAAAAGCCTCACTATTAATCAGGCCAGCCATTTTTTTTGCTTTATCCATGCTTTCATCATCCAGCTTCAGAATGTTCTCTGACAATGCCAGAATACTGGCAAACGGATTAATAATCTCGTTTGTAATATTACTGATAAAATGCCCTTTAAGTGCTTCGGCTTCTTTCAGCTTCTTGTTAACGTCATAAAGCTTCCCTGAAAGCTCATCAATTCGTGCCAGCAACTCAGAATTGCTCTTTTCACTATCTTCAAGTTGCTTCCTTAACCCGTCATTTTTGTCTGTTGCCATAAAATCAATATTATTCTTCGTTACTTATTTTCTGGTAAACACTAGGCGAAACGATCCTGATTGGTAGATTTAAATTTATCAGCGACTCTGAATGGCCAATAAACAAATACCCCCCTGGTAATAAACGATCAATAACCTTCATTAATATTTTGTATTGGTTTTCCCGGTCAAAATAAATTAGTGTATTCCTAATAAAAATGAAATGAAACATCCTGGATATTGAATAGTTATTATCCACTAAGTTCGAATATTTAAATTCAATTTTTGACTGGATAGATTGAATTATCTTTATTCGTGGATTCTTCTGATCCTTGCTCTTCAGAACATACTTTTTCCAGTACTCCTGTGGAATCATACCAATTTCTGAAAACGGATAAATACCACTTCTGGCGATATTCAATACTGATTCTGAAACATCAGTACCCAAAATTTGATAATCAACCAAAGCCTTTGTTTTTAACTTGTACTCTTCCAAAGTTATTGCCAGTGAAAATGCTTCCTGACCATTTGAACAACCTGCACTCCAGCAATTAACAAGTTGACGAACACCTTTTTTCTTTTCGTCAATCAATTCTGGCAGGAAACGGTTATAAATCAAATCGAAGTGCTCTTTCTCTCTAAAAAAATCGGTTTTATTGGTAGAAACGAGATCAATCATTTTTGACAGTTCTGCTGCTGTATTTTCAGGCTTAAAAATGAAATCACAGTAAGCTTTAAACGAATCCATACCCAACTCGCGCAAACGCGACTGAAATCGGGACTGAAACATAATTCGCTTATCTACCGGAAGTTTAATTCCAAACTTATCCGAAACCAAATTACTCAACCTTTGAAACTCATTATCTTTTATTTCTATAATCTGAAAGTTCACTTTTCAGCCACAACTTGGTTAAAACGTTTCAAACTCTTCATCTTCATTTGCAGAAAGATCAATAAAAACACCTTTGTTATCTTTATTTCCTTTGGTTTCCTTTTTCTTTTCAGCTAAATTCTCTGTAGCTGCCTCAAGCTTAGGGGTTTCTATTTTCTTCTTCTTTTTGAAAGTTTTTATAACTTCTTCATCCTTTATCACTTTAAAGAAAGAAACAATCTCCTGCAGGTTTTCTGCCTGACCAGACATTTGAACCGCATTTGTTGCCAGTTCCTCTGAAGCAGCTGCATTCTGCTGTGTAATCAGGTTCAACTGCTGAATGGATGAGTTGATCTGATCGGCACCTGAGCTTTGTTGTACGCTTGCTGCTGCAATTTGCTGGATTAAACTGGAAGTTTTCTGGATTTCCGGCACAATTTCTTTCATCAACACACCTGCATCTTCCACATTTAATACGCTTGATTTTGTAAGTTGATCAATTTCTAAAGCTGCGATTTTACTTCGCTCGGCAAGCTTTCCTACTTCTGCTGCCACAACTCCAAAACCACGGCCATGCTCTCCCGCCCGGGCCGCTTCAACTGCTGCGTTCAACGCCAGAATATTTGTTTGGAAAGCAATGTCCCCGATAATCGAAATTTTATCGGCAATCTCACGAATAGCAATTACTGTCTGATCAACTTTTTCTTGTCCATGTTGAATATTGATTTCAGCTTTATTGGCTATCTTATTTGTTTCTTTTGAGTTCTCTGTATTTTGCTGAATGTTTGCTGCCATTTCTTCTATAGAAGATGAAACTTCTTCAGCCGAAGATGCTTGCTCTGAGGAACCTTGCGACACACGCTGTGAGGTAGAAGTAAGCTCCATACTTGCCGAGGCCATGTTATCTGCAGCAACAGTAACTGCAGTTATAATCTGCCTGATTTTATTGCTCATCTGCTGTAAGTTGAGCGCTAATTCACCAATCTCATCATTCTGATTAATATCCAGTTCAACCGTTAAGTCACCATCAGCCATTTTTTTAGCGAATTCAATTCCTTTAAACAATGGTACGGTAACCAAACGAGCCATAAAAATTGAAGCAAAAACACCGATCCCAATAGCAATCAGGATAGCAATTATATTGTTTGTGATGGAAGCTACAATCGTTTTTGAAAAACTATCAGAAGTACCTGCAGCATCAGCAATTCCTGCATCACGTAACTCAATTGCATTTTCAACCAGTTTAGCAGATAAATCTTCATGCTGCTTATCGTAATCTTCCAATTGTATGACCGTTTTACGCAAATCTGACAACTGAGATTTATATTCATCTTTAATCTCATTTATAGCTGCTAATTGAGTGCGATTATCCTGCCTGCGGGTCAAAGGGGTAATTGTACGAATCAAATTATCAATCTCACCAAACTTTGCAAGCGCATTATCAAAAAACTGAAGGTTTTTAGTTAACTGACCTTCATTTATTTCATTTTGAATTTCAAGACTTAAACCGAATAATTTTGAGATTGCCATCATCTTTACACGTCTGTAATCAGGCACTGACCCGGAACGAATTTCACGCTGAAGCAGATTATTCTGAATATCTCTGTAAGCCCTGCAATTTTCAGTAAAAATCCTTGTGTCTTCGTCTAATTGTGATCTTAAAATTGACACATCCTGATTTGTTTTAAAAACCATCAGCATCACTTGCTCGTATTGCGGAATAAGTATCCTCGCTACACTAAGTTTTTGCTCCAAAGTAGTAAGCCTTGATGCTTTAGACATTAGCTCTTCACCCTGAAGAATGGTTTGCTTTAACTGCTCAAGTTGAGTTTTTGCCAATCTATAATGCTTCGCTTCACCAGTAGAAAGGTATCCCTCCATACTGAAAGCCAGCTGTTGTGTATTAATACTAATATTACTGGCCAGTTCCAATTCGGGCAAATATTCATCTGTTAAGGTTTTTACATCATTATCAAACGTTAACATGATGTATAATGAATTTACCCCTAACAACAAAGCAATGATTATTAATGAAGCAAATGCCCAATAAAGTTTTGTTCTGATTTTCAGATCGATAAAACGCATGACTACTTTTTTATGATTCTATAGGATTGATTAACTCTAAATCACTGGTATTGAATAAATTTTCAACATCCAGAATAATTATAAACTCATCTTTTACGCTGGCAATTGACTTAATAAAGTTTTGCTGCATCCGTTTTACGAGTCCGGGAGGTGCTTGCATTTGTTCTTCTTTTATCGTTATTACCTGATGAACCTGATCAACAATGAAACCAGCAGAAAAAGACTCACTTTCATAAGACAACATCAAAACGATAATACATGTGTTTTGAGTATCATCAATGGTCTCCATTCCAAACTTTTGGCGAGCATTTATCACCGGTAAAACATCTCCAAACAAATTAATAATGCCTTTATAATAATCAGGCACATTGGGAACTTTGGTAATGTCGGTTTGCTCTAGAATTTTCTTAACATGACCAATATTAACTGCAAATTTTTCATCCCCCAACTGAAAAGTCAGATAAGAATTTAGTCCGTGTATAATTTTACCTTTCATATTACGAAGAATAATTTTGAATAATCTTTTTTGTATCTAAAACCAAAGCCAGCTTTCCATCTCCTAAAATGCTTGCTCCTAAAAACATATCATGCCGCTTTAGCATTTTGCCCAAAGGTTTTACAACTGCCTGATATTCACGAACAACTTCATCTACAATAAGCCCAAAGAGTTGTTTTTTCCCCGTGCTTACTGAAACAAAATATTGATTCGTAAGCTCTTCAACTTCAGGGTCAAATTCTTTTCTCAGGTTAAGATATGGTATTTCCATTCCGTCAAAGACAACCACCTTTCTGTAATCATTAAGCTTTTTGCCTTCCCGAAGCGCATAAATTTTTTCAATATTGCTGGTTGGGACCACAAAGTATTCATTATTCACTTTGGTTAGCAAACCATCTATAATTGATAAAGTTAGCGGCACCCGAATCGTAATATGTGTGCCCTCTCCTTCTTTTGAATCAACCTCTACTTCACCTCTTAGATTTTTTATTGCCTGCCAGGCTACATCCATACCAACCCCCCGTCCGGAAACATCTGAGACCTGAGTCGTTGTTGAAAATCCTGGTTTAAATATAAGCTGGACCAGCTCCGAATGGCTCACCTCTGAATCTTCCTCCAACATACCTTTTTCGATGGCTTTTTCTTTGATCTTTTCGTAATTTAATCCAGCACCATCATCCAGTATCTCAATCTGCACAAATGTACCAACATAACTAGCTTTTACATTGATTGTACCTTTTGACGTTTTTCCGGATTTGACCCGTTCTGCAGGACTTTCTATACCATGGTCAATGCAATTTCGGATGATATGCAACATCGGGTCTGTCAGCATTTCAATCATATTCTTGTCAACCTCAGTTTCCAGTCCCTCAGTAATCAATTCAACCTCTTTATTAAGTTCCGATGATAAATCACGGACCAAACGTTTGAAACGAGCGACAAGGTTTAACAATGGCACCAGGCTCATATTAAATGCATTGTCACGCAATTGGCGAATAAGCTTTTGAAATGTTTCAGAAAGTGCTATCATCTCTACATCATTCCTGTCTTCAGACAAAAGCATTAAACGAGATTGTGCAGTAATCATCTCACTGACCAAGTTTATATACTCGTCAATCTTATCAGAATTAACCCTTATTGAAGAAAAGCTTTTTCGGTCATTTTGAATTGAAACCTTTGGTTTATCTTCCCCTTCTTCTGTTTCTGAAGTATCCCCCTCATTCTGAGCCAAACCAATCGACTGATCTAATGGCAGCTCAAAAAGTTTACTACACAAATCTTCCCAAGGCAGCTTATCATTCAAGATTGGGACTATGTCCAGCTTCCCCTCTTCCTTTACAAACAGGAAAATGTCTTCAATTTCATTTAATTTATCCTGAGTTCTTAAAACAGCCCTCCACTTTATATAGCATTCAAGTGGATTAATCTTTTCAAAAGGAGGAATATCTTCAAAATAAGCATGGGCCACGCACTCCCCTAATGTATGTAACTCATCGATCAGGTAAAGCGGATTTGTTCCATTTTGAAGAATATTTTTATGCGGAATAAAACTTATAAAATATGCCGAATCTCCTTTCGGAACTGATTCTGCTTTTTCAGTCACTTTAGCTTGAACCGAAACATCAACCTGAGCTGTTTCTTCCCCTGAAAGCATTTTTGTAATACCCTCTTTAAACTCAGACAGTTTTTTCAGCACATCTTCCTCAACATTAAGCTTTAACAGTTTTTTCAGCAAGTCTATGGATTCAAATGTGAAACTAATTACTGACGAACCCAGATTAAATTCCCCGGCCCGAATCATATCATACAAAGACTCAAGATCATGGGTCGCTTCACTCAAATGAGTAAAACCAAACATCGCCCCACTTCCCTTTAAAGAATGCATCACCCGGAACACTTCCTCAATCAATTCCTTTTGAGAAAAATCCGATTCGAGACTGAGCAAAATCAGCTCAAGCTTCTCAAAATATTCACCAGCTTCATCAATAAAACGTTGCTGAAATTTATCCATTATCGCACGACTCTACGTATTGTTGTTACTAGTTTCTCCATATTGAATGGCTTTACCAGCCAACCTGTAGCACCAGCCTGCTTTGCATCCTGAACTACATCTCGCTGAGTTTCTGTAGTCAATACCAGGATTGGCAAATGCTTATATTTTTCCTGCTTTCTTACACGTTTAATAAGCTCCAGTCCATTCATTTCAGGCATATGAAAATCGGTCAACAGCAAATCAAAATCGTTTGATTCAAAAACCTTTAATGCATCATTTCCATCCGCTGCTTTTTTCACATCGAAGCCTGCTCCCTCAAGTGCAAAAGAAACAGCTTCCCTGATACTTTGTGAATCATCTACAAACAATATTTTTTTCATCCTTCTATTTTTCCAATTAGCTAAACCTCTGTTGGTTCATCACATCTATTATTTCAATTCAAAAACTTTTGAAAAACCAGAACGCCCCAGCAATTGCATCAGCGACTTATCTTCCGGCCATTCAACATTAACAGACAATTGTTTTCGATCTAAAAACAGCAAAAAAGATTTAAACAACTGCAAAAAAGACAAATCAAGATCAACTACATTCTGCAATGAGATACTCAAATCCCCGGAACCTTCCAATTTCAATTCAGACATTTCCTTTAATAAAGGCTCCATATTATCCAAAACCATCTCCCCACTAAAAATCAACTGCTCAATAGCCCCATTGTCATTACTAACTACATTAAGCTGATATTTTTCCATGGTGTCAATTTTTGTTACTAATAGTAGGTTTTTGAATTAATGAGTCACTCATCGGATGACTAAAATACTCAATATCAGCAAAGTCATCCGATGAGTTTTTCAACGAAACTTTAGAACGCACTACTAGTTAATTACAATCATTATTATTTAATCATCAAGTGCTTTTTCAATTAAACCCGAAAGCAAGCGCTTATCTTTTCGAACCACTGTAATCATCATATCCAATACCGAAGTTTTATTAATACCAAGTTTTCTCCCGGTATCTTCTATAAAACGAACATTGCCTTCCGACAAACGGAAGCCTGTTAAAACTTTTTTCTGCTTACTCATTTTAAATCAAAGTAGCCTTATACTTTCTATTTCCAACTGCCACTCCTGTCTTCTTATCAAAAACAGCAGATTTATTTTTATATCGTGCTTTTGCAATAAAAGCAAATGGCGAAACATGGGTCACCTTACATTCAGTACCGTTAACAAACACAATATCCCCCTCTTTCAGGTCATCAAAATTACGGGATTTGTCCTGCTCCACATTCTTTTTCCGTAATTCATACTCCCTGTTCAACTGTTTCATCAACAATTCATCACCCCCCAAATCAGGATGATACTTTCTAGCCAAACGCCTGTATTCTTTAGTCAGATCTTCTTCGGAATAAGCCTTATCTAAAAAAATCATTGAATGTTTACTTTGTTATACAATATTGTACATTGTATAACAAATAAAATACATTTATTCCTTAAATCCAAAACTTTAAAATGTTTTTTGATTTTTATTTTTTATCTAAAAGAATACACCAATAATCCAGGTTAGGAAGCCTACAGAAAACAGAGAAAAACAAAAAGGGCCTGCAAAACTGCAAGCCCTTTTAAAGTATATGACCGAGTAACAACTACTCTGCTTTTTCGGGTTTTAATGTTACACTGTAGTAACTCTCTTTATTGAATAAATCTTTCATCACAGACTGCATAACCTCCGGGGTCAAGCCTTCAACCAAATCATTGAACTCATCAAACTCACTAAAGTCACCACCACTATACAGATATCCATTTTTCAAAGCTCCCAACCAGAAACCATTCTCCCGCAAATTCACTTCACGTTCGCGTAACAGCTTTTCTTTGGCCTTGTTTACTTCCTCTTCGCTTGGTCCATTGGTTTGGAAATCTTCAATTTCATCAAAAACAATATCCTGAAGTTCTTTTACTTTTTCGGGAGCTGTACCATAATAAATTACTACGCTGTATTCTTCTTTCGGAAGTTTATCAATTGAAGGGCTGGCACCAATGTAATAAACACTACTTTTATCCTCCCTGACAACCTCAAGCAAACGGGTAGTTAGTATTTTACCAGCGGCATCAACTTTCAATACATTACTTTTATTGTAATCATAGTCGCCATGAAATGCCAAATAATGGATACTTTTCTCCTCCTGCCCGCGATAAACAGTCTTCTCCACAACACCTTCAGGTGACTGAATATTTAAATCTTTCCAGTTTTCTTTTCTGTAAGAAGAAGGAATGGCACCTATGTATTTTTCAACCATAGGCTTCAACGTCTCAAAATCAATATTCCCCACAAAGAAGAATTTAAAATCGCTCGCATCAGTAAAACGGTCATGAGCAATTTTTTTGATGGCTTCCAGGTTTGCCTCCTTAATCGTTTCTAACTCCATAGGACGTTTGCGAGGATGATAATTAACGGACACAACCTGGAAAGTATCCTTGAATGCCGCTTCAGGCGAAGCTTTCTTATTCTCGAGCACACCGGCAATTCGGGTCATGTAAGAAGAAAAAGATTTTTCATCGACACGTATATCTGTAAAGTACAGGTAAAGAATCTCCATCAGTGATTGCAGGTCTTTCACTGATGAACTTCCTTTAAAACCTTCGGTTAATTCACTCAAATAAGGAGAAATACTGAAAACCTTACCGGCAAGCATTTTCTGAAGGGTCACATTATCAAACTCACTAATACCGCTCATATCAATAATTGTAGAAGCAATATCAGCTGAAATATCATCTTCCTGACCGTATTGCGAGTTCCCTCCAAAACTATACGCTGTAAACAAAATTTCATCATCTTTAAAATCGGTCTTTTTAGCAACTACCACAGCCCCGTTGGAAAGTGTCCACTCAACAGCATCCACTTTTTCAAGCTGTTTTTCATTTACAACCTTACCAGGGGTTAGCTTTTCTGCTATAAGCGGCTTATCAATTACCTCATCTTTATATGCTTCAACTTCTGTTTCTTCCACTTCTTTTAGCAAAGCCAACACTTCTTCTTCTGTTGGCACTTTTACCCCTTCAATTTCAGGGGCAGTAACAACCACTACCTGGTTTTTATCAATAATCCACTCTGCAGCCAAAGCATTAACTTCTTCCAAAGAAATTCCGGGAAGGAAAGTTTTATAATAGTTGTATTCATTTTCAATACCCGGGAAAGGCTCTTTTGTCATTAGAAAATTGCGCTTATACTCATTCGCATAGCCAATTGACTTATGCTTGTCGCGGTCATTGTATAGTTTCTCCATATGTGAAAGCACGGCCTTTTTTTGGCGCTCCAACTCAGTCTGCGTAAAACCAAAACGTTTCACACGTTCGTTTTCCAGCAATACAGCCTTAACACCATCTTCAATTTTACCATTCTGGCAAACAGCAACCGAACTATAAACACTAGCCGGGCCAAACAACTCATCGTAGCTGGTAGCAGCATAAATAAAAGGTGGATTGGCCGATTGGGTCAATTCCTGAAGGCGCTTATTGATCATTCCATTAAACAAACCGTGCGTAATCGATTCGCGATAATCACCAATCTTTTCATTAATCTTCAAAGGGTGTTTATAAAAGATTTGCGCAACAGGATATTGCGCCTCTTTATCCGTCACAACCGAAACCAAGGTTTCATCGTGCCCCGGAATATCATAGTATTTCTTTTCACGTGGATTTTCAACAGCTGGTATTTGTGAGAATTTCGCCTTTACCCGCTCAACCATTTCCTGCTGATCAAAATCACCAACAACAATAATGGCTTGCAAATCCGGGCGATACCAATCTTTGCGATACCTTCTTAACACTTCAGGCGGGCAATTGTCAACAATCTCAATTTTACCAATTGGCAAACGCTCGGCATACCTGCTGTTATGCAAAAATACCGGCAACCACTTCTGCATCATTCGCTCATTGGCACCACGGCCACCACGCCATTCTTCATGAATTACACCACGCTCTTTATCAATTTCCTCATCCGAATCTGTCACCTGGCTTGCCCAATCGTACATTACCTGCAAACCTTTTTCCACGAATTCATCATCATCAAGAGGTACTTTTATCATATAAACCGTTTCATCAAAACTGGTGTAGGCATTAATTTCAGGGCCAAATTCCATCCCAATCGACTCCAAATATTTTATCAGATCATTTTTCGGGAAATTCTTTGTCCCGTTAAATGCCATATGCTCAGCAAAGTGAGCTAATCCTTGCTGATCATCATCTTCATCGATTGATCCGGCACGAACGATCAAAAATAAATCAGCACGATTCTTGGGGGTGCTGTTGGCCCGAACATAATAAGTCATTCCATTCTCCAAAACACCCTTACTAACAGCAGGGTCTTCCGGCAGAGGGTCATTTACATTCAAAGGAGTTTGTGCAAAAGAAAAACTCACAAAAAGCAACAGTAAAATACTAATTAATTGTTTCATGTTTATTTATTTTATAAGAATAGGTAAAAACAAATCCAAGTTCATTACACATGATTTCTTAAGCTGGAACTAAAAGCACATTCTTCGTTGCTCGGAGCAGGCAGAAAGTTGCTTTTCATGTCCTCAGGGCCATTCGAAACCAGGTATGAATATGTCGTAAATTCCAGTAAATCCAAATCATTATAATCGTTTCCAATACCAAAAGTTTGCCTGGGATGAATATCAATATGATCACATAAGAACTTAATGGCATTTCCCTTCGAAACACCTTCATGAAAAATCTCCATCCAAATAAAGTCCGTCAGCAATGGTGAGCTGGAACGGATAACCTTTATTTTATCAAACTTTTCTTCCAACTCTTCTTTTAATTGATGATAATCATCCGACGGATTAGGAAAAATAACCAAAAACTGGCAAACATCCTCATTAACCTGAAGTTTTTCAGGAAGAGGTTCTGTGGTAGAATTATTAAAATCAAAAAAACGTTCAAATTCTTCACAAGATTTTTCTCCTCTGTAATACCAAAACTTATAGTTTCCGGGAACCTCACGAGACAAATAAAAACCCAATCCACAATCAATCAAAAATGTAACAATGGAATTTGCGGTTTCTTTTGACATATTCTGACGAGAAATCAGTTGTTTGTTTTTCCAGTCGTAAATGCCCGCACCACTCGAAAAAGCAATATAATCAAACGGAACATGTTCCGGTATTACCTCTTTCACTTTTTTGAGGTTCCTTCCCGTTGCAGCCACCCGCACAATCTGCTTCTCGCCTAATTCAGTAAGCATATCCAAATCGTGCTGACAAATGCTTTTATCGTTTTTCAGCAGCGTTCCATCCAAATCGGTTGCCACCAGTTTAATCTTACCCATAGTTTTCAAATGTCTCTTAAGAAATAACAAAACAGCTGTAACGAAGTTAATGTTTTAAAAAGAGAATAAAAGAAGATAAGAAGTTTTTTAAACCAGTATATTGAAGCTAACATAAAAAACCCTAACTTGTACAACGAAAATTTAAATTGCACAAATGCCCCTTAGCAAATGATACGACAAAATAAACTTACACTTACAGTGCCAATCATCCCTTGCAAATATAAAAAGTCCAACAGATCGTTTTATCAACCCTAAACAGATGAATTAGTGAATATTAAGAACAAACACACATAGAAGAAATAAATGCCAGTGGTATTTACTCGTACGTTACCGCCAAGTAAAAATGACTGTATCTCAAACTTTAATGATTTGAAAAGCAGATAAAACCTATTACAAATCAACACATTATAACATAAGCAGCTTGAAACTTAATCTATAATTGAAAAGAGCCATTTTATCTCAAGTGCAACTAGAAAAAATGACTATTTTTATTGTTTGACAAAAACCAAATTAATGGAAAACAACAAGCAAAATATAATCATTTATAAAACTGCTGATGGCAAAGCATCGGTAGCACTTTATGCGAAAGACGGTAATATTTGGATGAACCAAAACCAGCTTGCCGAACTTTTTGCCACCTCTGTTCCAAACATCAGCATGCACATATCAAACATACTGAAAGACGGAGAGTTAGAGAAAAATTCAGTTATTAAGGACTACTTAACAACTGCCGCCGATGGCAAAGAATACAATGTTACATTTTACTCGCTCGATATGATCCTGGCAATCGGGTTCCGGGTTCGTAGTAAACGGGGCACGCAGTTTAGAATTTGGGCAAACAAAAACCTAAAAGAATATATGGTAAAAGGGTTTGTCATGGATGACGAACGTTTGAAAAACCCAGATGGCAGGCCCGACTATTTCGATGAATTATTGGAACGGATAAGGGACATTCGTGCATCCGAAAAACGTTTTTACCAAAAAATCAGAGACTTGTTTGCTCTTAGCAGCGATTATGACGCAGGTGATAAGTCAACTCAAATGTTCTTTGCCGAAACACAGAACAAACTTCACTATGCCGTAACAGGACAAACGGCTACCGAGTTGATTGTCTCCCGGGCAAATGCCGAAAAACCAAATATGAATTTAACCTCATGGAAAGGTTCAATAGTTAGGAAACAAGACATTTTCATTGCAAAAAATTACTTGACTCACGATGAAATAGATACCTTAAACCGATTGGTAGTTATTTTCCTTGAAAGTGCAGAACTGCGAGCCAAAAACCGAATGGACATCACAGTAGGTTTTTGGCGAGAGAATGTTAACAGAATTCTTGATTTTCAGGATCAAAAGATACTGACACACGCAGGTTCGATAAGTAAGGTAGAGATGGAAAAACAAGTAAGTGAGATATATAAAAGCTTTGACAAAAGGAGAAAGAAATTTGAGGCACTGCAAGCTGACAATGAAGACCTTGAGGAATTAAAAAAAATAGAACAAGAGATTAAAAGCAAGAAGAATGATTAAACGACAAAAAAATCAACACCAGGCGTTAACATCTTATATATTTAACTGTGGTTTCAGTGCAGACTTTTAACATTTTAACTCACACTATCTTTGTTCGTATCCGGACAATGAGACAACCAGAACTCCACAGTATAAACATATAATTTACCGTTAGGCAAAATTGTGAATGTGCATCAACAACTAAATAACAATAAAAATGAGAACTAAATTAACTTTCTTATTATTAGTAGTCTGTATCATCGTAAATGGACAAAACCCTCAAGTTGAAAAAATAGGCAAATTGTATATGTCAGGCAAATTAGACCAAGCTATTGAAGAAGCGAGCAAATATTTAGAAACTGACCAAAATAATATTGAGTGCAAGTTAATCCTGGGACGGGCATTTTCGGATAAAGGTATTTATGAGAAAGCAATTCCAAATCTAAAATATACAGCAGATAATGACATTAATAATTCCTGGAAAAAGGCTTGGGCTCTTGGATATCTTGGACATTGTCAATTTATGATTGAAGAATATGATAGGTCGAAGAAATCTCTTTCGGAGTGTGTTAATCTAAATGTTACAAAAAATGCAACAAGATATGCGTTTGGACGGAAGCTTCTATTTGGTTTTGACGACTTTTATAATGATTGGCAGACTGTAGAATCTGATAATTTCAGATTTCATTTTCAATCAATGTCAAAGACCGAAATCGAAAAATACATTCAATCTCATGAGATAGCTTTTAAAAATATTAATGCCTTTTTCAAAAGCAATTTGCCAAAGAAAATAGACTTCTTCGTTTGGACTTCAAGAGAAGACGCAAAGAAATTAATGAATGCAAAACTAGGATTTGCCAAACCAAGCTTTTGTGTTGTACATTCACATTATCAACAAACAAAAGGACATGAGATGACTCATGTTATTGCAAATTACACATCAAAAATTTCTAACAAAACGAGATTCATTAATGAAGGAACCGCTGTTTGTTTTGACCAGACAAATCGTAAATATACAGACCAAATAAAAAAATGGTTTACAGAAAATAACAGACAACTATCTATAAAGGAATTTTGGAAGAATGGTGATTCTTATGCGGAGGAAATTCTATACCCAGTATCCGGTATGTTTGTCGAGGATTTAATAAAAAAGTTTGGCAGAGATAAATTCATCAAGTTTTTCAATGACCAAACATATGAAAATGCTAAATCCGTATTTGGCAATGACCTGGACAACTTAATTGCAGAATTTGAAAATAAATTTAATGGGTAAAAACTACTTTGCCTAACAATGTTCCATATTGCATGGTGGGGTTTGGTGGTGCGCCAACTGCGGATTCTCGCACAACCGTCATATCCTACCGGACACTGACGCTCTTCGAAATCCGCAATGACAACTTACAAATGACTGTTGAATAATGCAGGGGGACGCTGTACCATGCTAATTTCGGGAGTTTAAGAATATTTCGTAATTTTGTACTATGTGTAAGGAGATACTGATAACTGGGGTAAAAGTTGCTCAGCAAATGAGTAAGGCCAGGAATATATTGAACACTCAAGTTATACCAAGAGAGGAGTTATTCCAGATTCGTAAGAAAGAAGGCAAGCTAAGCCAGGAACTTCTAAGTGCCCTTAAATCCAATGCCTAATTTAATCATTATCGCAGGTTGCAATGGGGCTGGTAAATCTACATTTGCCTCTTCTTTTCTGCCAGAGGGCTTGACATCCTTTGATTATGATAGAGTTTTAATAGAAAATTATAACAGCTTACCTGATAGCGAACTGAGAGAACAGCTTGCTAAAAAACAGACAACTCTAGTGTCGTGTCACGCCTGCCCTGACAGCCCAAGTATTGTTCTTTTGATTCTTGACTGCGTTAAAAAATCGTTTATCCGGCAGCTGCCGGACTATGCGCAGATTTTTTGTCTTGTCAAAAACCAAAATAACTTCAACTTAACCGTTATTTCAGGCATGCCACGACACTAGATTTCGAGAAGCAAATAGAATATGCATTAACTCATGAGATAGATTTTTGCTACGAGACAAATTTCGATGCCCATCCCCTTTACTGGGC
>JANQII010000030.1 GCA_028282195.1 Prolixibacteraceae bacterium
GGATTGTTATTACCAAATAAAAGATGTGTATAAAGGGTAGCTTCGAGAAGAGAGGGAGAACCTGCCTACCGTCAGGCAGGGAGGGAGAGTCAAAAAAACAATTTTTCCATTCAATAGCATACTAGTATCATTTAACTTTTGACAACTTCATTATTATAATTCAAATTAAAGGTGAAAACCTTTCTCTTTTGCGGTTGGGTGCTGTTCATTCTAACGGATAAAGATCTTTCAGAAGTTTGAGTTCAACTTTCAAAAATCATAAAAGGACACAAGTTAGCCTTGAGTTGATTTTGATTATTTAATAACCTGAGTTAGAGCAAAACTCAATTCGTCTCAATGATTTTTTAAGTAATGCCCGTATGAGCAGCCTTCTTTTATCGTGTAATATTTGGTTTACCACTTATATACAATCGAATTCACATTCATTCCTGCACCAACTGAACAAAGAATAACGTACTCGCCTTCGTTAATTTCCTGGTTCTCCATTTTTCCTTTCAAAACAAGGTCTAAAAGGGTTGGAACCGTTGCCGTTGAAGAGTTGCCCAATTTACGAATACTCATGGGCATGATTCCTTCAGGAATATCTTTTTGTTTGTAAAGCTTGAAAACACCTTTCAATATAGCGTCATCCATTTTTTCATTGGCCTGGTGAATCAACACTTTTTTGATATCCGCAAGATCAAGACCAGCTTTGTCAATACTAGCTTTTACCACACCGGGCACATGGCTAATTGCATAAACGTATAGTTTGTGTCCAGCCATCTTGATGAATAAATCGTCACCATTAAATTCTGGTTTATTCGATTTTCCAAAAGTTAAAAGGCTTGCATATGGAGTTGAGTCGGATCGACTGCTGTGTGCTAAAATTCCGGTTGGGCTTTCACTTTCAACAGCTTCAACAATCGTAGCCCCGGCACCGTCAGCATAAATCATTGAATCACGGTCATGTGGGTCTGAAACCCTGGAGAGTACATCTGCGCCAATAACAACACCGCGCTTAAACGTTTGGCTGCGGATATAGGCATCAGCAACAATCATTCCCTGGGTCCAGCTTGGGCAGCCGGAAATAACATCGTGGCAGATACAGCCGGCGTTTTTAATTTTTAGTACATCTTTTACCTTATTAGCCACACTTGGCAGCGTGTCTACACTTGAAATTCCACTTGGAACATCCCCGAAGTTATGCCCCAGAATGATAAATTCAAGAGATTCAACATCAATTCCGGCCGAATCACAAGCATCTTTTACTGCCAGGGCTGCAATGTCTGATGTTACCTGGTCATCAGTAACCCAGCGTCGCTCTTCGATGTTTGTAATTTCATTAAACTTCTGTATGATTTCTTCGTTCGTTTTATCGATCGGTTTTTTTGTAGCCTGATCGTAAAATTTATAGCTAAGAAAGTGCTCATTCTTTATTACCTGCTCAGGGATATAACTTCCTGTCCCTATAATTTTTGTATAAACTTTTTTTGTCATAATACTTAAGTTCAAAAGCTCTCGCCTGTCTGCTTAAATGTTTTCAATTCAAATTTTTCTCCGTCAAAAACACCATAGGAGAAATGGCTTATCCAATCTCCAAGGTTAATGTATCTTGTTTTTTTATTCATGGGCAAATCAAGCAATAAGTGGCGATGCCCAAAAATAAAAAAATCAATATCTTCTCTCTTTAAAGTTTCTTTTGCAAATACATAAAGACCCTCCTTTTCTTCTCCTTTAAAGCCTTCTCCCATTCCTTTGGTTAATCGGCTGTTTTTCGACCAATTATGAGCCATGGAGACACCCAGGTTTGGATGAATACGTGCAAAAGCCCATTGAAAGAAACGGTTTGTAAAAATCTTTTTTAGGAAATGATACCCTTTATCAAATGGATCCAAACCATCTCCGTGAGCAAGAAAAAAGTTCTTACCCGAAAAGCTTACCCGCATTTCTTTTTTATGAACCTGAACACCTAATTCGGCAGGAAGGTAATCAAAAACCCAGATATCGTGGTTTCCTGTAAAAAAGTGAACCTTAATTCCGGAATCAACAATCTCTGCAATTTTTCCAAGTGTACGGGTAAATCCCCTGGGAACTACTTTTCTATACTCAAACCAGTAATCGAAAATATCCCCCATTAGAAAAATCTCAGAAGCATCTTCTTTTATTTTGTCAAGCCAGCTAACAAAACGTTTTTCGCGTTCAACATTGTTGTTTAAAGCTGATGCTCCCAGATGTACATCCGATACAAAGTATATTTTACCCTTGTCGCCTGTCAAGTCTTTAGTATTTGTTTTTCTCAAAAAACGTTGACAAAGATACCAGTAAAAAATTAAGTGTCAAGAATTTCTTTTCTAAATGAATGCACTAAAAGTTGCAAAATTAGTTAAGAAATTCACCTAATAATTTATCCAATGCAGGGCCTTTTATGTTTTTGGCAACAATCACGCCCTCAGGGTCTAGCAGATAATTAAACGGGATTTCTTTAATATTATAAATATTCAACGCATTTGTACTTCCCTGCATGTCTCCAACATTGGTCCATTTTAAGCCATCCTTATCAATTGCATCAACCCATTCAAAGCGGTTTTTGTCAATACTTACCTGGTAAATTTCAAATCCTTTACGTTTATACTTTTTGTAAGCTTCAACCAATACCGGGTTCATGATTCGTGAACCGCGGTCTTCAGCAGCCCAAAAGTGTAGCAGAACATATTTCCCCAGAAATGAAGAAAGAGCGATTTCTTTTCCGTCAGGATTAGGAAGAACAATGTCCGGGCTGTTTGACCCGTGTTGTTGTATAAACTGATTTACTTTAGCGTTGCGCTCATCAGACATGAGTTTTACCGTGTTGGCATAAAGTGCTTTTACATGTTCCGATTCAGGATAAAACTGATTAAGGGCAGAGGCAGCAATCTTTAAAGAATTCAAATCCTGAACCACATAGTTGTCATTGTCAAATTTTTGGTACAGAGCAAGTACACTGGCCATAGAGAAAGGATTATCGCGCACAAATGCGGTTGAGTAATCAACCTGTTCTTGTCTGACTTTAGTATATTCTTTTTCCCACCTTTGTTTTAGTACCGTGTTGTAGTTTGCCTCATTTCTAAATAATACATGGAGCGATCGGATTGAATCCAATACATGTTTTGTTCGGCTAAGTTTCATATTCAATTCCTGAACTAAGGCTGAACCGGCAGAGCCAGATAGTTCATAGTCCCTTGAGAAGTTTGCAGCATCACCACTAACAATAACCTGTTCAGCAGAATCGACAAGCAATGTGATGAAATTTTTTTCATTCAGTTTTAACAAATAGAATGTTGGGAACGTAATATCACCGGTAAATTCAAATTCCCCTTTTTTATTGATTCGAACGGAATCAATATTTTCAGTTGAAGTCACTTTCAACTCATCAATATAAATATACTCGCCACTGGCATTGCTAATTTTTCCACTTATTTTAAACTTTCCGGAATCTTCACAAGCAGTAAAGAAAACCGCTATTAAGGATATCAGAACTAATACTTTTCTCACAATTGTAAATTTTTGTGCATAATTAATTTGAAGCGTAAAAATAATAAAATAGGGTTCAATCGTAATCAAACCGTCAAATCTTTTGAAACATGAACTTCATTTAACAGCTCTCATCACAAAATTCTAATACATAATCCGGCTTAAAAATTGTACTTTTACCAGCCAAAGTTCAAAAGTCAGAGATGAAAGTTTATCGTGACGTAAGTAGTTTTAATGTTGATCATGCTGTTTTAACCATTGGCTCTTTTGATGGTGTTCATAAAGGGCATGTAAAGGTTATTGAGAGGTTAAAGAAACTTGCAGAAGAGAAAGGTGGGGAATCGGTCATTTTTACTTTCTTCCCACATCCCAGATTGGTTTTATATCCTGAAGAAGGAAATTTACGATTGTTGACTACACTGGAAGAAAAAATCCAGTTGTTTGAAGAAGCCGGGCTCGATCACCTGATTATTTTTCCTTTTACAAAAGAATTTTCAAAATTAACCTATGATGATTTTGTCAAAAAGGTGCTGATTGACCAGCTGAAAATTAAATATCTTGTTGTTGGGCATGATCATAAATTTGGGAAGAACCGCGAAGGGGGATATGAAATGCTGATAAGACTTTCAAAGTCTTTAAATTTTCAGTTGGAGCAAATCGATGTTTTGCTGGCTGATGATATTGAGATTAGCTCAACAAAAATAAGGGATGCGCTTCAGGAAGGCAATGTAACCAAAGCAAACAAATACCTGGGTTACCCGTTTACATTGCACGGGACAGTTGTTGAGGGGCAGAAGCTAGGCCGGAAAATCCAATTTCCAACAGCTAATGTTGAAGCATCTGATCCTAATAAAATTATTCCGGGACACGGTGTATACGCCGTTTGGGTAAAGCATGCAGGGGCAACCTACGGAGGTATGCTAAATATTGGAACACGTCCAACAGTTAATAAGAATGCTGACCAACGTAGTATTGAAGTGCATATTTTTGATTTTGAGCAGGATATTTACAACGATGAAATTGAATTAAAATTTGTTGCCAAAGTTCGGGAAGAAAAAAAGTTTGATTCTGTTGGAGAGTTGACAGAACAACTGCATCAAGATAAAATCACCGTTTCTGAAATTTTGACTGATAGAGGGTTTTTGAATTAACGTTTTACTCATCGGATGACTAAAGTACCCGATATCGATAAAGTCATCCGATGAGTTTTGTAACGAAATTTTATGAACGCACTATTAGTATCTAAAATTGAGAATTTTCGTCATAAATAATAGAGCAATTATTTCTTTTGAATAATTATCTTTGCAACATTTTAAAAAAGAAGAAAATGATAACAATGACAGAAGTAAAAACAGATTACAAAGTAGCTGATATATCACTTGCTGATTTCGGTCGAAAAGAGATTGAAATTGCAGAAAAGGAAATGCCGGGATTAATCTCGATCCGTAAAAAGTTTGGCCCGCGTAAACCTTTAGATGGTGTGCGTGTAATGGGAAGTCTTCATATGACAATTCAAACTGCAGTATTAATTGAAACTTTGATTGAACTCGGAGCTGATGTTCGCTGGTGTAGTTGTAATATTTTTTCAACTCAAGACCACGCAGCTGCTGCAATTGCAAAGGCGGGTGTGCCTGTTTTTGCATGGAAAGGGGAAACTTTGGAAGAATACTGGTGGTGTACAAAAGAAGCACTTAGTTTTCCCGATGGAAAAGGGCCTCAGTTAATTGTTGATGATGGTGGTGATGCAACATTGCTGATCCATAAAGGTTATGCGGCCGAAAAAGATGCTTCGGCACTTGATGTTGAAGCTTCAAGTGAAGAAGAGAGCGTAATCCTGGAATTATTGAAAAAGACCCTGGTTGAAGATAACCAAAAGTGGCACCGTACGGTCAAAGAATGGAAAGGGGTTTCAGAAGAAACTACAACGGGGGTGCACCGTCTGTACCAAATGTTTGATAAAGGTGAATTGCTTGTGCCTGCAATCAATGTGAATGATTCTGTGACCAAATCTAAATTTGATAATTTGTATGGTTGCCGCGAGTCACTGGCAGATGGAATCAAGCGTGCGACGGACGTTATGATTGCCGGGAAAGTAGTGGTGGTTGCCGGTTACGGAGATGTGGGTAAAGGATGTGCCCACTCAATGAGAAGTTATGGAGCCCGTGTAATAGTTACAGAGATTGATCCAATTTGTGCACTTCAGGCTGCTATGGAAGGATTTAAAGTCACCACAATGGAGGATGCTTTGGCAGAAGGAAATGTATTTGTTACCACAACAGGAAACAAAGATGTAATTACCGCAGAGCACATGGCTAAAATGAAAGACCAGTCGATTGTATGTAATATTGGTCATTTCGATAATGAAATTCAGGTTGCTGAGTTGGAAAAATGGGAAGGTATTCAAAAAACAAATATTAAACCACAGGTTGATAAATATACGTATGAAGATGGCCACAGTATCTTCTTGTTAGCCGAGGGGCGTTTGGTAAACCTTGGCTGTGCAACCGGTCATCCTTCGTTTGTTATGAGTAATTCTTTTACCAACCAGTCGCTAGCTCAAATTGACCTTTGGGAAAATGATTATGAAGTGGGAGTTTATACTTTATCAAAAAAATTAGATGAAGAGGTGGCACGTTTACACTTAGAGCAAATTGGTGTTAAACTTACAGAGCTAACCGAAGAACAGGCTGCTTATTTAGGGGTACCTAAAGAAGGACCATTTAAGCCGGAGCACTATCGTTACTAAAAATTTAACTAAATAATTGAAAAGCATCTGTCAGCAGGCGGATGCTTTTTTTTGTATCTTGTGGTAATGACCGGGCAGAAAGAACAGGAATACTACACTTTTTCAATATTCAGGGATTTGTTTGATGAATTCCCGAAAGGGAAAATTATACAGAATGAATCGCCTGACTTTCTGGTTCGGTTAAACCGAAGAACTTCCATTGGAATTGAGCTAACAGAATTGCGAGGTCAAAATTTTTACGATCAGCAAGGCCATTACGCAAACCCGCAAAACATCAAAAGTCAGATTGTAAATACGATAAGGGCAAAGGAAGAAAAGATTTATCTCTACCAAAAGCACAAAACTTCCCAACTTTGGCTACTTATTCATATCGGTTCTTTCGAGAATAAAATCAATTTCAACTTAAAAGATAAGATTGAGCGCTGGGAATTTGAGACTGAGTTCAGTAAAGTATTTCTTTTAGAAATAGAAGCTCAGCAATTATATCAGGTAATATAAGTTAGTTTGTAACAATTAAAGTACTTCCAGCCTGGGAAACCCGGTAAGGTTTTAAAGGTTCTGAAGAAGGCCCTTTGATTACGGAACCACCATCCAGCAAGTTATATGTTGATCCACAACAGGGGCAAGTGGCAATTGGTCCCCCATTTGCTTCAGCTTTGCATTGGAAGTCAATTTCATAAGGGCAAGTAACATCATTAGCATAAAATGTGCCTCCTGCGTTTGTTACAACTACACCTCCATAACCATAAGGGAATAATAAAGAATTTCCATCTACATTTAAATGGTTATTATTGATCAGATTGACCCTGAAATTTACAGGGCTATAAGGGATCGATGAATTAAAGTCGTCCTCACAGGCAGGAATGACAATCATTAAAACAAAAACCAAAAAACTAAAGCGAGCAATATGTCCCCAATTCAAGTGCATTTTTTATATCTTTATCATTCATAACAGTTATGGCGGCAATTTATTTTGCCAACTGCAAAAATAATAGAAAATGGAAGATTATATATTTATCATCATAGCAATTATTCTTTCAGTACTCGGTGCATTTAACCGAAAAAACAAAAAGAGAATTGCGGATATGGAGAATGATGAGAGCAGTACAGGGCAAGAACCTTCTTTCTTTGAAAAACAATTTGTTGATCCTTTTTTTGACGAAGAAGAAGAGTTTGAGCCTGAGCCTGTGTTTGAACAACCGGTTGTTCCCAGGCCAGAACCCATGGTTATACCCAAACCTACTCGAACGATTATGCCGGAACCCAGGATTGAAGTAAAAAAAGATCAGGATGAAATAGTTGAGGAAGAAACCGATGAGATTGAAGAAACGAAGTTTGAAGGAATTATGAAAGATTTCTCATTGAAGAAAGCTGTAATTTATTCGGAAATATTACAAAGAAAATATTAGAACCTCTTAAGCAGCAATTGCTTAAACTCTTTTTTACAGCATAAGCCTCGCAAAAATGAATTATTTTATTTAGTTTTGCATGGAAGAGTTCCGCAAAGGAATTCTTTTTTATTTCTATGAAGCCAGGTTTGGTTTCTTAGGTAGATGAACTGAACCCCTGTAAGTATTGAGGGTTGAAATTGACCCCGGTAGTGTACCGGGATAAGATCGAGAAAAGATTGTGCCCTGCTGCTTGCAGCGGGGTCGTTTAGTTAATATACTGATAACAAAATAAATACCAATGGGAAAGGTAACCTTTATAACACAAGAAGGCCTTAATAACTTGAAAGAAGAATTGGCTCACTTAATGAATGTTGAACGCCCGGCGATCTCAAAACAAATTGGTGAAGCAATTGAAAAAGGCGATATATCAGAAAATGCAGAATACGATGCTGCTAAAGATGCTCAGGGGATGTTGGAGGCAAAAATTGCTCTTCTTCGTGAGAAAATTGCAAATGCACGTATTATTGATGAATCAAAAATTGATACTTCAACAGTTCAGATTCTGAATACAGTTACGATAAAAAACATGAAGAACAATGCGATAATGAAATATACGATTGTTTCTGAGCATGAAGCTGATGTAAAATCCGGGAAAATCTCTATTCAAACACCAATTGCAAAAGGATTGTTAGGAAAGAAAGTTGGTGATTCTGTTGAAATTAAAGTTCCAAGCGGAGTAATTCCTTTTGAGATTGTTGATATTACAATGGAGTAATTATGGCATCTATTTTCACTAAAATCGTTAATGGGGAGATCCCTGCCTACAAAGTGGCCGAAGACGAAAACTTTTTTGCTTTCCTTGATATTTTTCCAACAGCAAAGGGGCATACATTAGTTATTCCAAAGAAGGAAGTTGATTATTTGTATGATCTTGATGACGAAACTTACGCTGGTTTGCATCAGTTTGCGAAGAAAGTTGCAGTTGGGTTAAAGAAAGCGGTTCCCTGCCAGAAAGTGGGGGTAATGGTTTTAGGGCTTGAGGTGCCTCATGTGCACATTCATTTAGTGCCTATGCAGTCGGAGCACGACCTTTTGAATTTTTCAGATAAAATAAAAATGACACCTGAAGAATTTGAAGAAACCTGCGCTGCAATAGCTGCAGAAATTGAATAAAAGTTTAAAAGAAATATATAGAATAAGCCATTCTGTTAATCAGTTTGGCTTGTTTCTTTTTGGGCTGTCGAGATAATTTCTTCAGCTAAAGACTGTGTGTCCCATGCATGGTCAGAGTCGTGAATTGAGGATTGATCTTCTGATGATAAAAGCTGCTCCAGCTCTTCTTTAAACCGCCTTGCTTCCTGGATATACTTTTTCTTATCTTTTCCCCACAGGTTATACAACTCTTCAATGATGGTATCGTTATGAAATTTGAAAGTTCTTGCTGATCGGTTTGCCCTGTATTTTTGGAAATCAAGCAACTGCAGGGCCTGTACCCCTAATTCAATGGCAGAATCAAATACTTCCATGCGAATTCCTTCAAGCTCCAGGTTGCACAACTCAAAAGCATGCCGAAGATTTACAGCCCTGGCAAGCACTTTTACATTTGGGAATGTTTCCTTAACAAATTTTGCCAGTTCAGTTGTTTTTTCACGATCATCTATTGCGATAATCAGTAAGCGGGCATTTTCTATTCCGGCCGACTCAAGCAAATCACTTCTGCTTGCATCGCCATAATATACTTTAAAGCCAAACTTTCTTAGTGTTTGAATATTCCCCGGATCATTATCAAGTACAGTGGGTTGGATGCCATTTGCTAAAAGAAAACGCCCAATGGAAATTCCAAACCGACCAAAGCCGGCAATAATTACTGAGCTGTCTTTTTCTTCAATTTCATCTGCGGTTTGCTCATTCAGTTTATCCCTGAAAAGAGGCTGGACCAAGCTTTCATTCAGTAATAAAAGCAAGGGTGTTATTGCCATTGATAAAGCCACAAGGATTAACAGAATGCTGCTGATTTCAGGGGTAAATAAACTGTTCTGGCTGGAAAAAGCGATAAGAACAAACGCAAATTCGCCTGCCTGTGCTAATGCAAAAGAGAACAACATTTGTTGTCCTGAACGTAAGCCAAAAATACGGGATAACCCAAGAAGAACTGAAAATTTAACGACAAGTAATACGCCCAGCAATGCCACTATTAAACCCGGTTTTTCAATAAGAAGCTGAAAATTAATACTTGCACCTACTGCAATAAAAAATAATCCGAGAAGCAATGCTTTAAAAGGTTCAGTTACAGCTTCAAGTTCATGGCGGTATTCATTATCAGCCAAAACAACACCTGCTAAAAAAGTTCCTAAAGCCGGGCTCAAACCCACCATATTCATAGCAAGGGCAATACCAATCACCATGAGCAGTGAGGTTGCTGTAAACATTTCACGCATTCCGGTACCGGCAATAATCCGGAAAAGATGACGAACCAAAAAGCGGCCTATGAAAATAATAGTTCCAACAATAGAAATAATCAGAAGAAGTTGTTGCCAGCCATGCAGGCCTGCGACCCAACTTTCATGGTGAACATCGCCATGTGCATGATCAATCGTTAAAATATCCGGTGCAAGTAAAGGAAGAACTGCCAAAATTGGAATAACCGCAATATCCTGGAAAAGTAAAACCGAAAATGTGGCCTGTCCGGCACTGTTTTGAAGCTCACCTTTTTCTGCTAATGATTGCAGCACAATGGCTGTTGAAGATAGGGCGAGGGTAAGTCCAACAGCCACAGATTGTTGCCAGCTAAGCGATAAGGCTATCCCAATCCCGGCAAATACAACTGCAGTTATCATCACCTGCATTCCGCCTAAGCCAAAAATTCGTTGCCGCATACTCCACAATAAGCTTGGCTTTAGTTCAAGTCCGATCAGGAACAGCATCATAACTACCCCGAATTCGGCAAAGTGCATAATGTCTGACCCCTCATCACCAATCCACCCTAAAACAAAAGGGCCAATAACTATTCCTGCCAGAAGGTAGCCAAGTACAGAGCCTAGTCCAAGTCGTTTAGCTATGGGTACAGCAACTACTGCTGCCAGTAGAAATATAATTGCTTGTTCAAAAAAAGTAGTTTCGTGCATGCCATTAAAATTATTTCCTTACCAAATCGTTAGCATAATTCGACTGTTGAAAATCATCAACCGTATAAAGTTCATTGCGTAAAGCCACAATCAGCTTTTTATAATCAGCTTTAATTTCATTTAATTCTGTTTCTTTTAAAAGATGGGTGCCGTGCACCACAAAAGGGGGAAGGTAATTCATTTTGCACAAGCGGGCTGTTTGTTCAAAAGGACGTAAAAACTGGCTAATTGAATAACAGTTATAGCCCTGCTCCATGTATGCCTCTATTCTGCCTCCGGTAGTAATTACAGACATTACAGCTTTGCCTTTTAACGCATTTCCTTCTTTCCCATAAGCAAAATTGTGCTGAAGTACCAAATCAATCCATTCTTTTAAAATTGAAGGTGCACTGTACCAGTAAAAAGGATGATGCCAAATAATGATGTCATGCTCAAGTAAAAGTTGTTGCTCAAGTTGTACATCGATGTGAAAATTGGGATACTCCTCATAAAGGTATTTAATGGTAACATGCTCAATTCCTTCAATTTCAGAAATAAGTTGTTTGTTTGTCTTAGACTTATGGAAAGCCGGATGGGCAAATAGTACCAATATCTTTTTCATCCTGTTTTTATTTATAAATATAGAAACATTCAAATAGGAAGCTGGTTTAATTTTATTAAAAGGCTAAAGTATGTAGGGGAGATTAATCAGTTACTTTTTTAAAATCCGACCTTCGGTGATTAGTTGAAAAACGCTGTCTTTATAGCTTCTTGCTATAGGTAATTTATGATTTTTAATAACAAGCTGATTACCCATGATCGCTTCAATTTTAGATTTTGAAATAATAAATGATTTATGAATCTGTATAAACTCATTTTCAGGAAGAATTTCAGCGACCTTTTTTAATGGGATCAAGGTCACAAGAGTTTCTTTGTCGGTATGAATTTGACTGTAGTTTTGCATGGATTCAACAAACAAAATATCATTCATAAACACTTTTGATAATTGCTTATCTGTTTTAATAAAAATGAATTCTTCATTGCTTTTTGAAGTTTCTTGTTTTACCTCAGAAGACGAATCCTGATTAATTAATCTGTTTGCTTTATTGGCAGCCTGAAGAAAACGTTCGAAAGAAATGGGTTTGACCAGGTAATCTATCACATCAAACTCAAAACTTTCAATAGCATACTCAGAGTAAGCAGTTGTAAAAATTACTTTTGGTTTGTAATTAATCGTTTTTAGAAAATCAATCCCGGTAAGCATAGGCATTTCAATATCCAAAAAAAGAAGATCAACCTTTTCTTTACTCAAAATTGAATTGGCCTCCATGGCATTTTTACATATCCCCTTTAAATCGAGAAAGTCTATTTCGTTTACATATTTCTCAATGCCTTTCCGGGCAAGGGCTTCGTCATCAATAATCAGGCAGCTTATTCTCATTGTAAAGTAATTTTTAATGTTACATTAAATCGTTCTTCATTATTAGAGATTGATAAGAAGTGCTTTTGAGGATAAAGCAACTTAAGCCTTCGCTTAACATTTTCAAGACCAATACCGCTTGAGTTTCTCTTTTTATTTTGAGTGATTGCAGGGTCGAACGTATTTTCAACAAAAAAGTTCAATTCATTTTTGAAAACAGAAACCTGAATAGACAGTTGATTATTTTCTTTTTCAGAATACAGGCTTAAGTACTTGAATGCATTTTCAAGAAATGGGCTTAATAAAAGAGGGGCAATTTTTAAGCCATTTAAGTTGACGAGTTCTTCTTCAGATAGAAGTTGTTTCCGAATTATTGCATCTTCACCTTTTCGAACTTCTTCCAGTAAAATGTAATTTTTGAGGTAATTCATCTCTTTTTTAAGAGAGATCATTTCATCGTTGCATTCATATAACTGATAGCGTAATAATTCAGAGAACTGAAGTAAAACGCTTTGGGCTTTCTCATGATCAGACCCAATTAAATGGTAAATGCTGTTAATACCATTAAATAGAAAATGGGGGTTGATTTGTGCTTTCAGAAAATCCAGTTCTGCCGTAAGTTTATCCTGAATTAATTGTTTTTGTGCCAGTTCATTTCGTTTCCAATCTTTCGGGAAGCGGTATAAAAACGCCATAGCCCAGAACATCGCATTAAAAAGGAATACCAGCCCAAACCAGATTATTATTTCAAGAACTTCGTTTCCAGAATTTTCACTTACAACCGATGTTTGACCTGGTACTTCAATAAAAGAAAGGTAATAGATTACATCTGCAAAGAACTCAACGAAAGAAAGTCCGAAAAGCATCAGAGCTGAATAAGCCCAAAAAGCCTGAAGCTTTTTCCGGTGCAAAAAAACCGGGATCATTCGATAAGCATTCCAATACATCAGAAATATATTGATTAACATTCCATAAATGAGTGCTATCAATAAAGTTCCTTCTTCCTTGGAAAATGGCCCCCATTCCAAATCAAAAATCGAAGAATTAAGAATAGCAATTACAGCGATCCAAAAAAGTGCGTGGATGAATAGTTGGAGAATCCTTGTTTTCAATTTGAATAATTTTTTCATTACTGACCGGATAAAAATATAGATTAAGGGCTGAAGCCCTTGAAGAACAAGGTGCTTTTTACCCCGGGATTAATCCCGGGGTAAATAAACGGTATTTAAAGCCAGGACTTTAGTCCTTAATTAACATTCAACTACTTGCATTTTTACTAATATGTAATTTTAATCGGTTGATAATGTAATATTTAATGCAAAATACGAAAATGTATTCTGCATATCCATACCTGATTGATGTATGGTAACTTTTCAATGACCAAATGCAATATCTGTCTTTTTTAACCTCTTGTCAATAATTTCATGTCTGTTATCAATCAAAATTGCTGACCATTTCAGGCGGCTATACTTTCGCTGATGAACTTTAAAATCATTCAAAATGAAAAAAATGTTTATACACGGAATAACAGCTTTTGTTTGCCTGACTTTTTTCTCTTGCACCGGACTGCAAGATTTAAGTCAGCAAAGCGTGAATGGCAGAAAGGTAGAATATGCTGCAACAATGAATGGGAAACCAACAATTGTATTTGAAACCGGCTTGGGGCCAACCATTTTAACCTGGGATACAATTTTAGACTCCATAAAAGGTTTTGCCGGCACCTTTGTTTATAACCGGCCTGGGTACGGAAGCAGTAGCTTTGTAAATGCACCGCGAACGGTCAGGGAAGTTGCCGAACAGTTGAACCAAAACCTGAATGCTACCGGGCAAAAGCCACCTTTTATTTTAGTGGGGCATTCGGCCGGAGGTTTATACATTAACATGTATGCCAGACTTTATCCGGAGAAAGTGGCAGGGGTGGTTTTTATTGATTCTTCGCATCCCGATCAGTTTGAGTATTTCCGAAAGGAGCAACGAATGATGTACAATATGTTACTCACTTCAACGAATAAAGGAAAACGAAGGTATGAATCATCAATCGTTCAAAGTACCCACATTGATTTTAAAAATGCACCGGCTTTCCCCGATGTTCCGGTAGCAGTTTTAACAGCTGGTAAAAAATCTTCTTTTCTTGAAAACGATAAAATGCGAAAGAAATGGATTGATTTCCAATCAGACCTGGCCGCTCTTTCCTCCAATTCAAAACACATTATTGTACAAGGAAGCGGACATTTTATACACCGAAACAAACCGGAACTGGTCATCCGTGAAATTAAAGAAATAGCTTTAAAACAAACAACAATAAAATAGTAACAACTAAAAACAAGACACATGAAAACAATTAAAAACTATTTCGGATTATTCATCTTGTTATTGGCAGTAATTGCTTGTAATGAAGATGAAGTAGTAGAAACCCCTTTTGAAGAACCGCAAAATATTGAAGAAGCAATAGCCAATATTTTTCAACCCATGGTTGATGGTGATTCAACAGTCGGGGTTAGCGTAGGTATTGTTAAAGGAAATGAGCTTAAGCAATTCTTCTTTGGGGAAAAAGAAAAAGGAACAAACCTTCGACCGGATGAAAACACGCTCTATGAAATTGGTTCAATTACAAAAACCATGACTACAACCGTCTTGGCACAGCTGGTTTTAGATGGCGATTTATCTTTAGATGATCCTGTTGAAGATTATTTGCCACAAGTAAGCAAGTTCCCAGCTTATCAGGGAGAGAAAATTACATTCAGGCAATTGGCTGATCATACTTCAGCTTTACCTTACATTCCTGATAACTTTGATCAAAATGGGTTTGATGAATCCAATCCGTTTAAGAACTACAATAGCCCGATGCTATATGATTTTCTGAATGATTATAACTTATCTGCCAAACCCGGAACGGTTCAGGAATATTCAAACCTGGGCATGGGATTGTTGGGGCATGCAGTAGGAAAAGTCAAATCAAGCTCATTTGAACAATTACTTCAAAATCTGGTGATTTCTTCAATTGGGATGGATGACTCACATGTTCTTCTTTCTGATGATCATTCGAATGTTGCAGTACCTTATAATAAAAGATTAAAGCCAGTCCCGATGTGGGATATGTCAGAATGTACGCTTGGTGCCGGTGGGGTAAAATCATCACTCAAAGATATGCTGAAGTACCTCAAGGCAAATATGGGGCATACTCAAATACCGGTTTCTGCAGCACTGGAGCTGGCTCATCAAACTTCGCAGGAATTAAACTATCCTTTTGTTATGGGGTTGGGATGGGTAAAAATAGTCAGCCAGGTTGATGGTACAGAATTAATATGGCACAATGGGGGAACAGGTGGTTCAGTAGCTTTTATTGGTTTTGTAAAAGAATTGGATATGGGAGTGGTTATGCTTTTCAATACTGAAATCAATGAACGGTCAGGGACCGAAAATTTAGAACTATTAAAAGGTGTTGAAGTTATTGAAGCCATGAAAAGATTTTATTAAACTGGTTACTGATCGGATGATTTCAAATCATCCGATCAGTAACTTTTGCAGCTTCTAATCCGCTTAGCGGATTAGATAAAACATCCGGGCTTTAGCCCGTTGTGTCAAATGAAGTACGGTTCTTTGCTTTACAAAACCAGTACACTATTACACCGGGGCTTCAGCCCGGTGCGTCAAGTAAAGCACACCCCCCGGCTTTAGCCTTTAAAAACCTTAAACCCATATCTCAAAATAAACTCACGATACTCCTCCTCCCAGCTTTTCTTTTTGTGGTGTTTTTCCTGGTTTTGGATATATCGCTTAACGGACCCGGCCTGCGATTCACTAACGCTAACCGCATAATATTCTTTTTGCCACCTTAGTTTCCGACGTCCTGGTTCATTTTTATTATACCAAAAGGATGATTCTCCTTTGATTAACTGCATAACGGTTTCTATCGATTGGTTATTTTTCAGGCGAAATAAGCAATGCACATGATTGTTATAACCACCAACAATTTCCATTAGAATTCCTTTATTTAGGGCGTTTTGATGAATGTGCTCAAATAGTCGCTCCCTTGTTTCGGAAGTAAGTGTTGCCTGCCGTCTTTTTACTGTCCAGACAGCATGAATCCAGATTTTTACGTAAGACATATGTTTTTGTTAAAGGCTAAAGCCTGTTGTATATTTTATTTGAAAAACCGGGCTAAAGCCACGGTTTAAAATTTTTTTATTTCTCACCATGAGACATCTCAATTATTAAACCCACTTTTATCTGGATTTTATCCCGTCGCTTTCCTTGTTCCCACAGGAAGGTATAAATTCAGTACTTCCAACACCCGAGCTTTAGCCGTTGAATCTCAATGCCCAGGAAACCTCAAAGCCTTGGACTCTTTTACATCCGGGCTTCAGCCTGTTGCATCAAATCAAGTACGGTCTTTTGCTTGGCAAAACCAGTACGCTATTACACCCGGGGCTTCAGCCCGGTGCGTAAAGCAAGGCACCTCCCCGGCTTTAGCCTTTAAATAAACTAAGAAGTGGCGTTCACTGAGGGCTTGACTTCAAGTCAAACCCTCAGTTTAGCACTAAGCAGTAGTCTCTGGTTTTTTGCGGCGTCTCTTGACCTGTTCGTTGTTATCTGCAATAATCTGTGCAATGGTACGGGCAAATTCACCGTAAGTAGCTTCATCAACCTGCTCCATGGCACGCAGGTAAACAACCAGTTTGTCATTGATCAGGCGCACAACCGATTTCTTGATCACCGTTGCGCTTTCTTTGGTGCTTTCTGCCCCTTTTTCCTCTTCGTAGGCAATCCGGGTTTCTTCAAAGTCAAGCTGGGAATTTTTAAGGCCGGTAACAATCCCCTCACAGCCCGGCAGTTTGCCAATAGCCGTTACTAAATCAGGATCTTCCAAATCCAGCAACAAGGAATTTACCATTGCCGACTCGGTGGCATAACTTTCACGGATAATGGACAGGCCATACTTCTCAAAAATGGCACTAACCGCTTCGGCAGCTGCCCTAATTTCAGGATCGGGATAATTGAGAAATGCTACCAGCAAAAAATGCAGGCTCCGAAGGTTGTCATCCCGGAGCTCATCCTTCATTTCGAGTTCCGACTCCGCCTTTGAGCGGTTAATGGCTACCGTCAACCGGTTTGTTTCCTGCTCTAATGTGGCAAATGTTGTGGTTAGGTACGTATCAGCACCCCAGTCACTTTTTTTAAATGCACCAATCATCCGGGTGGCTGCAGCCGCAACTTCTGTTGTACGGCTTTTAAAGATCAATTTTTCCATTATAAATACTTTAAT
>JANQII010000092.1 GCA_028282195.1 Prolixibacteraceae bacterium
TATTGGGTATTCAAAATTGAATATTTTACATTTAAATGTTGATAAAATGGATTGTTATTACCAACTAAAAGATGTGTTCAAAGGGTAGCTCCTCCGAGAAGAGAGGGAGAACCTGTCTACCGTCAGGGAGGGGGAGTCAAAAAACAATTGTTCCATTCAATAGCATACTATTATCATTTAACTTTTGACAACTTCAATATAACTGAAAGAACAAGGGGGCGTCCTGAAAAGTCACTGTTTTGCCCATCTCCCAACCTCTTCCCAAACGGGAAGAGGAGTTTATTTCGGTGTAAAAAGAAATATTTTATACATTTTCTGGAAAGACTGTGTTAAAGTCTCCCGATTGGGGAGTTCCAGCCTGCCAGATGACAGGTAAGGGAAAAGATAGACTGAATTAACAAGCCTATAGTCAGTCTTCATAATATCTAATTCCAATTATTATTATTAATTTGAAAGCAAAATCTGATGATCCCGACAATACGAACATATGGTACGACTTTCTGATACTCATGAACATGAATTCTACTTTGGGGCTTCTGCTGAAACTAAAACAAGAGCAGCAGAATTAAGAAAGAACATGACCAATGAAGAGAAATATCTTTGGAGGCAACTTCGAAATAGACAAATGAAAGGGTTGAAATTCCGAAGACAACATCCTGTAGATATTTTTATCCTCGATTTTTATTGTCATGAATGTCGGCTCGCCGTTGAAGTGGATGGAGAAATTCATCAAACGCCAGATCAAAAAGAATGGGACGAAAACAGAACCTTTGAACTAAACGAATTTGGAATAACGGTTTTGAGGTTCACAAACGAAGATGTTTGGAATCATATGAAAGATGTATTGAAACAAATTGAAAAAGAAATTGAACGGCTAATGAATGACAAAAAGGAATGATATAAATCGCTGTTTTACCCATCTCCCAACCTCTTCCCAAACGGGAAGAGGAGCTAGTGTAAAGGTTCTTAAATAACGAAACAATTTATTAAGCAACATCAAAGTCCCCCGACCAGGGAATTCCAGCGGGCTGCCAGGTAGGGGAAAAATAAAAATGAGATAAACTCAACCAAAGCACTGATAAAATGTTTATCTTAAAAATTTAATTTTACAATTTATGTATACCGGACTTTTACACTTGCACAGTGGTCTTCGTTGGCTACTTTTATTTGTTTTGCTTATTTCTATTATCAAATATGCTATGGGTTGGTTTAACAACAATCAGTGGAAAAAAACAGACAATATTCTAAGCATTGTATTAACATCAACCATTGACTTGCAGTTATTAACCGGATTGATACTATACTTCGTTAGCCCCATAACCCAAACTGCTTTAAACGACTTTGGAGCTGCGATGAAAAATGCAGACTTGCGTTTTTACGCGCTTGAACATTTTGTTTTAATGGTCGTTGCTGTTGTTTTTATACATATTGGAAGATCAAGGTCAAAAAGAGAAAACAACGACAAAACGAAATTCAGAAAATCATTATTCTGGTTTCTTCTTGCTACGCTATTCATTTTGGTGGGTATTCCATGGGATAGAATTTAACGAAGCTATTACAACATAAGTTTTTTGAGTTTTTCCAACAAAATTGACTTGGTAAGGGGTTTGGAAATATAATCATCGCACCCTGCTTCGAAGCATTTCAATTTTTCATTCTCCATTGCATAAGCTGTCTGGGCAACAATTGGAATTTTATTATCTGCTTCACGAACCAATCGCGTTGCTTCCAAACCATCCATTACAGGCATATTAATATCCATCAATATCAGTTCCGCTTTTTCCTTTTCCATTAAATCCAAAACTTCCTGCCCGGTTTGTGCATGTACAATTCGTGCTTTGGTTTCATTAAGAAATTGTTCTATTAAAAAATAGGAACTAAAATCGTCTTCAGCTACAAGTATCGTTTTGCCAGATAAATTCAACTCATTTTCTTCCTCTTTACTATTGGTTTCTTCATCAACAAGAGACAACTCCTGAATCGCAAACGGGAGATTTATTTTGAAGTTGGTCCCTTTTTCCTCCTTCGATGTTAAAGAAATTTCCCCTTTCATCAACTCAACCAAGCCTTTTACAATACTTAAGCCAAGCCCTGTCCCTGCTTTTGAGCCCAACTTTACAAATCTTCCAAAAATATTTTCTTCTTGCCCCTCTGGAATACCAAGCCCTGTATCATTTACAAAAATCTCAATCCCCGATTTCTCTATTGAATAACCGAATTTAACGTATCCTTTATTAGTATATTTCAGTGCATTAGTTACCAGGTTGTCCAGGATTTGCCGTAACCGGGCCAAATCAGCATTAACAATAGCATTTTGGTTACTTCTTTTCAATTGAAGTTCGACATCCTTCTTTTCTTTATAAAGATTGGAATGAATATGGAAATTGTAAACCTCTTTCATCAAGTCATCCAAATTCACAATTTCTTCCTGAAGTGACATCTGGTTGGTATCAATTTTAGATATATCAATTATATCGCCAATTATTGCCAGCAACTGTTGACCACTGTTTTTAACCACGTTCAAATACAACTCACTTTTAGGAGTAGGATCCATCTCTTCTTCCAACAGGTCTGTAAAACCAATAATCCCATTTAAAGGTGTTCTTATTTCATGAGAAGTATTTGCCAAAAAAGCTGACTTAAGATTATTGGCTTTTTCTGCCTCTTCTTTTGCATTAATCAACCGTTCCTGGGTTTCCTTCAAATCTGTAACATCGACCACGGTTGAAACCATCATATTTTGATCTTCAAGAGGAATATTAATTGCATTAATTGTTCGTTGAGCCCCATCAGACCTGGTTATCTGTATATCTTCCCAATGCATTCTGGATGGATCACCAGATTGAATATCGTTCATCACCTGTTCTTTGATCTGCTTCTTGTATTCTTCATCGGGATATACTTTCTCAAAGAAATCATTGATGCTGGGTATTTCTGTAGAAGCCCAACCATAAATTTCCTCAAATTTGGCATTCATGTATCCCGCCGCACCATCGTTAATCGAGTTAGTAGCAACCCCTATGGGGAGGTTATCCAGAATCTTTTGAATAAAATCATTTTGAACAATTAATTCCTGCTGAAACATAACACGATCGGTCATGTCCTTTACCATGCCAATTAAAAAATCTATTTCCCCTTTTTCATTTCTTCTGGGAGCAATGGAAAAATCAACCCAAACTATTTCATCACTACTATTTATATATCTTTTTTCTATACGATAGTTCTCTCTTTTACCTTTAATAAGTTCGTCAAAAAATTTGACTTCAGATTCTAAATCTTCAGGATGTGTAAATTCAGAATAATTCTTTTTCAGCAATTCTTCTTTTGAATATCCTAACATTTGAATGAATTCATCATTGGCATCCAGCAAATCGCCATCTATTGAACCTATAACAATTCCGGTATTAGAGTATTCAAAGATGCTTTTGAACTTTTCTTCACTGGCCATGATTGCCTTTTCTGCCTTTACCCGGGCAGATATATTTAATAAGGAGGCAATCCTTATCCCTGTTTCTTTGTTTACAGATATTTTCAGAAAAATATGTTTTTTATCTCCTTTACTATCTATAAACCTGAACTCATATTCATTAGGTACATCCGGATCACCAAGGCTTCTTCTTTGATGATAACCCCTGATTCTTTCAAGATCTTCATCTGCTACAAAATCAGACCATATTTTTTTGCCAACAATATCAGTAGCTGAAAATCCACTTAACTCGACGAACATCTGGTTACATTTTGTTAAAATCCCATCGTTGCCAAAAGTACAAGTGGCAGCACCTGTATTATTAAACAGATCCTTATACATTTCCCTGGAACGAATAAGACTTTCTTCTGCCTCTTTTCTTTTAGTAATATCTTGTGATGTACCAATTAGTTTAAGTCGGTTTCCTGCTTCATCACATACTAGTTCACCACTTGCCCGCACCCATTTTTTTTCCCTGGTTTTCTGGTCTGTTACCTGGTGCTCTATTTCATAAGGTTCCCCTTTTTTAAAAGTATCATTAAAAGCTTTTGAAACATTTTCGATTTCACTTTCCGGGAGCACCTTTATAAAATCTTCCAGTGAAACACTATTCGTTACATCAAGACCATGTATCTTGAAAAATATTTCTGAGGCACTTATTGACTTACTTCCGAAATCTAAAACCCACATTCCAATATTTCCGGCATCCTGCGCCAGACGCAGATTAGATTCACTTTCCTGTAGTGACTCAAGAGCTTCTTTTCTCTCTGTTATATCCTCTCCTGAACTTAAGATCCCAATGATATCCCCTGCTTCATCTTTAATCAGGACATTATTCCAGGCAACAGTCCTTCGGGAGCCATCTTTGATTATAATTTCATTTTCATGAGGTATTGTCATCTGACTTGATGAGTTAATCATTTCATCAAAAATATCATGGATTTCCGTTTTGACTTCATCTGGCAAAAAATGCTCAAACCAGTTCATCCCAACTAACTCTTGTTGTGAATATCCCAATACTTCCGATGCATGTATGTTCGCAAGGGTTAAGTTGCCCTGTAAATCCAGCGAGATAAATATCACTGCAGCTATATCCAGGTATTGCTGAGCTTTCAACTTTTCGCTATCCAACTCTTTCATTGACTCAGTTAGCTCGGAAGTGCGTTCTTCAACAAGATCTTCAAGATGATTTTTATAACGGACTAATTCCTCTTCCTGCTTTTTCTTTTCTGAAATTTCTGTAAAAGTAACACATACCCCCTCAACAGCCCCTTCAACAGTCCGGTAAGGGTTCACACGCATCCAAAAGTAACTGTTGTCTGAAGTTTTTACCTCCATTTCTTTTATTTTGAGAGAATGGATTACTTCCCATATATCTTCAACAAAAGTATCGTACTCCAACTTGTTTGTGAACTGATCTATCGGTCTACCTAAATCTGTTGGCATTAAATCAATAATATTCACAATTGAATTCGTGAACCTTGTAATACGAAGTTCTTTATCTAAAAAGACAGTGGCAATTTGAGTACTCGAAAACAAGTTCGATATATCGTTATTCGCTTTACTAAGTTCATCAATTTTATTCTGAAGTTCCTGGTTGGCACTAATCAATTCCTCATTAACGGCCTGCAATTCTTCCTTAGAGGTTTCCAACTCTTCATTTGCACTCTGCAATTCTTCATTGGTGGATTGCTCTTCTTCATTTGCAGCCTTTAATTCTTCATTTGTAGTTTCCAGTTCCTCTATTGTACTTTGAAGATAGTCTTGAGTTTCTTTTAGCTCTTTTTCCAATTCAGCAATTTGTTCAGATTCTGTTGGGGCTACATCAGCCTGATCTGAAACGATACTACTTTCTTTAAATGTTACCATCAACATATCCGTATCTTTCCCTTCATACTTAACAGGAGAAACAATTATATCTATGATTGAAGAAATTCGATCAGTATCAATTTTAACATTTCGCTTTATAATTTCTTCTCCTGTGTTCCTGGCTCTTCGGATAGTAGTTCCGAGTGGAGCTTTTAATACATCCAAAACAGAATTCAATATGTTTAATGAAGCCACCCCGGATGACAGCTCTAAATATACCGATGTCCGACCGTGAAGATATAAGATATCCAGATTGTGATTTATAATAATAACGGGAGGTGTAAACCGATCCAAAACAACTTCTTTTGCTAAATCAGGCAAATGAATCTGTTGACTAAAGTTTTGTTTCATATTGTTTGATTTGTCATAAATCTTAGAACTGGTAAAACTCCAATAGCGGGTTGAATTGATAACATTGTCAACCTTTTGAAATAATTTCATTTTACGGTTAACATCGGCAAAAAGGCTGGTTGATTTTCCCAGGGATTCAGAATTACCGAGCAATAAGTACCCTTTACTTTTCAGGGCATAGTGAAATGTTGCTAACGCTTGTTCCTGAAGCTCATTATTTAAATAGATTAAGAGGTTCCTGCAACTTATCAAATCCATATTTGAATAAGGCGGATCCTGAAGAACATTTTGTTCTGCAAAAATTATTTTTTCCCTGATCTGTTTATCTACCCTGTAACGATTGTTCTTTCTAGTAAAATATTTATTCAGGTATTTGCCCGGTATACTGTCTGCTATTTCCTGAGAATATATTCCTTCCCTTGCTTTTTCAATGGCAGCTACATCAATATCTGACGAAAAAACCTGAAGCTGTAATTCAAGATCATTTTCATCAATATAGTTCTGCATGATCATTGTGAGGGTATACGCTTCTTCCCCTGTAGCACACGCCGGGATCCAAATACGAATTAAACCACCTTTATTAGAGGCAATCATTTCAGGAATAATCTTATCTGACAAGTCTTCAAAAATTTGAGGATCCCTGAAAAAACTTGTTACACTAATCAGCAGTTCTTTTTTAAGGTTCAATGCTTCATTTTTATCCAGCACCAGTAATTCAACGTATTCAGAAAGTTTGTCAATCTTCAATGCAACAAGCCTTCTTTCAATTCGCCTTTTAATGGTTCCCCTTTTATATTTTGAAAAATCGTGACCGGTATGTTTCAATAAATGAATAAAGATTTTATTCAAATACAATTCGAGCTTATCCTTATCCCCATTCTGATTTTCAATATCAAAACCACGCTCAAGGTTGGTTTTAATTATTTCTTCCAAAATATCTTTACAAGCTATTTTGTGATCAGTATTCCCATTTTTAACAAAAATCTCTTCGCAGTTTACCTTTTTACCAGGTTCTTTAAGAGCTTTTGAAAAAAACAAACCTCCATGTTCAGCCATGTATTTCGTTCCTGAGATTCCATCTTCTCCTGCTGACGAAAACAATATTGCCGTTGTTTTCGCTTTTTTATAATCAGCTAATGAAACAAAGAACCGATTAATGGGATCATTCTTTTCATCATCTTCAACTTGTACAAGATAAAACTTACCATTATTAATATTTAGAAAGAACCCATCGGGGCATATATAAAGTTTATTAGCTTTATATGCCATCCCATCTTTAATAAGCTTAATTGGTACTGTAGAAATTTGTTTGATAAAATCAGAAATATTGCTTTTAACTCCGACAGGCAAATACTGCACTAAAGCAAAAACAATTCCTGTTTTCTTTGGTGTGTTTACTAAAAACTCTTCAAGCTCATTTAAACTACCTGCCGTAACACCAATTCCAACTATTGGAATCTCATTCTTTTTAGGGGTCATAAATATAAATCTGAAAACGAATCGTAATAATTATAAATATAATGAATTATTTCTTCAGTCAAGCGAAATTGACAAAAATCATTATTAACAATATCTTATTATTAAACATCCACCCTCAAAGAAGGTGGGTTTAAGTTGTACAGGGATGTCATCTTTTGGAAAGATGACATCCATTGCTTACTTCTACATCGAGGCACACCCTCTTTTATAGCTTATAATAAATTAGAAACGGAAGTAGATAAAAGGCTGCAAACCAGCTCTAATTACCGATGAGATAAATAATGCCAATAACACAAATAATAATACCTGTACCATCATCGGTAGCGAGATAAATTTTCCTCTGATTTTTTCCTTAAAAGGATAAGGTGTCCAGATTAATATTAGTCCAAACAAAAAAGCACCCCAAACCGGCAAATAAGCCGGGATCAATTTGAAAAAACTTTCAGGTAAAAAATGAAGTTTAAGTTGGTTTAGCATTTGCAAAACAATATTAAAATCATTAGCCCTGAAAAACACCCAAGCCAAACTCACAAGCTGAAAGGTAAAAAAGACCGACAGTGATTTCTTCCACCAATTTAAATGATTACCGGTTTTTAGTAGTTTCCTAAAAGCTTTTTCAACGACCAGCCCAACTCCATGAATTGCCCCCCAAATAAGAAAACGGATATTTGCACCATGCCATAATCCTCCCAAAATCATTGTAACTAACAGGTTGAAATATGTTCGAATACTACCTTTACGATTTCCGCCAAGAGGTATATAGAGATAATCTTTCAACCACAGCGAAAGTGAAATATGCCAACGGTGCCAGAAATCGGTCAGGCTCGTTGATTGATAGGGTGAATTAAAATTTACAGGGATTTTAAAACCTAATACCAACGCAAGTCCTATCGCAATATCCGTATAGCCGGAAAAATCACAATATATTTGCAGCGAATAAGCATATACAGCCAATAGGTTCTCCAAGCCGGAATGTGAAAGTGGTGCATCAAAAACCCGATCAATAAAATTCAATGCTAAATAGTCAGCGATAACCATTTTTTTAAACAAGCCTTTTCCTATTAAAAATATTGAATGGCTGAACTCTTCCCTGGTGAGCTTATATTTTTGATAAAGTTGCGGAATAAATGATGCTGCCCGAACTATCGGCCCGGCAACAAGCTGTGGAAAGAAGCTTAAATAAAAACTAAAATCCAGTGGATTTTTAACAGCTTCAACTTTCAGTTTATAAATATCCACCACATAGCTTATTGCCTGAAACGTATAAAATGAAATCCCGATAGGCAAAAGGATACTTCGGGTATTGACTAAATCTTTAAAGAAAATATTTATTAACCAACCAGCCCAATTGAAAACCTTTATGTCTGAATGAAAAAGTTGATTCACTGAATCTGTAAATAAATAGGCATACTTAAAATAACCAAGTATCAGCAAATTAAAAGAAACAGCCAGCGCCAGCCATATTTTCTTTCGATGTTTTCCTATCAATAAACCGAACCCATAGTTCCATAAACATGAGAAAACTAACAATGAAAGGAAAGCACCGTTCATTTGAAAATAAATAAACCAGCTTATTACAAGCAGGTAAATATTACGAATGAAGTTCTTTCGATATACCAAAGAATATAAGCCTAAAAAGAATGTGAAAGCAATCCAGAAAGAAAGACCAGTATAAAACAATGGCTTACCGGTTTGATAAACCCATATATTTTCCAGAATCCGGATGAAGCTATCAGGTATCATCTCACTATCGTTGTATCTTTTTCAAATTCCTCCAAAATCATCTTAAACA
Organism: Prolixibacteraceae bacterium; assembly: GCA_028282195.1. Classification (GTDB taxonomy): domain Bacteria; phylum Bacteroidota; class Bacteroidia; order Bacteroidales; family Prolixibacteraceae; genus Sunxiuqinia. The sequence goes on from JANQII010000092.1 coordinate 8,958, forward strand.
ATTCTAGCCCTATCTTTTCAGCACCTTTTTTTGAGAAATGGACATAATCCTTTCGTCCCAGCTTAGGCTCTGCATTTACCCATCTAATCATTCCGCCTTTTCCACCCATAAATGCTTCCAAATCCCAAAACACAGCACCCGTTTCAAAGGCAATTTCTTTTTGAATCTTTTTAATCTGATGAATATTGGTGTAAGATTCAAATTTACCTTTATGCTTCCGTGCCATATCCGAAACACCAATAATCAGCAATGGGGCATCAGGGTAATTATCCTTCAAAAACAATATTTGTTGTTTAAAGTGCTTTCTGAAGTAGAAATAATCATCAGATTCATATGGAACCAGGTTAACCCCGAAATGAAAAATGAAAAGCCCGGGGTTAATTTGACCAATCATTGTTTTTACGGCTTCTTTATCCGACCATTCAAAAGTGGGATATGACAGCCCCCTCAAAGCAATATTATCAACAAGAACACCTCCCTTTGTTTCTAAAGAAATCCCCAGGATTTTAAGCAAGCCGTTCGTCGAAAAGTTGAGTTTTATATCAGAGGGGGTGCGGTTGAATTTAAAATCCTGAACCCTTAAAACACCATCATTTGGCAATTCCCCGGTATAAATAGTTTCCTTAGAACTTTCAACATCAAGCGTACACTGCCCATTAAGCTGATAATAGAGTTTCATTAACCGATAATCAGGCTGTGGACCTAACGATTTAATACGCTTTAAGCTAAACCAACCCCTGGAGTTTTTATCATCAAAAACAGTATTTTTAAAAAGCAGGCTATTGTTCTTAAAATCTTTATCCTGAACGGAAGCAACCTTCCAGTCTTTCGACAACTCCATGATTAACTGGTGCCCTGCATTATACAAATGATCGACAGGAACAAAGCCTAAACCTTTACCTCCAAACTTTGTTTGAAAGTGTTTTCTAAGCGTAGATGTAATCCGATCACTTTCAATTTGCGAATCACCAAAATAGATTATTCGAACTGGTAATTTTTCATTTTCAATATTGGCCAGCTTTTTAAAAAAGGAAGCAAAACCAGAAGAGTCGTTCGGAGAAAACTCAAACGGTACCGGATTCAAAAGCTTTATACTTTCTTCAGTTGAAATTTCAGTAAAAGTATCTTTAAGAGCTTCAGATATCACCGTAGAATCACTTTTTTCAACCTTAGTTTCTGGTATGAAAGCAATACTATCCGAAGGTTCGTTTTGCTGAAACGAACTTTCCCTGGGTGCCTTGTGTCGATAATCCTTTAGAAAGTAAATGAGTAAAAAGGAAATCAATACAAGCAAAAAAAACAAAAACGCCCGAAATGGTTTCATTATTTGATTTTAGCCGAATTTTAAAAATAAAGCTAAAATCGGGCTTCTGCAAGTATTTAAAACTTTTAAGAGACTGTTTTGAATTTATTCATTTACCCTATTATTCGTCTTTCCTGCCTACCGCAGGCAGGTTCACTTATACTACTGCAAAATTTCCTTATCCCGATAGTTATCGGGACGCTCAATTTTGCCTTCCCGGTTAAACCGGGACAAGTCGTCTAAGCAAAAAATACTTCATAATATTTCTAAAAAATAAAATCAAAACAGTCTCTAAGATTTCGGCCTGATCTTCAATTTTTGCCCTGGATAAATATTCCTGGCATTTCTAATATTATTCAGTTTCATAATATTATCAGCTGAAATACCTGGAAACTTACGTGCAATTGTCCAAAGATTTTCGCCTCTACGAACGGTATGGTACTGATATTTTGGATCTAAACGAACAGGAGTTGATTGTTTTGCACTTGAAGATGTTACGACCTTTTTACCAACACCAGCCTGCTTCTCTGCAAAACTCATGCTATTAATATCCCTGTATAAATCTGCTTTATTCTTTGGAACGTAAATAACCAACTTTTGCCCAACGCGAATCAGGTTTCGGTAAATGTTATTCCAGTATCGTAAATCTGCAATTCGGATATTGTACCATTCTGCAATATACCCCAGATTGTCACCAGACTTTACCCGGTAAAATAATTTTTCCTTTCCTTTACTATCAACGGGATGATAATAGCTCCTGCTCTTAGGGTTTATAATCTCATTATTTGGGAAAAATTCTTTTCGCTTATGCGCATATATATCTTGCTCCGAATCAATAAAATCAGCGACCTTTTCAATCGGTATTTTCAAAATATATGGTTTGTCCTTTTTTGCAGGAATAATATCACGGCGGTATTGAGGGTTTAAAGTTCGAAGCTGCTCAACAGGTATATCTATTTGTTCAGCAACCTGATTAAAATGCAAATAGTCCCTTACATGCATTGTATCGGTCATGATAGGAAAATCGGGATAATGAACATGAAGGTTATGATCTTTGAAGTGATTCATAACATAAGCGGCCGCAATAAAAGCGGGGACATAACCACGGGTTTCCCTGGGTAAACGGTAATAAATAGTCCAGTAGTCACGAGCACCTCCTGACCTTCGAATTGCACGGTTAACATTTCCGGGACCACAGTTATAGGCCGCAATTACCAAATGCCAATTTTTATAAATCTTGTACAAATCCCTCAAATAACGGGCAGCAGCATCTGTAGCCTTTACCGGGTCACGACGTTCATCAACAAATGTTCCAATTTCAAGTTGGTACATTTTGCCGGTTCCATACATAAACTGCCAAAGTCCAACTGCATTAGCTCTTGAGCGTGCAGAAGGGTTCAGGGCAGACTCAATAATTGCCATGTACTTTAACTCCATTGGCAACTCATACTTGTCAAGTATCTCCTCGAAAACCGGGAAATAATATTGGGCCAAACCGAGCATCACTTCTACCTGTTCCCGTCTTTTTATGGTGTATAAATCAATAAAGTTTTTAACGGTTTTATTAAAAGAAAGGTCAATATAAGATTCAATAGATTGAAGCCGCTGAATATAAACTGAGTCAGGCAATGAAACAATTTTACTACTATCAAGCTCAACAGATTCATTATCCAAAATAAAAGCATTTTGGATATACCATGAGTTTACCAAACTATCTATTTTCTCGGCAAAAATATCATTTAGGTTCTCCTCTGGTTCAACATATCTTTTTTCATACCCGTTAATGGAATCAAAAGCAACTACTTCAATGGACTTTAAAAGCCTTAAAGTTTCTTTCTTCAAGGCAAAAGATTCCAAACTTCCTGCTATCAGGACGGTCAATAAAAAACTTATATATTTCAATTTAATCATCGTAAATTCTTTTTTCTAAAATCTCACCCTACACTTAATCCCCATTAATGGCTGATTGGCATAAAACACCGGAGTTGGTCCCCAGTTAAACGACAAATCATCACTTATATCAAAATTAAAAAAATGAGCATCTACACTTGCATCAATAATATTGATTGCATAAAATGCAGCCGTTGAGATTATCACCAAATCCCTGTTTCTTCTCGAAACATCCTTTGCCCGCTTTATCCGGTCTTCCAATTGTGCCAGTTGATTCGGATCATCAAAATCAAACCGGCCTTCAATATCAAGTTCCTTAAACGAATTGGTATTGGGGTCATTATCAATTATATCAGAATACGCCTCTTTGAATTTGACGTATTGATCATTGTTCCAATCAATAAAATACCCAAAAGCACCAAATCCGATATATATTAACGGGACTTTCCAGTATTTCTTGTTGTAAATTTGGCCTAAGCCCGGAAGAACAGCAGAATAAATTGTAGCCTTTCTCGCTGAATGCTCCTTCTTTTCAGGATAAACAATTAAGCTATCTGCCTTACTGGTGGTCTGTGCAGAAGCACAAAATCCTGTTGTAATAAACAGGATTATAAGAAAAACTATTTTATAATGGCCCAATGTTTCTAGTTTTTATTAGCGAATCAGTCTTTCAACTTATCCAAAATTCCCATAATACGCTCTAAGTCATTCGCTGTTTCAAAAGGGATAACGATTTTCCCTTTCCCTTTATTATTCAATGAAAAATCGACTTTAGTTTGAAAGAACTGACTTAAATGCTCTTTAAGCTGACCATATTCTTCAGGGAACTTCTGTTTTTTTTCTTTTGGTTCTGCTTTTTTAATTCCTTCAGCATTTAAGTTCCTCACGATTTCTTCCACCTTTCGAACGGACAGTTCCTCCACTAAAATCAATTCAAAAACCTCAAGCTGATCTTCGGGGTTTGGAACATTGACCAATGCTCGTGCATGCCCCATTGAGATTACTTTTTCAATGATCCCTTTCTGGATTTTAGCAGGCAATTTCAACAAACGCAAATAATTAGCTATTGTCGAGCGCTTTTTTCCTACTCGATCGCTAAGGCTCTCCTGGGTTAAATTACACTCATCAATCAAACGCTGATATGAAAGGGCTATTTCAATAGCATCCAGATCTTCACGTTGGATATTCTCAACCAATGCCATTTCAAGCATTCCATCATCTTCTGCAGGGCGGACATATGCCGTTACCGTTTTAAGGCCTGCAATTTTCGAAGCCCTGTAACGTCGTTCTCCGGCAATTATCTGATACTTGTCATCAACCTTTCGAAGCGTTATGGGCTGAATGATGCCTAATTCTTTAATTGATGCAGCCAGCTCATTCAAGGCATTTTCGTCAAACTTTGTCCGTGGCTGATAGGGATTAGCTTCAATCTCTTCAATAGGGATTTCGTTAATTGGCGAGCCAGAATCAATTTTTCCGGCATCATCAATCAAAGCACCTAATCCTCTACCCAAAGCATTTCTTTTTGCAGCCATAATCAAGCTATTATTCAATTACTTTTTCAGCGTTTTTCAACTTTGTCAAATCGTTCTTCTGTAAAACCTCACGGGCCAGCTCCATGTAGCTTACAGCCCCTCTCGAACTTGCATCATAAATTACAGCGGGAACCCCGTAACTTGGGGCCTCGCTCAGTTTTATGTTTCGATGGATCAAGGTGTCAAAAACCATATCTCCAAAATGGGTTTTAACTTCATCCATTACCTGATTCGATAAATTCAAACGTCCATCGAACATGGTTAAAAGAAAGCCTTCAATTTCCAGTTCCGGGTTAAGGCGTGTCTGGATAATTTTTATCGTATTAAGAAGCTTTCCCAAACCTTCCAATGCAAAATATTCACATTGAACAGGAATAACGATCGAATCAGCCGCGGTTAAAGAATTAACCGTAATTAATCCCAGGGAAGGAGAACAATCGATAAAAATAAAATCGTATTCATCCCTAATCTTCTCGATCACAACCTTCATTACTTTTTCACGGTTTGGAAGATTTAGCATCTCAATCTCAGCCCCTACCAGGTCAATGTGTGAAGGTAACAAATCCAGTCCTTCAATTTCAGATTTAAGAATAATCTTTCGGGGATCAATATCATCGACAATACATTCGTAAATGCTGGTTTTAACATTTCGAACATCGAAACCTATTCCTGAAGTTGCATTGGCCTGAGGATCTGCATCAATAATGAGAACTTTCTTCTCCAAAACAGCCATACTTGCTGCAAGATTAATAGCAGAAGTTGTTTTTCCTACCCCTCCTTTTTGATTTGCAAAAGCAATTACTTTTCCCATGATTGTTTATCCAGATTTTGACAAGTTTCAAAGTTAATATTTTATGCAGAATATGATTCCTTTTTAAGGAAATTTAACCCGGATTATATATTAAAGGTTTGTTATGAACATTGAAAATACAATAAAACAAAGACTTACTGAGACGAAGCATAGCAACGCTATGGTGAGTTGAAGCAAGTCAGTAAAACGCTTTGTTTTGAAGTAGTTTCAGTGCGTAATAGAATTTTTAATGCATATTTTGGGTTAAATAGCTCTCCAAAATTCCATTAACAGTTCTTCACTTATACGGGAAAATGAACTACCCCGCTGCAAGCAGACGGGGTATCAGCTAAGGAATTATTCATATTATCGCCCCAAGCGACGGGAAACCTGACTGCCGTCAGGCAAGTTAAAACCCAAAGATCCCGATACGCCTTGCGATCGGGATCAGTTCGACTTAGATAATTCCAGTTCTCCGGCGAATGCCGGATCCTGAAATCATAGTCTCACTGATTTAAAAAACAGAAAATCAAGGTTCAAGATTAATTCGGATCAATCTTTCCTGCTTCGGTTTTTAAATGTACCGGGTCAATTGGAACGACTCCGGATTTCTCACATACTAAGCCTCCTGCCAGATTGGAAAGCTGAGCTATTAATCGTGTAGACAAACCAGCTGCCAGGCACAAACTAGCTACCGCAATAACAGTATCACCAGCACCTGAAACATCTGAAATGTCCCTAATCTCAGCTGGAAAATGATTTTGCACAACCCCATTGCTTATCATTACCCCCAGTTCGGATAAGGTTATAAAAATGATCCCGTATTCATTTTCTTTTTTGAGCTCTTCGGCAGCTTTTAGAATGTCAGAAAGATTTTGCTTGTCAATGTTTTTCCTAATCCCCTTTCTAAATTCATCGAAATTTGGCTTAAAGAGATCAACTTCCCTGTAAAATTTAAAATTTCGAAACTTGGGGTCAACTGCAATTTTCACTCCTCTTGAATGAGCCAAAGTTGTGATTCTTTTTATCAAATCAGGAGTGATTAACCCTTTATCATAGTCGACAAAAATCAGGATATCAAAATCATGTAAATTCATCAATGATTCGACACGGTTATATACAATCTCTTCCTCATCGGGACGTATATAATCTGTTACTTCTTCATCTACCCTTACTACCTGTTGGTTTCCCCGAAGTATCCTTGTCTTCAAAGTTGTTCGTCTATCTGAAGTGCGAATTATACCTTCCTTTGAAAGTTTTCTCTTTTTCAGCAATTCCATGAAGTTTTCACCCTGGGCATCTTCTCCAATCATAGAAACCAAAATCGGAGTTGCCCCTAAAACCTGCAGGTTTAATGATACATTTGCAGCACCACCCAATCTACATTCCTGATTATTCACTGCAATTATTGGAATTGGTGCTTCAGAGGATATTCGATCAACTGTTCCACGAAGGTATGAGTCAACCATCGCATCACCTATGACTAAGGCTTTAACTTCGCCAAACTTTACGAATACCTGATTTACTTCGTTTTTATCCACAAATGTCATTTTATAGTATCGCTACAAATGTAGTATTTTTTAACAGTGTGTGTCAAAATTTCCAATCTTGTTTAATGAAGAAATTACATTGGATCAACATCTGCATATATAATCAAGTTAGAATGATTAGGCAATGATTTCATCCGTTGAATTTCAGTTAGAATTTCTTTTTTGGATTTTCCGATTTGATGGTTCTTGGGCAACTTTATCCATATTTCTTTTTGAAACCAGTTTTGAACTCTTCCAATAAGCGGATATTCCGGCCCGAGTAAATTAAAGCCAAAACGTTTTCGAAGATTAACAGCCAGGTTATTAGCGGCATAATCCAGACGATCTCTGTTTTTATGCTTCAATACAATTTTTATCAACCTGAAGGTAGGCGGGTATTTAAATATCTTCCGTTCCACCATTTGCTGATTAAAGAAACCTGAGTAGTTATTTTCAATTACCTTTTTTAAAACCGGATGATTAGCCTGACTGGTTTGAATAATTACCCTGCCTTGTTTATTCTTTCGCCCGGCGCGGCCACTAACTTGAGCTATAAGTTGAAAGGAGCGTTCAAAAGAACGAAAATCAGGATAGTTTAACAGCTGATCGGCATTTAATATCCCAACTACACTCACATTGTCAAAATCAAGGCCTTTGGTTACCATTTGGGTACCAACCAGGATATCCACCTGCCTGGCTTCAAATTTATATATGATTTGCTCATACGCTTTTTTAGCACGGGTTGTATCCAAATCCATTCTGGCAATTTTTGCTTCAGGGAAAAGGACTGACAACTCTTCTTCAATCTTTTCTGTGCCGAAACCTTTTGTTCGAATATCTTCGGAATGGCATTCCCCACAATTAGCTGGCATACTTGAAGTATGTCCACAATAATGGCAAATTAAGCTCGAGCGATATTTATGATAAGTTAAACTTACATCACAATTTTTACACTTTGGGATCCAGCCACAAGTTGTGCATTGCAAATAGGGTGCAAACCCCCTTCTGTTTTGGAACAGGATCACCTGCTCTTCATTTTTAAGGGCGTTTTCAATTTCTTGATGAAGTTCAGGGGTTAACAAAGATTTCATTGAACGTTGCCTGCTTGCTTTTCGGATATCAGCCACAATCATTTCAGGAAGTTCAATTCCCTGAAACCGTTCTTTCAGTTCCACAAAACCATATTTTCCGGTTTTGGCATTCAAATAACTTTCAAAAGAAGGAGTAGCTGTGCCCAGCAGCACATTTGCTTTATGTATTTGGCCCAATACAACAGCCAGGTCACGTGCATTGTATCTTGGTGCAGGGTCGAACTGTTTGTAGCTTGACTCGTGCTCCTCGTCAACAATGATCAACCCCAGTTTAATAAACGGAAGAAAAGCAGCCGAACGAGCCCCTAAAACCAACTGATAAGCATCTTCTTTTTGTTCGAGAATATTCAGCCAGATTTCAACGCGTTCCGAATCGTTAAATTTTGAATGATAAACTCCTGCTTTTTTCCCAAAAACTTTTTTTAGGCGATTAATCAATTGGGTTGTCAAACCAATTTCAGGTACCAGGTACAAAACCTGGTTTCCAAGTGCCAATTGCTCTTCAATCAGCTTAATGTATATTTCAGTTTTTCCAGAAGAAGTTACACCATGGAGCAGAACCGGTTTTTTGCCAGCTAATTCTGTCTTTATCTGATCAAAAGCAAGTTCCTGCGCTTCGCTTAGTTTACTTGCTTTTATTTCTTCACCTAAAGTCTGATCAAGCCGGCCTATTTCAACTTGTTCAATTTCAAGAATATTTTTTTTAACTAAACCGGAAAGAACTGCATCCGAAAAATTACCATTTTTTAATAACTCAGCTTTTGCAATTATCTCTTTCTTATCAGCGTGATAAATTGTTTCAGCTAAAAAAAACTCCAACAAACCAACTTGCTTTTTTGCCCTTTTTATTTCTGCAAAAACGCCCTCAAGCTTTTCTTCAACACCATCAAAAAGCTTTACAAATGATGCGGTTTTAGGCTTGTAACTTTCTTTCAGCTTTTCTTCGAGAATTATTGCATTTTTTTCCAAAAGAAGTTTCAACGTAGCCAAAGATGATTTCTTTCCTAAAAACCGGTTGATTTCACGTATACTTGATTGACCATGCCCTTGCAGCATAAACAAAAGCGCTTCTTCTTCCCCGGACAAACCCGATGGAATTTTATATTCAGGATTAAAGCAAACTTTTGACTGACTTTCCAGTTTTAAGGCCGAAGGCAATGCTGCTTTATAAACTTCACCGATCGAGCAGCAATAATAATCAGCAATCCATTCCCATAAAATAAACTGTGCCTGATTAACAATCGGTTCTTTATCCAGAACCGCATCAATATTTTTCATTTCAAAGTCACCCGAAGGAGCTTCATTGGTTAACCGATAAACCAAAGCTGAATAAAACTTACGCGCACCAAATTGCACCACTACCCTTACCCCAACTTTTACGGAAGGTTCAAAGTCAGCAGGTACCCGATAAGTGAACAAGTCACCGACCGGCAAAGGCAAAATTACTTCGGCAAATAGCTTGCTGTGCATAACATACAAACTTCGGAATTTTTATTGATTTGGGTTAGTTTGAACCCGTGAAAAGAATCAAAAATATTTTTTCTATCCAGAATTCATCATTGTTCTACATCACATAAAATAATGAATGAACTACCCCGCTGCAAGCAAACGGGGTATCAGCTAAGGAATTATCCATATCATCGTCCCAGGGGACGGGGAACCTGAGGGCAGTCAGGATTTCCTCCCGATAGGGATGGCAGGTTAAAACCCAAAGTTCCGATACGCCCCGCGATCGGGATCAGTTCGACTTAGATAATTTCACTGATTTACCTGTAGATATCTTTTCGGTCTCCAACTTCCAGAACGGTAACAATCAGTTGGGTATCTTCAATCTCGTAAATTATGCGGTAGTTACCTTGCCGAACACGCCAACCATCGCGACCTTTTAAATTTTTAGAACCTGAAGGCCTTGGGTTGTTTGCAAGGTCGAGGATCGTTTGCTTTACCTTCTTATAATCGTTAGCGGGCAGCCTGGCAAGTTGTTTTTGTGCCTTACGGCTGATCGATAATTTATAAGTCATTGCGTTTTGCTTCAATCTCTTTTATAGCCTGGTCAAAAGGAATAACTTCATCGTCAGAAGCCTTTGCGGCATCATACGCTTTAATTTCGTCCATTTCTTCCAGTTGCTCCAACATGTTGTTATATGCATCAATTGGCAGCAAAACGGCTATCCTTTGCCCTTGGTTATCTTCAATGAATTGTTGTTTTACAGTTCCCATAATTTAAAGATCTGGCACTTTCGTTGCCCGGTAAAAAACCTGTGGTTATTTCCAATGTGCCGGCAATTGCATTTAATGTTGTAGCGGAAGGCACAACTAAATCCTTTCGTATTTAGATATGTTTACCTGTGCCAATCTTTTTGATAAGCTTTTGCCGCTACATCTTCTTTTTAGTCCTGGTTATCCGTGTTTCCTTCTCCCTGACCCAATGTGTAAATACTTTATTTAAACATTTCTTTAAGCTATTTTGACACAAATATACGACTTAATGTTGATAAAAAACTATCGATAATAATACCTATATTTGTCACATGAAAGCTTATTCAAAAGAAGATATTGAGAAAATTGGAAATACAATTGTTTATTTTGCTGAAAAAATAAACGAGCTTTCCAAAACAAAACTTTTAAAACTTCTTTATCTTCTTGAAGAATCTTACGTTAAAAGATACAGCATTCCATTTCTTGAGATAGAGTTTGAAGTTTGGCAAGCAGGGCCTGTTGCCAGAGACATCTTTATTGAATTATCTGACAGTCCGGATTTACTTCATAATTTCATAAAAATTAGCAAAACAGCCGAAGCCACATATATAAAGCCTATTATTAATTTTTGTGATGATGAATTTTCAGATAATGAAATAGAGATGCTTGAAACAGTTGTTGAAAAATTCGGAAGATTGAGTGCATCCGAATTGGTTCACCTCACACATAGGAAAAGTTCAAATTGGTATCATGTAGCAAAACAGAATAACCTGCTGCATTTATTTGAAAAAGGGCTTACAAAATCTTCCGATGAAAAGATTGATTTTTCCTGGTACTTAGACGAAGAAAATAAAACAATATACAATGCCCAAATTGAACACAACAAATTAATTGATTTTATTAACGAATAAGATTTTTTTATGTACACCCCTGGTAATATTCTATATTTCACTCCCTTCTATTTTCCTAACGGAAATACTGCAAAGAATAAATATTTCATCTTATTAAAATTGTTTGTTTTCTAAGGTATAAGATGGAACTCGCATGATTTTAATAAATCGCCTATGTGTGAATATTTCTCATGCTCGTTT
>JANQII010000151.1 GCA_028282195.1 Prolixibacteraceae bacterium
CTTTTCTTTGCTACTATATTTAAGCCCCGGCTTAAGCCGGGGCCAAGAAACCCAGGGATGAAAAGGGCTTTAGCCCTTAATCTACATTTTAACCGGACAACAATGAATCAAGTTCGGGATGACCTTATAAGAGAAGGGGATAACTAAAAACTCCACTTCAATCTTCCAAATACCAGCTGCCCAATATCGCCAAACTCTGAACCTTCTTCCCCAAAAAATAATTGGCCTGTGAGCATGAGTTCCAGATTATTTTGTAAAGAATATGTAAGGGCTGGTCCAAAATAAAAAGAGCCATCACCTGGATTGATTATACCTGAAAAGCTGCCATTAAATAGTGGCGTGATAGGGTAGGAGACTTGCCCAAAAAGTGAATATTTGGCAAATGAAAGAAATTTGGCTGAAAGGTTGTCATTAGACAATGGATCAAGTCCTCCTGCTTTTCCACTTTTTCCATGGCTGTTATAAAGAGCACTTGCCTGAATATATACCGAATTTGGGAATGTATAGTCACCAGAAATTGAAGCTACAGTCGCTTTTTTAGATCCTGAGTTTTGTTTACGGGGCATAAAATGAGTGATTTCCCCGCGAAAACCTCCACCTTGAATATCACCAGACCAGCCGGTTCCAATTACCATATCTTCGCCAACCCAACCACCGATAAATTGAAAGTCATAATCCCATTGTGAAAAACGGACTAATCCGGCAAGTGCCATTTCGTCTGCATTTTCACCCAGCTTGTAAACAATTTCAGCAGATGAAGTCATTCCCATGTAATATTGAACCCTTAAAGCGTCTGACCCGGAGCGTTCTTCATAGTCAAAATCGAAGTAAGAAAACGAATTGAAAACATCGTTGGGGTTCCAAACCGAGTTGATTCCCCAGTTAACTCTCTGGCGTCCGGCACGGATTTGCCACTTTCCTGATGTCCAATCGATAAATGCCCGGTCAATCATAGAATGCATAAACCAGCTTTTACCATCAAAAGGAACCGCAGACAGATCAAAATAACCATTATCAACGTCAATAATTGATTGGTAATCCTGAAATTCTTTTACAAGGCTTCCTAAAATAATTCGATTACGCATTTCAACTGCAATCGTAAACTGATCACTTGTGTACCATTTAAAATTCAGACGGTTATGAATGGTGTTTGTAGCAAGATTATTTATGTCCAAACCCGGAAGTTCTTGTTTGGGATGGTAATACATAAAAAGGTCTTTTACATATCCATTCAATGTCCAGTTTCGTTCCTGGGCAAAGCTTTGAATAATAAAAAATATAGGTAAGATGAAAACTAATTTCCGCATGATTAATTGGGTTTAAAACCTCCGGCGAAGTCCATTACACACATTGTTCCGTACTTTGGATGCTGTCCGGTGCCTAAGCCAACAAGCTTAAAATCATTGTTTAAAATGTTTTTTCTGTGTCCTCTGGATGGAACTCCATCATCAACTAAAAGCGCGATTACAATTTGACGAGCGCTATGGCTTCCATAGGAAATGTTTTCTGCTACCCTGTGCTCCCATTCCCCATACCTTTCTATTCGATCAACAGGGGTCGATCGGTTTTTCCCAATGTGCCCAACTTTTCCGTTTCTGGTTTGAAAGTTTACTAAATCACTTGCTGCTTTTGATAAACTTTCGTTTGGATAAAGTACCCCTGCCGGCTCAGCAAGCTTTAACGCCCTGATGCATTCTTGTACAGCCTTTTTTCCTTCTTTGGTAATTATTGGGAGTTGTTCGGGATATTTAAAAAGCTTTCCTTCAAATAGTCCGAGTAAAGGTTCAATGTAAAATTCAGCATACTTTGCAGGGTTTGTTCTGACAAGGTTTAACTCAAACACAATTGATTCTTCCAAATCATTAAGGAATGGTGAACCTTTCGCAGTGTCCAGGATATTTTCATTCCAGCTATCAATAGATTGTCCGAAAATTTTTCCGGGTAAGTATGCAAAGCTCATTATTAATAATAAGAAAAACCGGATATACATTGCTTAATCCTTTCTAATATCGCTAATTACTTTTCCGTCTTCCAGAGTGATAACACGTCTGGCTTTGTTTACAACGCGTTGATCATGTGTACTAAAAATAAACGTGATATTTTCTTTCTTATTGAGCTCTTCCATAATGTCCAATAAGTTTTCAGTAGACTTTGAATCGAGGTTTGCAGTTGGTTCATCTGCCAATACAAATTTTGGTTTTGATGCCAGTGCACGAGCCACTGCAACACGTTGTTGTTGTCCTCCGGAGAGTTTTCCGGGGCGACTCTTCTCGCGGCCTTTTAAACCTACTGCTTCGAGTAATTGATACGTGCGTTCTTCACGATCTTTTTTGGGTTTTCCTTGCAACTGCATAATAAACTCGACATTTTCCTTTGCTGTTAATACTGGAATTAAATTATAAGATTGAAACACAAAACCAATGTTTCTCATCCTGAAGTTAATCAAATCAGAAGAGCTTAAATGGCTGAGCTCAGTTTCATCAATAAGGATGTTACCACCTGAAGGGTCATCAAGTCCTCCCAGCATGTTTAGCAGAGTTGTTTTCCCTGAACCAGACGGACCAACAATTGCTGCAAATTCCCCTTCTGCAATAGATAAATTTACGCCGTTTACGGCATGCACTTCAACTTCAGAGTCGTTGTATGTTTTCTTCAGATTTTTTATTTCGATGATATTCATTTTTTTTAATTTTTTAGTCATTAGTAACTGGTCATTAGTAACTGGTCATTTGTTATTAGTCAACTTACTCCTTTCATCATTTATTCAGTTCGGATCGCTTCAGCAGGGTTATACTTTAATGCTTTTCTTGCCGGGTAAATTGAAGCAAGTATGCCCGTGAAGATCACGAGGAAAATAATTGTTGAAACAATCCCGCTTTCAATGACAGGGTAAATGACAGGATCATATCCCAGTTCTTCTAATCCTTGTGCATATCGGGAAAGGTTTATTCCATTTTCTTTTAATGAAGAAGCTGTAATGAACCCCAAAAAGACACCGATTGTCCCCCCCGTTAAAGTCAGTAATACGGTTTCCAGCATTAACATTGCAAAAACTTTTATTTTGCTCATACCAATGGCCATTAGCATACCAATCTCTTTTACGCGTTCCAGCACTACCATCAACATGGTATTTACAATTCCAAAACCTAGCGAAAGAAGAATGATTATTACAAGCATGTAAGTATACATATCGCCCATTTCGGTAAGTAACCCTAATTCCGGAACCAACTGTTTCCAGTTTTTAACTTCCAGGTTTTGATATAGATCGGCTAATTTATCTGTCGTTACAAAAAGATCATCCTGATTTTCAAGGTGGACAATAATCTCGTGTGTTGCTCCATCAGGTAAAGATGCCAGGTTTTTTAGGTCATTATATCGTACAAAAACATTGCCTTCCTCAAACATGCTGTTGCTTGTGTCAAAAATTCCACAAACCCTGAAAGCCCCGCCGGTAATATTTCCCTTAGCATCCTGCAGGGTAATAACCACTTTTGAACGAAGTTTTACTTTTAATTTTTTAGCCAGCTTTTCCCCAATTACAATGGGGTTTCGTTTCACACCCTCGAAGTAAGCCCCTTCTGCAATCTTTGTGTAAAGGTTGGTTACTGTCTTTTCTTTTTCCGGATAAACCCCCATTATTTTCACCCCGGTCCCTGTTTCAGCAGAAGATACCATTGACTGAATGGAAATTCTTGGACTGACACCATTGACGATATCCTCCTGCTCAAATTCAGAAGTAATTTGGGTTCCGTTCGGAATGTATTTGCTTATTTCGTAATTTTCCCGGTATTCCGGGTGGTTGGCTGTAATGTGTGAAACTTCAGTTTCTACTCCGGCTTCAAGGCGTTGGTTCATCCATCCTTTCATAAAGAAAGCACTAAATACCCCGGCAAACATTCCGAGCGTAATTGCTGTAATAATTACACCTGAACGAAGCGGGTTACGCCATATATTTCTCCATGCAACTGATACTATCATGATGATTTTTTTAAGATCGTAATGCTTTAATTAGATTCAGTTTATTAGCCGAAATAATCGGGTAAACTGAAATAATAACTGTGAAAATGAACACTGTAAGGGCTTGTTGCCAGAAGACTGACGGTGCTAGTGAAAAAAACATAAATGGTTCAAAGCCATAAGCCTCCATTGCCTGAGCTGTTTGTCCAGTTAGGGGAATAGGGTTTTTATATTGAAAAACCAATAATGGAATGCTTACAATTAAGCCTGAAATTGCCCCAATTAACCCAATAAAGATGGTTTCAAAGAATAAGATTGTTGCCAGCTTTTTACGTTGCATTCCAATAGCGATGATTACTCCGAACTCCCTTCTTCGTTCAGCAATCATCATCATGATTGTTCCCAGGATCCCGAAACTGATTATGATGTAAACAATCATTTTCATAATTACCCCTCCGGCACGGTCACTTTCAATTTGCTGTACTAAATCCGGGGACATTTCTTCCCAACTCATAATAGAATATGGTGCCGGCAGGTTATTCCTGATTTTTCTTAAACTTTTATTTAAGTCATCCAGTTTTTTTACATTTACAACAAGCGATGTAAGCCTGTTCTCTGCAGAGAAGAATTCCTGGCAGTTAGCCAAATCCATAAAAACGATCATTTTATTAAGATCGGGAGATGGATGTTTTATTAATCCCCTGATTGGGTATTTACCAGCAGCACTTATTCCATGGTAGCCCTGACTGATCATCACTAATGTATCGTTCACGCCAAGTTTGAGGTATTTGGCTAATCCCTCACCAATGATTAAGCCTTCATCTCCTTTTTCAAGGTATTTCCCTTCGACGACACGATCGGCCAGGGACATCAGTTTGTGCTCTTTCCCGGGTGAAATACCAAGAACCATAACTCCCTTTGTCAGGTTCTCAGAAGATGCAAGGGCAAAGGACTCCAATCGTGGAATAACATAGTCAATTTCTTTACAATTTAGTACTTGTTGTTCCAGTTTTGGGTCTAACTCAAATGTGTTGTTGATGCTTTTATTTTCCCAATATTCTTCGTGGTGGATTTGCATAAAACCAGAGTAATATTTAACCACCATATCAACCATTTTTTCATATGAACCTTCCTGCATAGAACTCATATAGGCTGATAGCAGTACTCCGAAAAATATTGAGCCAACAGTAATTAGTGTGCGCCTTCTGTTGCGCCACAAGTTTCTCCAGGCCAGTTTAAAGTTTGCTTTCATCTATTGATTAAATTACTGAATTACTGATTGATTGAATGATTTCTCATTTTCCATTCCCCCTGTTCACTGTTTTATCTTATTCTTTTCATATTTTGAATAGAGAAGAAAGATTCTTTTAAAGGTGCATTAAAATCCATGTCTTTGAATATCAATATTGTTTTGTGGCCTTCTTTATCTGCCGGGATCATTTCAAGTCGGGTCGGTATAACCCTGTCGTCCATTTGTTTGATATCAGTAAGAATTTCAGTATTCACAAGAAATTCATCTTCATCATAAAACTCAGCTTTTAACCAAAGAAATTCTTCTTTGCTGATCCACATGAAAATTTTTCCCCAAACAACTGGTGCATCCTCATGAGGGATTAATTCAATTTTATAGCAATCGTATTCATCAATTTTTTCGTCACTGCTTATTAATCTATGTGAATAGTCTTTTACCAATGAAGATTCTTTTACAAGGTCATCATTTGTAAAGTCGGAGCCCATCCAGGATTGCATCATCATACTAGGTGGGATTTTTATCATCCGATCAATGCTGGGAACCCAATTCCACATTTCACTTTGGCGTTTAAGAAATACTTGTCCTTTTTCCTTGGCGGGCGAGGTGATATAAAATAATGAATATTCCGTACCTAAGCTCCATGACTTCATGGTTATTGACCTTGACCAGCTCGGTCGTTGAATGGTCATGGTATATGTTCCTTTACTTGAATTACCTCTTATTTTTTCATCAGCTTCCCTTACAATTTCTTTAATGTCCTGGGCGAATAATAGCTTAGTTGTGAGTAAAATACTAAGTATAAAAAATAATCTTTTCATGGCTATGAATCTTTATGAATTAGAATACTTAATGATGCGTAAAACACCATTGGTAATTTTCTTTTTTACTAAATCAATTGGAAATAATTCAGGAGTAACTATAGAATATAATAATGCCCCTTCAATCATCGAATTTATCATTAACATATCTCCTTCAGGATCCTTGCTACCTTTGCTGACAAGGAAGTCATGCATCATTTTCAGCATTACTTTACTTGCATCAATGTATTGGTAGCTAAAGTTTTCAGAAACAATAGGTTGCAACATTAGCGTGAAAAAAAGTTTCCAGTGTCGCAAATTGCTTCCTACTGTATCAAAGGTTTTTTCAACAAAAAAAATCAATTCTTCTTCTGTAAGGATTCCATCATGATTCGGATCAAAAAGATCATGAATCTGGTGAAAACCTTCATCAATTATTTCCTTGAGAATATCATTCTTACTTGCAAAATAATTATAAGTAAGCCCCTTTGATATTCCTGCTTTTTTAGCGATCTGATTAATCGAGGTAGCGTGAAAGCCGTTTTCTGCAAACAGCTCTAAGGCTGTTTGCTTGATTAATTCTTTCTTTTCTTTTCTGATTTGTTCAAATTGTTTTTCTGTTCGAGGCATGCTTTTTAATTTTTGACTGAACGGTTGGTCAAAAGTAGAGTGCTAATTTAGTCTACGCAATTATTTTGCGTTAAGTTAATGTTAACAATGACTGACTGGTCATTCAAAAACAAAAACTGTTTCCATGAAAAATGTTGTGTATTGTTACTTAACGTGAGTTTTGGGTTGATCTTAACATTTTGCAAAATAATCATTGCCCCAAGTTACCCCTTAGCGCACTTTCCGATAAAAACTTTGCGCACTCTGCGG
>JANQII010000177.1 GCA_028282195.1 Prolixibacteraceae bacterium
ATTTGACGCGAATAGCACCAGCTATTTAAGGAAAATTCAACGCAGTATAAACGAAAAAGACGCATAATCAAATGGATGGATAATTTTTAGACAGCTTCTCAGATTAATCAATTTAATTCAAAGCTATAATTATAATCTATTAGTTTCCTTTCAGCATTATTTTCAATCCAGGCTTTTTCTTTATGGCTAATTTCAATGATCTCATTTGTTAATGTATTTTTAAATCTTTCTGCAACTGCATTCAATATTCCTAACTCTGTTTCAGTAAATAACCCCAATCGAAACTTTCTTGCCGGGTTTGGT
The DNA here is from genome assembly GCA_028282195.1 of Prolixibacteraceae bacterium. Classification (GTDB taxonomy): domain Bacteria; phylum Bacteroidota; class Bacteroidia; order Bacteroidales; family Prolixibacteraceae; genus Sunxiuqinia. The sequence continues at coordinate 304 of JANQII010000177.1, forward strand.
TTAAATTGCTCACCTGTACCACCATCAGTAAAGTTTGTGTAATAAATATCAATTTCATCTTTATTGGCCAGGTATTCAAAAATACTGTTAAAATTATTTGGTACCGGCCCCATAGGGATGGCACGGTACTGAATGCCACTTATTGAGAATCCGGTTTGTTGGTACATCATAAAATCGGCATAAAACAATAATTTATTAAGTTTTGTTTTCCATGGATGAAGTTTCTCTGTAAAAAACACGACCATCTCCGAAAATTTGTCAATATTTGGCGTTTTAAAACCTGTTAATGAATTGGGTAAACATGCACCAAAAAAGTAGTTTTCCAGTTGTTTTTCAAATTTATGCTTCTTTTGTTTCTCTAATAGATTTTCGATCGTTCTATTTATTTTCTCAATAAATTTATGATCTGGCGTAATGCAATACTGAACCAGTTTTTTAAACTCACGAGGATCCCCGGCTAACTGAATTAATTTTGAATTTGATTGGTTTGGTACTTCGCCTCCTTCATATTGACGATACCCGTTCGCTCCAAAACCTAATATTTCCGACATTTTTGCTGCAGAAAGACTATATTTTTTTCGAATGGCAATGATTTGTTCAGGAAAAGGAATGCTGTATTTTACCCTGTATTGATTAATTAACTGATTAAAATTTAACTGGGAAAACACATCATCCTCAAATTGCTCGCCCGTATCTTCACATTTGTATGAATGAAATAATACGTTGAATTCGTCTTTGCGAAAACTCATGGTTCGCCATTTCTTTACAATGTTCATTTCTTTACCTGTAAATGGACTTTTCATGATGTTTATTTTTTAAATGGATAATTCATAGAGTGTTCAGCAATATGAAATGAAATACAAACTACTTTGCTGTTTTCTATACCCATACTTATTTTAATGTACACTTCTTTCTTTTTTATCTGTTTGCCGAATACCCACATTGGCAATATACCATGCATTTTTTCGTCTAAAGGGCCTTGTGAATAATCTTCGGCCTTTAACGAACAAATTATTTCTTTTCGTTTGGCTGGTGAAATCTCTAAATCGTACAATGTTTGTTGATTTTTTCCGCGGTCATCAAGAAACAACATGCCGAAAATGTCAATTTTTACTCTTAGTTCTTTTAAGTATTTTTCTACTTCTTGCTTAAGTACCATATGTAATAAAAGATCAATGTAAATATACACTATGTTTTTTATTTAACAACTTTAAGATTGATAATATCCTTTTATTTTAATTTTATTTAATTTTATAGTTGTTTTTATATCTTTGGTGCTTTTCTGCTGATTTCATAATGAGTAGTAAAGAAAAGCTATTTCAGGGAAGGTCAGGAACAACCCCAATCTTCACACCGGTGCATCTTGAAAGACGTATTCTTGAACTATGTTCTTTGGTTTCTTATCGAACTGTTTCATATTGATTTTGAAATATGCGAGGTCTATCTTAGCCTGTTCAGGGAGCTAACTGTGTACTTTTTAAATATAAATCCTTAAAATGACTTGAGAGGTCTATACTTAATTTCTAATGTATATTGGGGAATATTCAAATAAATTATTTAAAAAAAAGACTCAAAAACATCTGTTAAATATTTCAAAAAACATCCTTTTGTATAGCTGCAAATTAAATTTAATTTTGTGGAGGACTATAAACAGACTGAAATGACTCCTGAAAAAATTGTAGGAAAAAAAATTAAACAAGTTCGTGAAACAAAGAAGGTAAGCATTGAAGAGCTTGCTGAAAGAACGAATCTTGATGCTGCATTGCTAAAAAAAATTGAAGAAGATAAGACTGTGCCCTCTTTAGCACCAATGATCAAAATTGCCCGTGCGCTGGGAGTTAGGCTTGGAACTTTTTTGGATGATAGCGATCAGCTTGGACCTGTTGTCATGCGAGCTGATGAGAAAGAAAGTGGTGTACGTTTTGTTTCGCAAAGCAGTGATGCCAGGGAACACTTAAATTTTTTGTCGCTTGCTGCTGATAAGGCAGGTCGTAATATGGAACCATTTATTGTGGAGATTGAACCCAGTGAACAATCAGATTATATGCTTTCATCACACGAAGGTGAAGAGTTTATTTATGTGCTTGATGGCGAAGTGGAAATCAATTATGGAAAAGATGTTTACAACCTGAAAAAGGGAGACAGTATTTATCTTGATTCAATTGTTTCACACAATGTGCACGCTGCAAACAAAAAGCCAGCTAAGATTTTGGCAGTTGTTTATGCTCCTTTTTAGTCTTATTTTTTCATCCAAATCGTAAATATGCAATTACTTGATTATACATTGGGAGGTATTCTTGAAAAGTATGCTTTTGAAACTCCCGATCAGGATTTTATCGTTTACCCCGACCGTAATTTACGTTGGTCTTATGCTGAGTTTAATGAACGTGTAAACAGGCTGGCAAAAGGCTTAATGTATATGGGCGTTGGAAAAGGCGATAAAGTGGGTATATGGGCCAATAATGTCCCGGACTGGACAACCTTCATGTTTGCAACCGCTAAAATTGGAGCTGTATTGGTAACAATCAATACCAATTACAAATTGGCAGAGCTGGAATATTTAATTCAAAATGCTGATATTAATACACTTTGTCTTATAGACAGCTATCGGGATAGTGACTATGTAAACATGATTTTTGAGTTGGTTCCCGAATTGAAGACCCATTCACGGGGGAAGCTGGATTCAGAAAAGTTCCCTAAACTGAAGAATGTTGTTTTTATAGGTCAGCAAAAGCACAGAGGCATGTACAATACTGCCGAACTAATGTTGCTGGGTGATCATTTGGATGATTTGGAATTAGAAGTAGTCAAATCTGAAATTGATCCACATGATGTGGTAAATATGCAATATACTTCAGGAACAACTGGCTTTCCAAAAGGAGTAATGCTTTCACACCATAATATCCTGAATAATGGATATTCTGTTGGGCAGTGCATGAAATATACTGCTGATGATCGCTTATTGCTTTGTGTCCCACTGTTTCATTGCTTTGGTTGTGTGCTGGCAGTATGTGCAATTGTATCGCATGGAGCATCAATGGTCATAACTGAAGATTTTGACCCATTGATGGTGCTGGCTGCTGTAGAGAAGGAAAAGTGTACCGCAATTTATGGTGTACCTACGATGTTTATTGCTGAACTAAATCACCCGATGTTTGATATGTTTGACCTGTCTACACTACGAACAGGGATCATGGCCGGAGCACTTTGTCCAATTGAAACGATGAACCAGGTAATGACCAAAATGCACTGTAAGGATATTATCATTGTTTATGGTTTAACCGAGGCATCGCCAGGCATGACAGCCACCCGCACCCATAACCCACCGGAGGTTCGTGCAACTACTGTTGGGTTTGAGTTACCAAATATTGAGGTTAAAATCGTTAACCCCGAAACCGGACAAGAATGTGAAACTGGTATTCAAGGCGAGATTTGCTGCCGTGGCTATAATATAATGAAAGGTTACTACAATAACGATGAAGCAACTAAAAACGCAATCGACAAAGATGGCTGGCTGCATTCAGGTGACCTTGGTGTGAAGACCGAAAATGGTTTCTATAAAATCACGGGCAGGATTAAGGATATGATTATCCGTGGAGGCGAGAATATTTATCCGCGCGAAATTGAGAATTACTTATACAATCTTCAGGAAATAGAAGCAGTAGAAGTAGTCGGTGTCCCAAGTCCAAAATACGGGGAACAAGTTGGTGCATTCATTAAATTGAAAGCTGGTTACAGTCTGAATGAAGAAACTGTCCAGGAATATTGCCGCGGACAAATAGCCCGGTACAAAATTCCTAGATACATTTTCTTTGTGGACAGTTTCCCGATGACTGCGAGTGGAAAAATCCAAAAATTTAAATTAAAAGATATAGCTCTTGATAAGTTGAAAGAACTAGGGATTGATGTAATTTAGCCATTTTTCTGAACCAAAACCCAAAAAACATGTTGTTGTCTTTCAGTTTCGGTATAGTTATTGAATAATCTCGATACGTTAATACTATAGTAAATAAATGCTTCAAACAAATTTAAAACACCTTATATCTGCAACAGAACATGCAGAATTAATCTCAGAGAATGAAAATGTAATGATCTGTTGCGGTAGAATGGGGCCAATGTGTATTCCTGTTTATGCTGCCATGACCGAGCTTCAACATGAATATAATAACATTGTTTTTGCGGATATGGAGTTCGATATACCTGAGGCATCTGTAATTCGAAATACACCTGAGTGTAGCGGCTTTATGGGACTACCTTTTACGGTTTATTATAAAAAAGGGCAATTGGTACATGCAACCAGCAGTATCCAATCTAAAGATCAAATTGTAGAAATCCTTGATCAAAAATTAAGCTAGGGTTTTGAAGGAGAGTTGGGTTCATCGAAATGAATTTAGTTCTTTTCAGTATAAAATGGTATCTATATAGATGCCGTTTTTTTTGTTTTAATAGCTCACTTATTACAAAAAAACTTGCTATCCTCATCAAAACCGCCGTAAATTTGTTATTCTTTGAAAGATCAATTATGATGAAAAAGTTACTCTTTACAATAATAGCCCTTTCTCTGTTTTTTTCATGTCAACAAAAAAAGATTGAAAGGATGAAGTTTGTTCAGGATAGCATAATGCGTGAAAAAGAAGATAAGGATTCAACTATCCTGGGGTTTGTTTCTACCATGAATGAGATTCAGGAAAACCTGGACTCAATACGAAAAATTGAGGCATTTGTAAAATTACAAACGCTAAGTGGCCCCGAATTAAATACTGATGCCAGAAAAAGCATCCTTGACGATGTGGAATTGATCCATGAATTGCTTCAGAAGAATAAAGATTTGGTGATGAAACTTCAGGAAGAACTTGATTCTTCGAACAGTCAAATTTCGGGACTTCAAAAAACTATTTTATACCTGAATAAGCAGATTAAAGAAAAAGACAATCAAATTGCCCAGTTGGTTGGCGAGTTGGACAAATTACAGTTAAATGTTGCCGGATTGAACAGAAGAATACGGCAAGCAGAACAGGAACGTCTTGCAAAAGAAGAGATCATTGCTAGTCAAAGTAAGGAGATTGAAGAGCAGGTTGCGGAGATGAACACCGCTTTTTACATTTTTGGCAAGCTAAAAGATTTGGTTGAAAACGGCGTGGTTGAAAAAGAAGGTGGTGTTTTAGGTATTGGTAGAACGGCTAAACTACGAACTGATTTTAATTCTGAAGTTTTCACTCAGGTCGATATTCGTGAACTTGAAGCAATAAACCTTAATGCCAGAAAGGCTGAGGTTGTTACAACTCATGATGTGAATTCATTTAAACTTGTTGGTGAACAGCGGGTTGACAGCCTCAAAATAATTGATGCCAATAAATTCTGGGAAGCCTCAAAATATTTAGTTGTTGTGGTTAATTAAGAGCTTACGATAGGTTGATGTTACTCATTATTTTTAAGCATCTCGGATATCCAGAATTTAATGACTGATTGTCTCGTAACTCCAAGTCGAATTGCTTCTTTGTCTAGTCTTTGAACCATCCACGAAGGAAAATCAACGCTTACACGTTTAGTATCAAATCCTGGCTTTTTGGCTTTCGAAAGGTCAAGGTATTCTAAAATATCTTCTTCGTTATCAAACTTCTTATCTAAATCTTTAGCTTTCATAAACTTTTATTTCATTTTTTCTGGATCTTCGGACTGATTATATGCCCTATCTGTTAAATTCCAATCGTTTCCCTTTTACATTTTCATTAATAATGCCACGGTCGAAAACAAGCTGGCCATTAACAAATGTATGTGAAACCAAATGATTGAAAGAAAAATCTTCAAAAGGTGACCAGCCACATTTATAGAAAATATTTTGTGGGCTAACAGTCCAGTTTTTATCTGGTGAGATTAACACCAGGTCAGCATAATATCCTTCGCGAATAAATCCACGCCTGTCAATTTGGAACAGTTCGGCAGGAGCATGGCACATTTTGCGTACCACTTGTTCGAAACTAATTTTTCCATCCTTTACAAACTGAAGCATAGCAACCAATGAGTGCTGAACCAGTGGACCGCCTGAAGGGGCCATGAAGTAATGATGTGACTTCTCATCCAAAGTATGCGGAGCATGATCGGTTGCAATTACATCAATTTTGTCAGCTAGCAAAGCTTCCCATAACGCCTTTCGATCCTCAGCCGATTTTACAGCAGGGTTCCATTTAATGCGGGTCCCGTAATTTATATAGTCGATTTCTTCAAACCAAAGGTGATGCACACACACTTCTGCAGTTATTTTCTTTTCGGTAACAGGTCCCGGCTGAAAAAGCTCCATTTCTTCAGCAGAAGAAAGGTGCAAAACATGTAATCTTGTTCCAAATTTTGAAGCTAATTCAACAGCTTTGGAAGATGATTTAAAACAAGCTTCGGCACTCCTGATTTTTGGATGGCGTGAAATCGGTACTATTTCACCATACTTTTGGCGATAAATTTCAGTGTTCCGTTTTATGATTGCTTCATCTTCGCAATGTGTAGCAATTAAAGTTGGTGCATTTCTGAATATTTCAGATAAAGTACTTTCATCATCTACCAGCATGTTTCCTGTAGAAGAACCCATAAAAACTTTAATGCCGCAAATCTTCGTTGGGTCAGTAGCCAAAACTTCGTCTAAATTGTCATTGGTTGTACCCATGTAAAATGTGTAATTAGCAGCAGAAACTTCAGCAGCCCGGTCATATTTTTTCTGAAGTTCCTTTTGGGTAGTTGCTTGAGGTTTTGTATTGGGCATTTCCATATAGCTGGTAACACCACCAGCCACAGCAGCACGAGATTCTGTTCGTATTTCTCCTTTGTGGGTTAAGCCTGGCTCACGGAAATGAACCTGATCATCAATTACCCCGGGGATTAAATACCTTCCCTTTGCATCAACCACCTCAGCACTTTTCAGAATTTCATCCGGAACTATTTCATCCTTGTAAATCGTTTTAATAAACTCATCTTCTATAAGAATGCTGCCCAAAAAACGTTCGTCTTCATTTATGATGTGTGCATTGGTGATGATGGTTTTCATGATTTTTCGTTTTTGTTTCTATTTATAAATTTACGAATCTCAAAAGAAAGGGGATGTATCAAAAGATCAAAAACATACTTTTTTGATCTTTTAAAAGCCTGTATGCAAATTCCAGTTTATCAATTGCGATAATAATATGTTGCTTATTAATCTATAATGCATTCTTAGATAGCTGGCTTTTGCTACACCCCTATCTATTATTTTTCAATAAGATTAACAAGTTAACCCATATTCGGTTTTGCATATTTTCTAAACCAGCTTCTAATTTTCATCTTCATCACTCCCCAAAGTGCTTCGTTAAAAATACCTCCGCTCATTTTTGAAGTTCCTTCTTGTCGTTCCGTGAAGATAATCGGTACTTCAACAAGATTAAACCCATGCTTCCACGCAGTAAATTTCATTTCAATCTGAAATCCATATCCTTTCAGGCGTACATTGTCCAAATCAATTGTTTTAAGTACTTCGCTCCGATAGCATTTAAACCCCGCTGTAGTATCCATAACACTCATTCTTGTAACCAGGCGAACATAAACCGATGCAAAGTAAGACATCAAAACCCTGCCAAGTGGCCAGTTAATAACATTGATCCCTGAAATATACCTTGAACCTATCGCAAGATCTGCACCCTCTTCAGAACAAGCTTTGAATAAATGTTCAAGATCATCCGGATTGTGGGAAAAATCACAATCCATCTCGAAAATATAATCGTAGTTGTGATCAAGGCCCCATTTAAAACCTGTTAAATATGCTGTTCCTAGTCCTAATTTCCCGGAACGTTCAAGCATATGTAATTTTTCCGGAAATTCTTTTTGCAGGTTCTTTACAATTTTGCCAGTTCCGTCAGGTGAGCCATCTTCAATAACAAGAATCTCAAAGTTAGTTGGTAAAGAGAACACTTTACGAATCATCTTCTCAATGTTCTCCTTTTCGTTATATGTAGGAATGATAACGAGTTTATGTTCCACGTTTATCTTAGTTTAAGATTAGCCTACGAAAATAAGCTTTTTAAATAGAAAACTTCTACAAATTAACTTTTGTGTAGAATTATTAACCTGAGTTAGATTTTAAAATAACTCACAGCTTTAGCTATTTTTAGACAGAAACTTTCACCGATTTTAGAAGTACTATCGGGATAATACAAGAAAATTGGGGAAAGTTTATGGCAAAAAGAGCAAAGCCTGAAAGGAAAGTCCTTCTCAGGCCATCTTTTCATCTAAATTTCTTTGAAATAACCCGTTATTACTACAAAATTTTAAATGAAAACCTAACGCAATTATGACTTTCTGTGAAAATATTTTAGAATCTAACTCAGGTTATTAAGATTATAAAAGACTTTGAGAACAGCTTGTTTCTTAGTAAACTTGAAGGGGAATTGAGGAATTAAGTTAGAATGTTAGAATATTTATTTGTACATATTGATCTGAATAATGATGAGCATTGCAGACAGTTAATAAGATTATTGGATGTTTATATGCAGGACGAAATGGGCAATGGAGCACCAATGAAAAAGGATTTGGCTCCTAAAATTCTGGATGGCCTAAGAAAACACGAATCTTTTTTGGGATTTTTTGTATTAGTTGATGGGTACTTTGCAGCATTGGCAAATTGTAATAAGAACTTTTCAACCTTTCGGGCAAAGCCGCTTATTAATATTCATGATTTTGTTGTTCACCCGGATTATAGAGGAAAAGGTGTTGGACAATTTTTGCTTGATTCAATTTATGAGTTTGGCAGACAAAACGGATATTGTAAAATTAATCTTGAAGTAAGAGAAGATAACCATAAGGCTCAGCAATTATATGAAAAAGCTGGATATGAAGATTGCAAACCACGAATGCATTTTTGGGAGAAAATTTTATGAATACTTTGGTAGAACGTAATTCATATAGATTCACTGTATTCCTTTTGATCATCACATTGTTTCCTTCTTGCGGTAATGTAAAGAATAAGAACAAAGAACAATTGAATGTTTTTGCAGCAGCCAGTCTTGCTGATGTAATTACAGAAATTGCAGACAGTTTTAAGCTGGAGCAGAATATTGATGTGAGATTAAACTTTGCTGCATCAGGAACATTGGCAAGGCAGATTGATCAAGGAGTAGGAGCTGATGTTTATTTTTCAGCAAATAAGAACTGGGTAGAATTCTTAATAGAAAAAAAGGAATCGATTGAATCTTCAGTTTTTGCTTCAAATGATATGGTGCTGATTGCAGCTGATAGAAATGAAAAGCAAATTGAAAATATTAATAACTTCTTCAATACAATTAATGTAAAGATAGCCATTGGCGATCCGGGGTATGTTCCTGCCGGGAAATACGCTTCAGAGATTCTTGATTTTTATGATGTTGATTTGTCAAAAAAGTTGTTCTTTGCAGTTGATGTCCGTTCTGCTCTTATGATGGTTGAAATTGGAGAAATGCCCTATGGAATTGTATATCGTTCTGATGCTTTGCGTTCAGAAAAGGTGAAAATGATATATATGTTTCCTGAAGATTCACACAAGGCTGTTAAATATCATAAGGTGTTAACTTCTGAAAAAGATATCGCGAAACGTTTTTACAATTATCTTTATTCCGAGAAAGCAAAAGAAATTCTTCGGAAACATTCTTTTAAGGTAAGTTGAATACATTATTATATATAGGCTTAACTGAAATTGAAATTTCGGCACTGGCTATTTCATTAAAAGTAGCACTGCTTTGTGCCATAATCTCAATTCCATTTGCAGTATTAATTGGATGGTTACTGGCCAGAAAAGATTTTAAACTGAAACCAATAGTTGAGGCGTTCCTTCATGTCCCGATGGTAATGCCACCTGTAACTACCGGCTATATATTATTAATAATCCTGGGTGCAAATGGTTTGCTGGGCAATTTTTTGCAGAAAGAGTTTGGGATTCGAATAGCATTTAATTTTGCAGCTGCAGTTCTGGCTTCCGTTGTTGTGTCACTACCGTTAGCAATTAGAGCCATTAAACAAGCAATCGAAATGGTGGACAAGCGTTTTGAAGACGCTGCTTCAATATTGGGAGCTGGAAGATGGCGTATCTTTTTTACCATTACACTCCCTTTGTCATTCCCGGGATTAGTTAGTGGTTTCCTTTTAAGTTTTACAAGAAGTTTAGGTGAGTTTGGTGCAACAATAACTTTTGCAGGGAATATTTTTGGTGAAACTCAAACCATTCCTTTGGCATTATTTTCTGCGATGCAGACTCCCGGAAAAGAAAATGAAGCTTTTCGGTTAATGCTTATTTCAATTGTTATTTCTTTTATTGCAATGTTGGCTTCAGAGTTAGTGAACAGGCGATACTTAAAATCGATTAACTCATGAAGGATTCAGCATACATTGATATAAGATATAAAAAAGGGAATTTTAACCTGGCAGCTAAAACGTTTATTCCTGCCGGTATTATAGGAATGTATGGTCCTTCTGGTCATGGAAAATCTACCTTGCTAAAATTATTGGCTGGAATTGAAAATCCTGATTATGGACAAATATTAATTCAGGGAAAAGAAGTCTATAATCGATCATGCAAAATAGATATTCCCACCAGGAAGAGAAATCTGGGTATGGTTTTTCAGGAGGGTTTATTGTTCCCACACATGAGCGTTCGAAAAAATCTAATCTATGGCTATAAAAAAACGTCCTCAATTTCTTTTGAAGAAGTTGTTCGTTTACTTGAAATAGAAGACCTGTTAGAGAAGAAACCGCAGCAATGCTCGGGAGGGGAAAAACAGCGTATTGCAATTGGAAGGATGTTGCTTAGTTCTCCTTCAATTTTGATGTTTGATGAACCTTTCTCTGCTTTGGATCAACGCTTAAGGCGAAATATTATCCCTTATTTATTGAAAATACATACGAAATTTAATTTACCAATATTTGTTGTTAGTCATGATTTGGTTGATTTGTTAATGCTGACCGATCAACTAATGATTATAGAAAATGGATTAATAAAAGGTATTGGTAGTTATAATGATTTGTATTTTAAACGTGAAACCCGGCATGTATTACAGGAGGAAGATTCTATAAATGTTGTTCGGCTAAAAGTACAGCGAATAGAAAAGCGTAACGGAATGTTCGCAGTTAGTTACGATTTAAATTATCCTGAAAACATTCTTTTAGTAGAAGAAAATAATAAAATTGAACTCGGGTCTCAGGTAATATTGAATATATCTCCGGCAAATATTAGTCTTTCTACTGAAAAATTAAGTGGTATTTCTGCAAGAAACCAGCTAAAGGGGAAAATAGTTTCCATTCATGAAGTAGATCATAAAGTATTTTGCCAGGTTGATGTAGGTGCAATTTTATTGGTTGAGATTACTAAAAATACACTTGGCAGTATGAACCTAAAAGTCGATGATAAGGTTTATTGTTTATTCAAGACTTCTTCGATGAAAATTTTTTGTTAGTCTAATCTCTTGTTTTTCAGTGCCTCCTGTTTCGGATGTAAATTTCTTTTTAAAAAAGCTTGTTTTTGGTATTGCGGGAATGGGAATGATGCCTATATTTGCAGCCGCTAAGAGGGGAACGGTGGTTTACATCGGATCCTTAAAAGCGTTGTTCTGTAAGGTTTTGCAGTTTGTTTTTCCGGATGTTTTTTTGGGCTTGAAAAAAGTTTAAAAAAACATTTGGATATTCAAAAATAAACATTTTACTTTGCAGCCGCTTTAACAGCGAAGTTCATTAATATGTTTTGGGTTTTGGCCGGTGTGACCGGGGGCGGTTTTTGACCGTAGACAGTTGGACAGGCCACGGCGAAAAAAAAGGTTATAAAAAAGGGCTAAAAGTTTTGTGAAAAACAAAAAGCCCCCTAACTTTGCCGCCCCGTTGATTTGGGAACAGGGATACGGGGTCCA
>JANQII010000231.1 GCA_028282195.1 Prolixibacteraceae bacterium
CGCCGTCCCGAGCAATCGGGATGCCTGTAAAACTTGCCTTGAACAAAGAAAAATACCATCAAAAATTTTAATTCGTTTAATTAACAATCTTCACACTAGAAATCATCATTTCCTGAACCCATCATCGGAATGGTTTCCCCGTTAGTAGTTGTATATTTTCCCATTAAGTTGGCTGTTAAACAGCTATGAACAGGGATAATCTCAATCCAGTCACCAATATTCAGGTCGTTAAAATCTTTATGGGTCGCTTTAATAATTCCGTGTTCCTGGCTCAGCTTACATAAATAATTTCGTTCATCAAGCAGCACCTTTTTGTCATTTTTATTAATAACTATCTGTCCGTAAAGCTCTTTGCCGTCAATATTGGTTATTGAATCTTTAGAAATGTGAATGGCACCTCCATAGATTACTACTTCGTTTCTTGAAGGATGTTTGGCTACTATAGGGCAAACCAGGCGTACAGCAATATCATCAAAATGGCATACCCCGAGCTGGTACTGCATGAGATCATAAAAAACAAAATTCCCCGGTCGAATCTCATCAACACCTTCAAAGTTCTCACAAATGCTTGCCGAAGGTGTATCACCAATACTTACCAGCATATTCGGGTATTTCTTTTTGTAATAATTCTTCAAAGAACGCATTTTAAGCAAAGCATCGAAATGTCTGTTAAATATCTCATGGCGGCTTTTAGCGTTATAAGTGTGTCCCGTGTGAGAAAGAAATCCTTTAAACTGTAGATGTTTATTTTCGTTGATGAATTTTAATAAGCCATCAATGGTATTATACCTGCCTGCCAATATACCAGATCTGTTAAAGCCGGTATCTATTTTTATAAAAACACCTACAGGGAATTTTAGAAATTTATTTAGATAATTGATTGATTCTTTATTTTCAACGACTATGTTGAGGGAAATTTCTTGTGAAAGCTTGTTGATTTGATTAATCTCGTGGAAGTTTACAGGGAAAGCGATAGTGATATCTGTCCATCCATGGTACGAGAAATAGGTTGCCATTTGAACAGAGGAAACAGTAATTGCTTCAACACCATATTTACGAAACCAATCTCCGATGATTGCAGATTGGTGTGTCTTAAAATGGGGTCTGAAAATAAGCTTTTTAGACTTGGCTTTTTCGGCCATCCTTTCAATGTTTTTCAAGCAAATGTCCTTGTCTAGCAAGAGAGTCGGGCGCACAAATTCCATAAACCTTCACTTATTATGCTTACATAAATTCCCTATCACAAATCGTTATCTTTACCCAAAGATGTACCGAACATTTTAAATAACATTAGTATGTTACTTAATAAGCATTCACGAATCGAAATTTCAAGAAAAACCAGTTAGTTTCAACTCTTTCTCTATACTCTTGTATATGTCCCTTGTTGTATATTGAAAGTTTTCTTGAAACAAGCATTTAAAAGTAGTTATTAAGATTAGAAATCAAAATAGTTTCAGGTTAAATGTATATAAAAAAAGAGCCTCATTATGAGACTCTTATATTGGTAATTTATCTTATGTAGTATTTATTCGCTGTCAAGCATAATTGTTTGAGCACGATTTGGCCCTACAGACGCTATGGTAATTGGTAATCCGGTTTCTTCTTCTATAAAATTGATGTAGTTGTTGAATTCTTCGGGGAATTCGTCCTGATTTGTCAATTTTGTCAAATCAGTTTGCCACCCGGGAAGCTCAACGTAAACAGGTTTTACATGATCATTCAATTCGAATGGAAACTTATCAGTTACTTCACCATCGATCTCATAACCCGTACAGATTTTTATCGTTTCAAAATCATCAAGGACATCGCCTTTCATCATGAAAAGTTCTGTTACCCCGTTAATCATGTTTGAGTATTTCAAAGCAACCAAATCAAGCCAGCCACAACGACGAGGACGACCAGTTGTTGATCCATATTCATTCCCGGCATCGCGAAGTTTTTGACCAACTTCATCGTGAAGTTCTGTTGGGAATGGGCCCATTCCTACACGGGTGCAATATGCTTTGAAGATGCCGAATACTTTCCCGATTTTCTGTGGGGCAATTCCAAGACCGGTACAAGCACCTGCACAAATCGTATTTGATGAGGTTACAAAAGGATAAGAACCAAAATCAATGTCCAGTAATGTTCCTTGCGCACCTTCTGCAAGAACTGATTTATCTTCATTGATCAATTCGTTTACAAGGTGCTCGCTGTCAACAAATGTGAAAGATTTAAGTATTTCAATTCCTTCAAACCATTCTTTTTCAATCGTGGAGAGCATTTCTTTATATTCGAAACCAAAGAATTTTTCAAGTAATTCTTTGTGCGCATCAATACGTGCTTTATATTTTTCTTCAAAGTTTTTAAAGATGTCACCAATACGCAATCCATCACGGCCAATCTTGTCTTTATATGTTGGGCCAATACCTTTCAGGGTTGAACCAATTTTAGTATCTCCCTTGGCAGCCTCGGAAGCAGCATCAAGTAGTTTATGGGTTGGAAGGATCAGGTGTGTCTTTTTTGATATGTACAGGTTTTTACGAAGATCAATATTGTGTTTCTTCAACGAATCAATCTCTTTTTGAAAAACTGTTGGGTCAAGCACAACTCCATTTCCGATAAGGTTCACTTTATTTTCATGAAAAATACCAGATGGAATGGTGTGTAAAACTTGCTTAAAATCGTTTATCTCTAATGTGTGGCCAGCGTTAGGGCCACCTTGAAAACGAGAAATTGCATCGTATTTAGGGGTTAGTACATCAACAATTTTTCCTTTTCCTTCATCTCCCCACTGGAGACCTAAAATGACATCTACTTTCATTATAAAAAATTCAGGTTTTCAAACAAACTAAACCGCAGAAATTACGTCTTGTAAGCAGACAAATTCCTACGGTGCCATGTTGAAATTTATTTGGCAGATAAAATTACGAATTATTTTCTCAAACAAGCATAAAAAAATCCTCCAAATCGGTTGAAGGATTTTATTTAGATTAAATATAAACCAATTAACCATCAAGGCTTTCACCGTAAATGTAAAGGGTGTGGTGAGAAAGCTTGATATTATATTTTAAACAGGCTTCTTCAATGATCTGTCTGATCCGCGGATCATAAAATTCATGTACGTCCCCGTTGTTAATATCAATGATATGATCATGTTGAAGTGTTGCAAAAGCTTTTTCAAACTGAGCTATATTTTTCCCAAACTGGTGCTTAACAACCAACTTACATTCCAATAGAAGATCAATCGTGTTATAGAGTGTTGCACGACTAACACGGTAGTTCTTGTTTTTCATGGAAATGTAAAGGGACTCAATATCAAAGTGGCCTTCACGTGAATAAATCTCCTCAAGAATTGCAAATCTTTCCGGGGTTTTTCTATGACCGTTCTTCTCCAGATATTCTGTGAACATATTCTTCACAGTTTCTTTCGTTTTATGGTTATTCATACTTAAACCAATTTTAAATAATGGTCAAAAATAGTAAAATTTTTAAAATAGTTTAGACTAAATAAAGATTATTCTCCAACATCTTCAATTCGCTCAATGTGGTCTATTCCCTTGATTTTCATCAGGCGGGAAATTAGCTTGCTCAGGTCGTCGAGATTGTGGATGTAGATATATAGATCACCTTCGAAAATTCCATCATGGGTATCGAACATGACTGTTCGCATATTGATGTTACTATGTTTAGAAATGATTGTTGTAACCTCGTTGAGAATTCCAATGCGGTCGAAGCCGTGAAGTTTCAACCTGGTTAAATAAGATCTTCTTTTAAATTTGGTCCATTCGGCACTAATAATGCGATCTCCCTGGTGGGACATGAGCTTCATCGCTTCCGGGCAATCTCGCTTATGAATTACAACATTGTTATTGGAGCTTATATAACCAAGTACTTCTTCCCCGGGAATGGGCTGGCAACATTTTGAGAGTGTGTAATTGGTCTGATCAGGGTTTTCTTTAAGAATAAAAGTATCTTTCATGCTGAACATGCGCTTGGGGATATTGAGTTGCCCTTCACCTGGTTTAGCTTTTTTATTTCTACCAAAACTTAATGTCCAGTATTTTGCAAGTTTATTCTCCCTTCTTGTTTTTAGAATCTCATCCAAATCGTTTAAATCCAGGAAGCCCATTCCAACTTGTGAATAAAGTTGATCTTTATTTGAGAGATTGTAATAGGCAGTCAGTTTTTTTAGGGTATCGGAAGAAGGTTTTATTTTATATTCCTTGAGTTTCTGTTCAATAATTTCCTGTCCTTTTTCAAGGTGGCGTTTTTTATCAAGCTTAAAAGCATGTTTTACTTTTGATTTTGCCTTAGCTGTAACTAAAAATTTTAACCATTCCAGGTCAGGTACCTGGGTCTTGGAAGTAAGGATTTCAACCTGGTCGCCACTTTGCAAAACATGGCTCACGGGAACCAATTTGTGACTAATTTTTGCACCGATGCATTGATTTCCCAGTTCCGTGTGGATTTCGTAAGCAAAGTCAATTATAGTGGCTCCTTTGGGTAATGTTACCATCTCACCTTTAGGGGTAAAAACTATAATTTCTGAACTGTAAAGGTTCATTTTGAATTCATCCAAAAACTCTAAAGCATCTGATTCAGGGTTTTGAAGCATTTCCCTGATTTTCTCCAGCCATTTATCCAGTTCAGATTCCGGTGACTGGTCTCCTTTGTATTTATAGTGTGCTGCAAATCCACGTTCAGCAATCTCATCCATCCGCTGTGTGCGGATTTGTACTTCAACCCATTTCCCATGAGGCCCCATAACAGTGACATGCAAAGCTTCATATCCATTTGCTTTTGGGATAGTGATCCAGTCGCGAATACGATCGGGCTTGGGTTTATAAATATCCGTGATAAGAGAAAGTATATCGAAGCACTGTCTCTTTTCAGACAAATTTTTCCTCGCTTTAAAAACAATTCGAATGGCCAGCAGGTCATACACTTCGTCAAATGAAACACCTTTAGTTTGCATTTTATTCCAAATGGAAAATACGGATTTCAACCTGCCGGAAATACTAAATTTTATTTTTTCTTTTTCGAGCTCAGTTTCAATGGGCTGGATGAATTCACTTACCAAATCTTCTCGTCTTTCTTTTTGACTGTGTAAGCGAAAAACAATTTGGTTATAAGTTTCCGGTTGTTTATATTTTAAGCTAAGGTCTTCGAGTTCAGTTTTGATGGAGTAAAGTCCGAGGCGGTGGGCTAAAGGTGCGAAAATATAGAGTGTTTCTGCTGCAATTTTTAGTTGTTTGTTAGGCTGCATGCTGTCTAATGTTCGCATGTTGTGAAGCCTGTCAGCCAGCTTAATCAAAATAACCCTGACATCGTCTGAAAGGGTCATCAGCATTTTCCGGAAATTGGTTGCTTGTTTAGAATCATGCTGGGATGTGATTTCATCAGACAGCTTTGTAAGTCCATCAACAACTTTAGCAACCCGTTCCCCAAAAAGGTTTTCAATATCCTCCAGGTTATAATCGGTGTCTTCGACAACATCATGTAAAATGGCTGCAATAATTGAGGTAGCACCCAAGCCAATTTCGCTTGATACAATATGGGCAACAGCAATTGGATGAATGATATAAGGTTCTCCGGATTTGCGCTTTACCCCAGCGTGTGCGCTGTTAGCAAATTCAAAAGCTTTTTGAATGCGTTGCCTGCCTTCATCATTAATGCGCTTGTCAAAAGTACGCACTAAATCGTCATAAAAATCGGCAATCAGCCGCTGTTCTGCTTTTGTTTGCAATGTATTATTCATCCTTTTTTCTCTGCTTTATGCGGATTAGTTTCCAGCAAACGTAAATATAGATTATTTCTGACAAAATGTTTTGAGGGTATTAAAAAGTCAATTTACTTTTTTACCATATCTTAAAAGAATGCAGAAGATCGATTTTTGTTCAGAAATAAAAATTTAATTGTTCCCGAATAGTTTCATCTCAACCATTTCGCAAATAATATGACCAACCAGGATTTGTGCTTCCTGTATTCTTGGAGTATCGGAAGAAGGTATTTTTATGAGAACATCACTGTGGTTTTTTAATAATTCTCCATTATTACCAGTCAAAGTAATCACTTTCATATTGAGCTCTTTTGCTTTTCGAACTGCATTGACAATATTAACTGAATTTCCTGAAGTTGAGATTGCAACTAAAACATCACCTGGTTTTCCTGTTGAAGAGATATATCTTTCGTATGCATGTTCAAAGTGATAATCGTTGGAGTAGGCAGTTATAAACGATGAATTGACGTGACATGCTTCGGCATGAATAGGAGGTCGATCAAGGTAAAATTTACCAGATAGTTCGGCTGCCAAATGTTGAGCATCAGCTGCACTTCCTCCATTTCCGCAAAATAGAGCTTTCTTTCCTTCAGTATAACATTGAATCAGTATTTCAGCTGCTTTCTCAATTGACTCAATGACATGTTGATCATTCAGCATTTGCTCTTTTACAGAAATTGCTTGTTGGATCCGGTCTTTTATCATCGTTTTATCGTTTGGTCACATTTTCATAAACGCTAATAAAAGCATTTACCATATTTTTCCAGGAAAATTTTTGTTTTTCAATTTTCAAATTCTTTTCAAACTCATCTTGTCTTTTATTTTCGTAGAAATCAAGAAGAGCATCTGCAATAGCTGGTTCATTTGGTTCGACCGCATAGCCAACTTTCTGGTCGGGAATAATTTCGGCCAGGCCACCAACATTTGTCACCAACATTGGTTTTTCGAAATGATACCCAATTTGAGTTACTCCACTTTGAGTTGCACTTTTATAAGGTTGAACAAGCAGGTCTGCTGCACCAAAATACCGATTAACTTCATTGTCTGGAATAAAATCTGTTTTTAGAATTACCCTTTCAGAGAGTTGAAGTTTCCCAATTAGTTCAAGGTAAGGTTTTGAATCCGTATAAAATTCGCCGGCAACAATCAATTTTACAGGTAGTTGTTTTAACCGATCATCAGCAAAAGCTTTTAAAAGCAAATCCAACCCTTTATAGTCACGAATAAATCCAAAAAATAATAAGTAGTTGAGGCTTGAATCAAGGCCTAATATTTTTTTTGCTTTGCTGGTTTCAAGCTTGTCACCAAAATTATCAAATAAAGGGTGTGGGCAAAGTGCGTGTGATAAGTCTGCCCTGAAAGATTTCATATCGCTTAAAACAGACTCAGACATGGCTACCATGCCATCAATGCTTTTCATGAAGTAGCTGGTAAGCAATTTATCTCCCGGCCTTTTTTCGTGAGGAATAATATTGTCAGCCAGGCAAATTACTTTTGTATGTTTGTTCTTTCTTACTTTTCTGCAAATTGTTCCCAGGCATGGGGCCATAAATGGTAGCCAGTAGCGCACCATCAAAATATCAGGTTTTTCTTTCCGAATCCGCTTTCCAACTTTTAGCCAGTTAAATGGATTGATGGAACTAACTGTACGTTTAATGTTCAAACCTTCTGGTGCCTCCCAATCAGCGAATTGTGTTTTCCCTGGAAAAAGAATACCCGGATATTGAAGGGTGAAGGTTTCGATTTTTACCTGGTAGCCTTGTTGAATAAATTCTCTTGCCAGCCTTTCGTTGTATGCAGCCAGTCCTCCACGGTAAGGATAAGCGGGGCCAATTATTGTGATTGTTTTTGGATTCATATTTTGAATGAATACTGCTTTTTAAAAGAATTATTTAATCTTTAGCAAATTTGCAACATGTTTATCAATTGGGAAAGTGAATTCATTAACATTCAGTTCTTCCCTTTTTACCCATCGAAATGATTGGTTCCCATTTTTTAATTCTTGAAAATCAAAAGGTTGATTCGATAATTTAAAGTTAACCGGCTCTTTCAGCTTGGCAGTATAATAAATGCTTATTAACTGATGATTTTCGTAGTAAAGAGCTTTCTGATAAAAATCGGTTGTATAGAAGTGTTTGATTTCCTCAATTTCCTGTTGGCATTCTTCTCTCATTTCACGCACAAGGCAATCAATTGTTCCTTCTCCAAATTTAAGTCCACCACCCGGGAATTTAGTCATTTTTGTGTCGAGTTGAAATTCGTCTGTAATCAAAATTTCATCTTTTTCATTAATGAAAATTCCATATACCCTTATGTTAAAATGTTTGGGAGTTTTGGTGCTCATTTCAGTTGATCTTTTATCCAATTCATAATTTCATCTTCCTGTTCCGGTTGAAACCATTGGGTTGCCTCATCTTTTCTGAACCAGGTGAGCTGTTTACGTGCATAATGCCGCGTATTACGTTTGATGAGTTCAATTGCCTTTTCAAGAGTAATTTCCCCGTCAAAATACGAAAACAATTCCCTGTAGCCTACTGTATTCAATGAATTCAAATGCCGGTACTGATACACAGATCTTGCTTCTTTTTCTAATCCGGCTGCAATCATTTCGTCAACCCGTTTATTGATTCGATCGTACAATTCTTCCCGGTTTCTGTTCAATCCGATTTTTATAATGTTGAATGGCCGCTCTTTTATTTTTTCGGTTCTAAAAGAAGAATAAGGTTTCCCTGTCATCAGGCAAATCTCCAATGCATGTAGCAATCGTTTTGGATTTTTCAAATCAACTTGTTCATAGTATGCAGGGTCAAGTTTTTTTAGTTGAAGTCGAAGATGTTCAATACCATTCTTCTCAAAATCATCGATTAACTGTTGCCTGAGTTTTTGATCAACTGTTGGAAGATCATCGATCCCTTTGCAAACAGCATCAATGTACATCATTGATCCCCCTGTCATCAAAACAGTATCTTTTGTTTGGAACAACAGCTCAATTTTTTCAATAGCTTCATTCTCAAACCTGCTGGCATTGTAATAGTCGTGAATCGAGTGGGAGTGTATAAAATGATGAGGGATGGTTTCAAGATCTTCTTGATTTGGAACTGCAGTTCCTATTGAGAGTTCTTTGTATATCTGTCGTGAATCGGAAGAAATAATTTCGGTATTTAATTCTCTGGCTATTCGTATTGCCAGTTTACTTTTCCCTATGCCCGTTGGCCCCAGAAGTACAATTAAGCTTTTATTCATTTTTTATTGCTTGGAGCAGCAAAGGTAGGTGTTTTCGGGCAAAAAAGAAGGGGATTTTAATCCCCTTCAACCAGATCCTCCATTTCGCCAAAAATTTCGGTATAATCATCTAAATCTCCATAATCCTGGAGTACATCATTTTCAGAGTTCTTAAACACCCCGTTCTGCACGTCCTGTTCCAGTACCTGAACAGGGGCGTTACCTTTTTTGTAGGTAACTCTTGGTTCTTGAAGATTCTTTTCCATAGAATTTTGAGTTAGTTCAATATAAAAAGATCTGTCACTAAAAAAGTCAAATACATAGAGCAAACGCTGATCATTCTCTGAAATCATATCTTTTAGTTTGGTTTTCCCCATAATTAATGATTGAAAACCATTTAGTCCCATGTCTAAAAGAGTGATTTCAATTTGTCGCCCAGGCAATCTTGCTGCAACAAAAAATGAAGCCAATTGATCAGGTCCGTAGTTACAAGTATCCTGAATACATTCGTGAAAGTCAGCAAAAGAGCTCTCTGCATCTATTTCAATCTGTCTTTCAAAATCAGGATTCTCAATAGATGTCATCTTAAATTGATAAATCATACTATTGAATATTCGTAGTTAATATTTTTTTGCCTGTTTTTCGCACACAGGTTTTTTTAACGGCAATAGTTTAAAAAAGGTTAGGTAATAAATGTTAAAAAAGATTAATTGACAAAATGGCGGTTGTAACCGTTTGATGAAATGGTTGTTAAGGATGTATTTTTTTTGACTTGTGATTGCGTTTTTGAGGAATAATGGAAAATATGTTTCGCTTATTCGATAAATTTTCGAATATATTAACCGAATAGTATAGCTTCTTGTTTAACTGTGAAGTTTAAAATGAAACAAAACAAGAGAGTGTATCAAAACGTGAGTTTTGGGTTAAGCAGCACCAGCTAACATGTTTTCTGAGATGTATGAGTACACCCTGCCCCTTTTATTTTTTATTGAAGGCTTGTGGTCCAGGAATGAATATGCCGCAAGCCCGGCAAAGACGTTTACAATGGCATTGACAGGGCTTCTATGCCGTGAATGCTCAATATCGCAGATATGCTTGAGCATATCAATGACAGATTCGATCATCCCCCTTTTATTGAGCAGCATATTGTCCCGGGCAGAAAGTAGCCTGCCTTTCATGTTCTTCCTGGCTTTTGTTACCAAAAACAACCCTTGTTTTGCCAGGCCTTCCTGCAATTTATGGCTAATGTATCCTTTGTCCCCAAAGAGCTTCCCACAAAGGTCCCGGCAAAGCTTCAAGCCCAACTGGAAGTTATTGTCTGCAACATTGCCCGGGGTAATTATAAAAGATGCCAGTTCCCCAAACCCGTTGACGATCAAATGCAGCTTAAGCCCATAAAACCAGCCAACCGATGTCTTTCCCCGCCTGGCAATGCCCTTGAAGACCTTGTTGGAACGTATCCTTAAGTTATGGCAAACTGCCAATTTGCCGGAATCCACATAATATGTCCCCGTTTCCCTTCCCAACCTGAAGGCCAGGACAAAACAAAACAGGTACAGCATCAGGCGTGGCTTTAATTGTACAAAACGGCTGTAAGAAACAAGACCGGGGAAATAACTTTTCAAATGTACCTCAACGAAGTTGGCGTAATAATACTTGAAGCATTTTGAGCCTTGTAGGTGGTAGAATATCTCGATGCACATCAACTCGCACATTGAAAGGTTCCCCGGCATTCTGGACCCAGCGCACTTTGCATGTGACGGTAGCAGCTTTTCTTCGATGCCTTCTTCGAAAAGTTTGCAGAAATCATCACAATTACAGAAAATTTCTATTAATTTTAGTTCAAGTTTTTTATTCATGGGGGCTTTTTATGGTTTGCTTACACCTGAAAGCTCCCATGTTTTATTCAAAAACCCTAATAAAAAACAATTAAGATATTAACAGACAGTTGTTTAAACCCAAAACTCACGTAAAGATAACGTTACTCCCCCACCATCAGCAAGCCTGCCTTTTTAGGGCTTTTTTTATTGGTAATGGTATAGTCCGGGTTATAGGAAACCACATATAAACCCTGGTTCATATAACCCCCAAATCGGGATTGCTTCTCAAACTTGAAATCGCCCTGGGTAAGGTTAACATGATGCGAAGACAAGCAATCGGCAAAATCTTTCCCATACTTGTAAAGGGCTGACATAAAATATAAACCTACATCATATCCCTGAAAGCTAAACTGGTTCGGTTCAGCTTTAAATTCATTTCTGAAACGATAAATAAAATCATTTGTTTGCGGAGAACAATATTCAGCAAAATACGGACTTAACAAATGTAGCTTTACATGATGGTAATATTCGGGCTGAATACTTCTGTAACGCT
Organism: Prolixibacteraceae bacterium; assembly: GCA_028282195.1. Taxonomy (GTDB): domain Bacteria; phylum Bacteroidota; class Bacteroidia; order Bacteroidales; family Prolixibacteraceae; genus Sunxiuqinia. The sequence goes on from JANQII010000231.1 coordinate 11,357, forward strand.
GGTAATTTGACATTCCAACCAGAGTTACGGGATATTCTTCAGCAACAGAATTCAAGTTGCTAATTGCAACACTAATCTGCGCTTCGGTTTGAGAAGGGATAATAAATACATTTTCCCTGTTTTTCGACAAAATTCTTGGCAATCCCCAAAAACCTTCTTTTTGGAAATCGTATTCACGGAAAAGAACATCATTAGCTTCTGTATTAAAACCTGTAGAAAAAAACTTTTCACGGCTTAATTTTACCAAATCAGCCTCAGGCAAATGTTTATATTCCCCCATCTGAAGTACAATCAGGTTTTTATCAAAAAATTCTTCAGCTAAATATCTTGCCGTATTTCTTATAAGCAAATCTTTATTGGGGTTAACTTTAAAATAATAAGGATTGTTTTTCTCCAAATCGCCTCCGGATGATAATGGGGAAACCATTGGTATTCGGTTCTTACCGGCAAAACCTGCAACTGTTTTTTGCAAGTGTGGGAATACCGGTCCAATAATCAGATCAAGGTTCCTAAACTCATCCAGCAAAATAAGGGAATCAATAACCTGCTGATCCTGATTGGTATCGTACACCTGGAGCTTAACATTCATTCCGGCTCGTTGCAAACTATCAACTGCTAACAATACCCCTTCATAAAAATGCATAAAATTAGCCGAGCGCGGGTAAATGATTTTTTCTTCCCGTATTGAAAAAGTATCCCTTTTTCCCTCCAATGCATCAGCATACTGAACGGTTAAAAGCGAATCTTCTTTTATTTCTTCCAGGGTTAGTTTTACATGGTTAACGGTATCATTTGCTTCCAGGTAAAGAGGCAACAATAAACCCACTTTATAATTTTTAAAAGCTGCTCCAAAGTTAGGATTGCAATCTTCGGATAGTTCTGCTTCTTCTACAACAGCACGAACTGGCAATGGCTGTACAACATCTTTTTGTGGAATCAAAATTGTTTCTCCGGCAATAAGCCCCCTGTAAGCCAAAACAGGATTTACCTTTTTAATCTCGCTAATTTTGGTTTCAAACACGGTTGCTAAATTATAAAGCGTCTCTCCGGCTTTAACCGGGTGTTTTTCAAATTGACTTTCATCTACATTTGCTAATTGTACATCAGGAATATGCCTTGCGGGAACCTGGATACGCAAACCAGCCATCAAACCCCTTTTCAATACAGGGTTATAATGAACCAACTCTCCCCTTGAAGTTCCATATCGCCTCTCCAATTGCCAGAAAGTTTCACCACTTTCAACTAAATGAGTAAAAAAACCTTCCTGGGTTACAGAAACCCGTTCTACAATTACTTCTTTCTTTTCTTCAGGAATACGAATTTCCATTCCGATCTTAAGCCCTTCTTCTGCCTCGGGATTAAGTTCCAGAATTGATGAAATTGACCGGTCATACTTTTTTGAAAGTGAATAAAGGGTATCGTCACCTGTAACTTTATGGATATTCTTTTGGGCTTGTTCTTGCTGATGTTTTCTAATCTCAAGCAATTCTTTTACGTCAGGAATTCTTAAAACCATCCCCTTCCGCAACCCTCTTTTAACATCCGGGTTGTATTTAACAATGTCATCAATACTTACCCCATAAACTTTTGAGATGGAATGAAGCGTATTTTTACGTTTAACCTTGTAAGTGTAAAATTTTGGAAGTCTTTCTTGTTCCTGATTTACAGAAGCAGGTTCAGGAGTATCAGATACAGGTACTTTTAACTCCTGCCCGGTCTTCATTCCAAAAATCAAATTCGAGTTGGCATTCAGTAATTCTTTCTGATCAACATTATACGATTTAGATAACGAAAAAATGGTCTCCCCTTTCTTTACTGTATGGATTATATAAGTTTTGCCATTTTCAGAAATTTTTCTTTGCTGAGAAAGGGCTAAAACCTGAAAACACGATAAACAAACTAATAGAAAGAAGTATCTCATGATATACCTGGTCTGAAAAAATTTTGCCATAAAAGTATAAAATCTTACACTTGATCTAATAATCAAACGTGACAAAAAAAGAAAGATTGTAGTTGGCAGGAAGTTAGAAGCTTGAAGCAGGAAGTATAACTCCTTGCTTTCTTTATTTCACCCCACTGTCATCCGGCAGTTGCCGGACGACATCTCCCCTCGCCTGGGGAGAAAAAGCGAAACCCCGTGGCAAAGCCTCGGGGAATTCTTTAGATTAAAAAGTTTTTTCGCCAAAGTATTTCATGAATTGTGCTCTTTCAAATACTTCTGCATTTTTTGTATTGAGCTTTATCTTGCCTCGGAAATCATCTATTTTTTCGTAACCTTTTTGTTCCATCCAATTTAAAATGCCATCATTTAGTTTTCCAATAGTTTCAACCCCTTCTTTATACAATACCGATGAAACCTGAACAGCATTAGCACCAGAAAGCAGGAATTTTATTGCTGTTTCTGCGGTATGTATTCCAGTTGTTGCAGCGAGAGGACAATCAAGCTGATCAGCCATAATTCCCGTCCATCTTAACGGAATCAGATATTCTGAAGGGGCACTCAATGCATCAGCAGTAATGGCTAGTTCATTTTCAATGTCAACATCTGGTGAATAAAAACGATTGAATAAAGTAATGCCGGCGATTCCTGTTGCCGATAATTCTTTTATAATTTTTGCAAGATTTGAAAAATAATGACTGATTTTCACCGTAACCGGTATATCAACAACTTCCAATACTTTTTTTACGGTATCGAAATAAAACATTTCGTTGTAATCAGAACTTTTACTGGCATCTGAAGGTATCAGGAATAAATTAAGCTCTAAAGCATCCGCACCAGCTTCTTCTAACTTCCGGGCAAATGATATCCACTCAGAAGAACTTATGCAGCTAACACTTGCTATAATTGGAACTTCCGTTTCTTTTTTAGCCTGATCAATTAACTGCATATAGTTTTTCAGGTTTTCATCCTTTATAATGTAATCGAAATAATCCAGGTATTCTTCATCGGGTTCAAAAGGTTTTCTGCGAGTAAGTTCCTCTTGAAGCTGCATGTGTATTTCTTCTTCAAATAATGATTTTAAAACGATTGCACCTGCTCCTGCATGAGCTATTTTTTTAATCTGATCAAGATTTGAGGTCATACTGGAACTTGCAGCAACTACAGGGCTTTTAAGCTTCAATCCGAAAAACTGAGTGGAAATATTGATCATACTGGTTTTATTTATTGTTGAAATAAAGATAATTTATTCTGTCAATTTCAAAGCTTGAACATTTATTAATTAAATGAGTTCAATACTATTAATTTTAAAGTGGGTAAAAAATGACTTAAACTAGTGCTTCAATTCATAAATCCGAACCTTATTTTCATCTCCCTTTTTCCTTTCTGCTTCGTTAAAAAATCGTTTATCCGGCAGCTGCCGGACTATGC
>JANQII010000252.1 GCA_028282195.1 Prolixibacteraceae bacterium
CGCGAGTTTAATCGACAAATGATTTTGAACCAGAGATCCCGGGATATTCCAGCCTTTATAAGGTTATGGAAGTATTAGCAAGGATAAACTTCACTGAAAAAGTGATTATCTATATCTTGTTTATGAATCGCTATGCCAATCTAAAATTGTTTTAATAAATGAACTTAATTGTGTTAAGCAGTGGATAAGTTTATTAAAACTGCCGGAAATAACCGGGAAAAGGAAGAGGCCTCCTGTTTCAATTAATTCAAATTAATTTTTATGGGAAGAAAAGACTTTGTTATATATGGGACAATGCGAAGGGGACAAACTACCGCTTTTTAAAATGATTGCATTAATAAATATAATAAGTCCTGATAGATTCAAAGGAGTCTATCTCTGGATAAACTTATGTAACACTTTAACAACTAATAAAATCTGATAGTAAAAGAACCTTTAAATTATTTAAAATCAGTTCCCAACAAAATGAAAGTAACAGCCAATAACGAAAGTAAGAAGGTTAAAAGTATTTTAATCAACTATGCATGCAATGGATACTATAAAAATCGTAAGATAAACCGTTATTCTGGTATTATATTGGGAGGTTTTGATAAAGTAATTATTCTAAAGACAATATTGATTGTGACTTTTATAAAAAGAATAAGACAATCCTGGAGCAAAGAAGGGGGGTAGGTTATTGGCTATGGAAACCTTACTTCATTAAAAAGACACTTGATGAAATGCAGGTCCGCATTTATTTTATTGTGATTCAGGCAGTCATTTCATTTCCGGAATTGAAGGTTTATTGCAAAAATCAGAATTTACACTTCATTTTATTGAAGAATGGCTTAATCTAATGAAAGATGAGCGTTTATCTACAGACTCGAATAATCAATGTGGATTACCAAATTATGAAGGTTTTAGGGAACATAGACATGATCAATCAATTTTTATCTTACTGACCAAAAAGTGCGGGTTGTTAGGCTTCAGAGATCCTTCTCAGTATGGGAATCCTGTCATGGATTTATACCCTCATTCAAATTATCCACAGTTAATTAATCTTACCAAAAATTGTAGATAAATTAACTAATAATTTAAAATATTAACTGATTCATTTTATAAGCTGTTCAAAAATGCTTCCTCAAAAGACTATTCTTTTTTTACAATACCATGTTTGGAGAACCATTAGAAATCTTAAAAGGGGTACCCAAAAATTATAATTTAACAACAGATCGACAATTAATGTATACTGTCCAGATAGTTATTTTCACTCACCAGATTTAAAATATATTCCATACGAAGTAAAATCTATTGGGCAAGTTTGGGTTGCCTGGTCGTTAGTAAGTGAGATAAATTACCCTTGTATGATACGTCCGGCATTTATGAGATTATTTGACCTGACCATGACTTATAAACTCGATTCTGATATTCCGTATACTTATATTTTTGAAAGATATCAAAAAACGTTAAAACAAACCCCTGCAAAAAGAAATAATCTCATTAATGCCCTTGTGTCCAGTTCATTAAATCAAAGTGGAAGGATGCAATATCTCAACGAATTAATGAAACACCTTGAGGTTGACTCATTTGGAAAGATGTGCAATAATAAAAAGTTGGAGGATAAGTGGGGCTTGACAAAGGAGAAGATAATATCAAAATATAAATTTACAATTGCTTTTGAAAACTTGATTTCAAAAGACTATGTGACGGAGAAGTTTTTTCAACCTATAGCAGCAGGATCAGTTCCAATTTATCTTGGGCACCAAATATTGATGATTTTGCTCCTGGTAAAAAATGTTTTATAAATGTTACAGATTTTGAAAGTCCTAAAAATCTGGCAGACTATATAACGAAATTAGATAATGCGATGAGGCTTACAACGACTACTTTAAATGGAAAGCAAAACCTTATTCTGAAAAGTTCAATCATATTCTTTCATTGTCGCAAGAATATCCATTTGTAAGACTTTGCAGAAATTTAGATGTTGTTTTGAATTAAGGGACTTTTTTTGTTTTGATTTCTGTTGTATCTTGTGATGTGTAATTAATGTTACGAATATTAGAGAGACTATATCGACACCTATTAATTTAAGTGCCATAATAAAATACTGACAATCAGCTAAATATTAGACAAGGTTCGAACCTCAGCTGAGTCACCAATTAAAAAGAGCAAGCGTTTTCGCTTGCTCTTTTGGGGTAGAATAACAATATCTTGAGTGACTTCATTGATTCTAAATATGAGAATACTTTAAGTGTTTACCCAGGTTAAATAATCATTTAACTGCTTTAGTTGAACTTTAAATAACGACTTATTGGGTATCAGATTGGGTTTTCCTTACTGTTTCTTCGAATTTAAATGTAAACCCGGTTTTTACTTGTGTGTTTTTAAACTCAGAATTGAATGCGGCCAGGGCGGGAAGTTCTGTACAATGAGAAGGATATATTTTTCGGACTTTACGGTTCTTGAAATAGTTAATTGTTTCACGGGTTTGATTGTCGTTCTTTTTTAAATGAAAGCCACCAATTACGCATTGAATTGTTTGAATGCCTGTCAGCTTTGTTGCATAATCACAAATATTACAAATACCGGAATGAGCACAGCCTGAGATGATTATTAGTTCTTTGTTATTTATTACCACTAATGCTGAATCATCCTGAATGTAGTCTTCTGAGCCATCTTTATAAATAAAAGAAGTTGATTGTGATTCAAAAGTATTATTGCGTGGAATTTCACCTAAGAAAATGATTTTATCGGTAATATAATATGGTTTTTCAGAAGTTATAAGTTTAAACTGTTTTTCAATTTTAGTTTTTGATAGTTGCAGGCCTGAGAAAGTTGAATTGAATTTATTATAACGGTTTGTGAAAACATCTGGGTGACAAAGGAGTGGTTTATTCTGAATGTATCTCAATCCCCCACCATGATCCCAATGCCCGTGACTTAATACTACCATATCAACTTGTTTCTGAAGGTCTATTTCAAAAATGGCTGCATTTTTCATGAATACATCTGTATGTCCGGTATCAAATAAAATTGTTTTACCATCATGTTCAATTAGGTAAGACAAACCGTGTTCCGCTAAAAAATGCCCGCTGGCGTGGTTTTCTGTAAGAACCTTCAATTTCATACAATTTGTTTGGTATTATTATACAGCGCTTGCAAAATAATTTCAGGAGCTTTCATGGGTTTCCTTGTTTTGGAATCTACGAATGCTAAAGTAGATTTTGCTTTGCAAATTAGTTCTTCTTTTTCATTTATTATTTCAAATTTAAGCTGAAACCTGGTTTTGGGAATTTCTGTAACCGATGTGAAAATTGAAAGAAGTTCATCATATTTTGCAGGTTTTAAATAGTTTAAACTCATATCGATAACTGGCAGCATGATGCTGTTCTTTTCAAGGAAGTTGTCATGAATATTTAACTGTCTGAATAACTCTGTTCTTCCAATATGACAGTATTTTACATGATTTGCATGGTAAACATATCCCATCTGGTCAACTTCATCATACCTGACCCTTATTTGTGTGGTTGCATAAATCATATTACAAATATATAGATCATATGTCCAATATTTGTTTATTGTGTGAAAAAATATTCAGTTTCTAATAAAAAACTTGTAGTGCTTGAAAACATTAGCAATTTCAAAATGTTTATTATTGGATTGATAATTGTCAACTTCTAAGTAAATATCTTTTATTTTTTTTACTTTTGAATTGATTTAATTCGAAGTTATGTTTTCTTTCGGGTTTTTTAGTACACATATTCCATATTTGGTTTTTTTCTGTTTCTATTTGACTTACTTTTTTTATTCATTTAAATCAGCAGAAAAGAAAGAGTTTCTTGAAGAATTTTTTTTCGGAAAGAAAGAGCTTGTTGTTAATGCTGAAAATCAAATTGATGAAGAAGCTTACTTTTATGGAGAATTAAATCCCGATGTTACTCCTGGTGTATTTCAAAAATCAGAATTTCAATTCATAACCAATCAAATAATTCATGGTCCCGGAGACCGAATCAGTATTGCTCGTTTCTATGAGCGATCAGGTCAGATTGTTAACCGGCCTCCTCCTTATTACATCTAATACTTTTTTTAAAAACTAACCTTTTGTATTTCATTTGGAAATGATCTATATTTCATTTTCTATAAAAAAAAATAGATGTATAATAGAATTTTACTTACCGTTTGTATTGTATTTTTTTTACAAACAGCTTTTGGACAGGTTCATGAAAATGACACTGCTGTTTACAAATCAATGGATATTGATGAAATCACGGTTAAATCGCCTAAGGAGGTTCCCCTGGTAAGGGAAGTGCCGGCTTCACTATCACTTATTCCTGCGCGGGTGCTGGAAAACAATGAGATTAAAACTTTATCTGATATATCTTCAACCGTACCTAACTTTTTCATGCTCGATTATGGTTCTAAACTCCAATCTCCGGTATTTATCAGGGGAATTGGCTCACGACTTGGGGTACCATCAATCGGCCTGTATATTGACAATGTTCCCTTTTCTGAAAAAACAACGTTTGGTTTTGATTTTTTTGATATTGAAAGGGTGGAGGTTTTAAGAGGGCCACAAGGAACGCTTTATGGTAGAAATACCATGGGGGGGATTATAAATATATTTAGTAAATCACCTCTTCATTATGATGAAACTAATGTTACAGCGACTGCAGGAAGCCATGGTTACCACAAACTGAATGTGAACCACTACAATAAACTTAGTGATAAAATTGGCTTTTCGCTAAGTGGAAATTATATGAGTGACGATGGTTATTTTACGAACCAGTATAATGGCGAACCTGCTGATGATAAATATTCGGTAAGTGGCAGGGCACGTTTGGTTTGGAAATTATCAGACAAATTTACGCTTGAAAATATTGCTTCCTACGAAAAAAGTGAGCAAAATGGTTTTCCATATGCCTTATACAATAGTGAAACCAAAACTGTGGAAGGTGTAAATATTAACGAAGAAAACGGATATGACAGGGATCTGTTTTCAAATGGATTAATTTTAAAATACAATAAAGAGTCGGTTGAAATCCTTTCAACAACAAGTTACACCTATTACGATGGTTTAATGATTGCTGATCAGGATTATACTGCTGACCGGATTTACCTTTTTAATACGGGTGACAAGCAGAATATGTTTTCTCAGGAATTTGTATTTAAGTCCGTCAATAATTCTAAATACAATTGGCTTTGTGGGGCATATGTGTTTGATCAATCAATGGATCAGAGAACTACAGGAGATATATTTACAGCCAACATGAACCAGGATATCCAAAGTAAATTTGATATATCAGGTTTTGCACTTTTCCATCAATCAATGTTTAACGATTTTCTTATTGAAAATTTATCGTTAACAGCAGGAATCAGACTTGATGTAGAAAAAAATAAACTGGATTATATATTTGAGTCTACAGGGGCTCGCGATGTGTATAGAACTGAAAATTATGAAGAAACTTTCACCCAGATTTTACCGAAACTTGCTCTAAAATACAGTTTCAGTAAATCAATAAATACATATGCCACTATTTCAAAAGGGTATAAATCCGGAGGTTTTAATACCAATAGTTCTGTAGTACTTGAAGATCGTGCATATGATCAGGAGAACAGTTGGAACTATGAACTGGGCTTTAAATCAACTTTGGTCAATAATCGTTTATATTTTGATGCTGCTTTGTTTTATATCGATTGGAAAGATCAGCAAATTGATGTTCCGGTACCGGGTGGACGAGGAAATATGAAAACCAATGCCGGGGAATCAGTGAGCAAAGGTGTTGAGTTGTTTGTAAAAGCATATCCTGCTAAAGGCTGGGAAGCTACACTGGGCTATGGTTATACTCATGCTACTTTTAAAGAGTATATAGTTACTGATGAGTTGAATTATAACGATAATTTTATTCCGTACGTACCCCGTTCTACAGTTAATGCTGGTGTGAATAAGGCTTTTGAAATTAAAGGTGGTTTCCTTGATAAAATAATAACACATATTAATTACAAAGGAGTCGGTAAGCATTTTTGGAACCTTGACAATTCCGATTTTCAGGATTATTATGGTTTGCTTGATGCTAAATTATCGTTTGTGTCAGGTAAAGTTCAGCTTGATGTATGGGGCAAAAATATTTTTGACACCTCTTATAATTCCTACTATTTTGTAATCTCTTCATTAGGAAATTCCTATGTGCAATTGGGTAGGCCAGCTGCAATGGGTGTTAACCTGAAAGTAACCTTTTAATTTATAACAAACCATAGGAAGAAGACTAAAAATTAGTCTTCTTCCTGATTCTTTTTTTGTAATGAAGCATCAGGAAATTCGTAAATATTATACGCTGCTTACCCTTTATCTTGCACAGTCTATTCCAATGAGTTTTTTCTCGACCGTTATTCCTGTAATAATGAGGCAAGAGAATTATTCATTGGAATCCATAGGATACATCCAGTTAATTAAATTACCCTGGATTTTGAAAATGCTGTGGGCACCACTGGTGGATCGTACAAGCAAGAATAAACGCCAATACAGGAAGTGGATTATTTCTTCTGAAATTTTTTATGCGCTGGTTATAATGAGTATTGGTTATTATAACCTCCAAACAGATTTCACAACTATCATCGTATTGATGGTAATCGCATTTACAGCTTCTGCAACCCAGGATATTGCTACTGACGCTTTTGCAATCCTTATTTTAAAGAAAAAGGAACGAAGCCTTGGCAATAGCATGCAATCTGCAGGTAATTTTATTGGAACATTGGTGGGTAGTGGCGTATTGCTGATTATCTATCATTATTGGGGATGGTTATGGCTTTTAAGATGTCTCGGATTGTTTGTTTTGATAGCACTCATTCCGTTATCATTATATAACACTAAAAATGGGAAAGAACTTGAGAGATCAACAAAAAATGTGTCTCCTTTAGAGTTTATTTATTTTTTTAAACAAAAGGGAATTGGTGGTCATATTTTATTGCTTTTTCTTTTTTATTCCGGGTTAATTGGAATGCTGACCATGATCAAGCCTTATTTTGTTGATCTTGGTTATGATATGAAGGAAATTGGTGTAATTTCCGGAATATTTGGAACGGCATGTGGGGTGCTGATGACTTTGCCTGCAGGTTTCTATATTCGTAAAAAAGGAATTGTAAAATCAATTTGGTTATTTCCAGTGGTTAATGTTCTGGTTGCAGCCTATTTTTTTTGGTTAACATACACAAACCACTCTGATTATTTGGTCTACATCGGTGTTGCCTTGTTGTGGGGAGCTTATGCTATGTCATCGGTATTCGTTTATACAATGAGTATGCAAGTAGTACGTAAAGGAAGGGAAGGAACGGATTTTACGATTCAAATTGTAATCACTCATTTGAGTAGTTTAATTATTGCAGTTACCAGTGGTAAAGTTGCCGATTTAATTACCTATCGCGGATTATTTGGGATAGAGTTTGGAATTGGAATATTGATTCTGTTATTGCTTCCTTTTATCTTTAAAAAGAAATTTTACGAAAAAAATGAAAATTCCACAGTCGTTAATTAATAAATATAATGTTCCGGTACCCCGGTATACCAGCTATCCACCTGCTAATTTTTTTACTGAAGATTTTGGAACTGACGATTACCTGAAAGCTGTTGTTGAATCAAACAAAAAGCAACCGGAAAACATTTCAATTTACATTCATGTGCCTTTCTGTACTCAGTTATGCCTGTACTGTGGGTGCAATACACACATTACAAAAAATCAGGATTTGATGCATCAATATACAGATGCATTGAAAAAGGAAATTTTAATGATTAGCCCTTTGCTGGATAAGAACAGAAAGCTTTCCCAGGTTCATTGGGGAGGGGGTACCCCAAACGCTATGCCAGCTAATTTGGTTGGTGAAATTATGGAACTAATTCATGCTGAATTTTCCTTTATTGATAAACCTGAAATTGCCATTGAATGTAATCCTGCCCATTTGGATGAGCATTACATTAAAAAGTTGGTTGATTTTGGCTTTAACCGAATTAGTATTGGGGTTCAGGATTTTCAGGAAAAAGTTTTAAATGTAGTACATCGTGAGATTCCTGCAATTCCTGTTGCCGATTTATCTAAGGTCATAAAGTCTCATGAAGGAATGGCTGTCAACCTGGATTTTATTTATGGTTTGCCTTTTCAGACTCCTGATTCCTTTGCTAAAACTATCGATCAGGCCATTGAAATTAATGCAGACCGTTTGGTAACTTTTTCTTACGCGCATGTGCCTTGGGTGAAAAAAGCACAACAAAAGCTGGAAGAATATGGTTTGCCAAAACCAGAAGAGAAAGTGAAAATGTTTGAGCATGCCTGGGCAAAAATGACAGTTGCTGGTTATGTGCCAATAGGACTGGATCATTACGCAAAGCCTGAAGATGACATGAGTATTGCATTGTCGCAAAAAACGTTACACCGTAATTTTCAGGGTTATTGTACACGCGAAACAACCGGACAGGTTTATGCTTTTGGAGTAACTGGAATTAGCCAGCTGGAAAATGTTTATGCACAAAATGCGAGGACTGTAAAAGAATACATAGATAGCATAGAGAGTGGGAAAATTAAAATTGTTAAAGGATATTCTTTGTCGGAAACAGAAAAGATTACAAGGCACATAATTAATGAAATTATGTGTAACCAGTACCTTAACTGGATACAGGTAGAAAAGCAGTTTGGAGTGGCTGCTGCTGAAATCAAGAAGTTGCTAAATTTTACTGAAAACAAACTGGATGGTTTTGTTGATGATGAATTATTGACTTATTCTGAAAGCGAAATTAATATAACTCAAACAGGTCGTTTTGTTTTAAGAAATATGGCAGCTGTATTTGATACACAGGTAAATGATGGAGCTAAAAAATTCTCTCAATCAGTATAAATGAAACCAAACGTAGCCATAATTGGAGCCGGGTTAACCGGATTGACCACAGCTTTTTATTTAAAAAGAAAAGGAATAGAAGTAACAATCTATGAAAAATCAGAAAGGGCCGGCGGGGTAATAGAATCAGTTAAAAAAAATGGTTTCCTTTTTGAAAAAGGACCTAACTCAGGAGTGCTTGCACATCCTGAAGCTCTCGAACTAATTGAAGATTTAGGTGTATTACATCAGTTAGAAGTTGCTAATGCAGACGCTAAGTTTCGCTGGATATGGAAAGGCAATAGATGGCATGCACTACCATCTGGTTTGCCGGGAGGGGTCACAACGCCTCTTTTTAGTTTCTCCGATAAATTGAGATTATTGGGCGAACCTTTCAGAAAACCTGGAACAAACCCGAATGAGACGCTAAAAGAGCTTGTTTTGCGTCGTATGGGCAAGAGCTTTTTAAATTATGCGGTTGATCCTTTTGTGCTCGGTATTTATGCTGGTGATCCTTCAAAACTAATTCCTCGCTTTGCTTTGCCAAAACTGTACAAGCTGGAGCAGGATTATGGAAGTTTTATAGGTGGCGCAATTAAAAAACGAAAAGAACCAAAATCTGACAGAGATAAAAAAGCAACCCGCGAGATTTTCTCATTTAATGAAGGGCTTCAGCAATTGATTAATGCCTTGGTTAACAAAGTTGGTAAGGAGAATATTCATCTTAACTCTCAAAATATCCAGATTAAACAGGTAGAAGATAAATATAAGATTGTATACGCTGAGGGTGAATCTGGATTATATGACCAGGTTGTTTCAACGATTGGCAGCCACCAACTTTCAGCTATTTTGCCTTTTGTTGAAAAAGACTTTCTAAAAAAAATGATGGCAATGGAATATGCCAAAATTGCGCAGATTGCCATTGGTTTTAAAAATTGGGATGGAATCAATCTTAAAGCTTTTGGCGGGCTTGTACCATTTGTTGAAAACCGTGATGTTTTGGGTGTTTTGTTTATGTCATCGTGTTTTAAAAAGCGTGCGCCGGAAAATGGAGCATTGTTATCAACTTTTGTTGGTGGTTTAAGAAAATCGGAAAATGCTAATTTGTCGGATGATGAGATTGTAAAACTTGTTGAGCGTGAAATAAAATCAATGATGGGCTTAACAAATTGGGCACCCGATTTGTTGGAAATCAATCGGTATCAGTATGCTATTCCGCAGTATGGTATTGATTCCGAAGAGAAATTAGCTGCAATAAGTAAAGTTGAAGCTGATTTCCCGGGGTTGATCATAGCTGGTAATATTCGAGATGGAATTGGAATGGCTGACCGGATAAAACAGGGAAAACAAATCGCAAATAATATCGGATAAACAAAAACCGGAATATGGAGATCGGATACCTGTTATCATGATTGTATGAAAAGTAAAAAAGTTGCAAATAAATACCGTGAATTACAACAGCAAATTTGCAGGCAATTAGAAACTGCTGATGGTGGGACTAAATTTAAATCTGACTTTTGGAAAAGTGATTTGGGTGAAGGTATAACGATGGTGCTAACTGGTGGCGATGCTATTGAAAAAGCTGCAGTTAACTTTTCAGAAGTAAGTGGTTCGGTGAGTCAGAACATGAGAAAATCGCTTAAAGTTGAAAGTGGTGACTCTTTTTTTGCAACAGGCATTTCGTCTATTATCCATCCTGAAAACCCACATGTCCCAATCACTCACATGAATGTTCGCTATTTTCAACTTGATTCAGAAATGGCTTGGTTTGGTGGAGGAATTGACCTTACTCCTCATTATGTTGACATTGAAGAAGCCAGTTGGTTTCATGAGCAATTGGAAAAGATTTGTTCTGAGTTTGATTCCAGGTATTATCAACGGTTTAAAAAGTGGGCAGATGATTATTTCTATTTGCCGCATCGTGATGAAACCAGAGGGGTAGGAGGTATTTTCTTTGATCATTTGGTTATGCAGGATGACAATCATTTTGAAAGTCTTTTTGCATTTACAAAAGCATTGGCAGAAGCCTATCCTAAAAATTATATTGAATTATTGAATAAAAACAAGCATCGAATTTATACTAAAGCAGAGAAAGACTGGCAGCATTTAAGAAGAGGTCGTTATGTGGAGTTCAATCTCCTGTACGACAGAGGAACTAAATTTGGCTTGGATTCAGGTGGACGGACAGAATCTATTTTTTTAAGTATGCCACCAATGGCCTCCTGGGAATATCAAAACCAGCCGGAAAAAGGTTCGAAGGAATATGAAACCCTTCAATTACTGAAAAAAGAGATTGATTGGATTAACAAGGGGGAAAGGTAAATGATGGGATGGTGAATTTAAACTTTCAATTACTAAAACTATTGAATGAATAGTTTCCAGTTTTAGTAATCAGCTATCCTAACGAATACCTAACATTCTTCACGGTTAAAAAAGGATTTTCAAAATATCGAATATCCAATATTCAATTTCCAAAGAATAAAGTAAATTAAAAACAGTCAACATTATTTAGGGATATGCATATTAAAAGTTTTTATTTTTATCAAAACAACCAGGATCCAGGATCTGACATCCAGCATCCGGTAATCAATACTAAATGACAACAGATAAATTGAAAAAGACTGCCGTAATTCTTGCAAACATTGGCACACCTGATAAACCGGAGGTTGCTGCCGTTCGTAAATACTTGTCACAATTTCTGAATGATCGCAGGGTAATTGATATTCCCTGGTTATTGCAGAAAATATTGGTAAATTTGATTATCGTTCCGTTTCGTGCTCCCAAATCAACCAAACTATACCAATTGCTCTGGACCGATGAAGGCTCGCCTTTACTCGTAAATGCGGAAAAAAACAGATTAGCCTTGCAGAAAGTACTGGGCGGGGACTATGAAGTGTTTACAGCCATGCGCTATGGTAATCCATCCATTCAAAGTGTTTTGAATGAAGTAAAAGAAAAGCGGTTTGGTAAGCTGATTTTAATTCCTGTTTTTCCACAGTATGCTTCATCAACAACCGGAAGTATTGCGGAGTATGTTTCAAAAGAAATTTCCAAATGGTATGTCATTCCTGAATATCGGTTAGTGAGCCAGTTTTACGATCATCCCAAATTTGTTCAGGCTTTTGCCGAACGGATTCAGTCTTACGATCCTGAATCATACGACCACATTATTTTTTCATATCATGGCCTGCCAAACAGGCAGATAGATAAGGCTCATTCGTTAGTAAATTCTGAAACTTGCAGTTGCGAAGAGGTTATGCCTTCTCATGGTCAGTATTGTTATAAGGCTACCTGTTATGCTACAACACGATTGCTGACAGATGCAGTTGGGCTTTCAAAAAGTGATTATTCGGTAGCTTTTCAATCCCGTTTAACCAAAAACTGGCTTAACCCATTTGCAGATGAAATGGTAATTGAAAAAGCAAAATCAGGGGTGAAGAAATTGCTGATAGTTGCTCCTTCTTTTGTGGCAGATTGTTTGGAAACTACTGTTGAAATTGGTATGGAATACGAAGAACTATTTAAAGAAAATGGCGGTGAAAAGCTTCAGTTGGTTGAAAGTCTAAATGATCATCCTGTATGGATCGAAGCGTTAACAAAATTAGTTAAGAATTGATATATGGATGCGATCTTTTGAAAAGATCGCATCCCTTAGGCTTATGCCGAAGGTTTATAGGCAATACTGATACCTCTCGATGTTTCGGGCTGAGATTGCCTTCGTTTAAAAACAATATGTGTTGGTTCATTTATGATAGTTGAGAATTGGCTGTAGATGCAAAAGTTCTCAAATCTGTTTTCTTTCATATTATAAATCACTATATTTGTTAATCAATATTAAAACCGCCCTATGATAAATACCGAAAATAGATTACCTGTGCATCCAGATGAAATTATTATGAATAAAATTTATTTGGTTCGTGGACATAAGGTAATGCTTGATAAAGACCTGGCTGAACTTTACGGAGTTGAAACAAAAGTTTTAAAACAACAGGTGAAAAGGAATATTGAAAGATTTCCTGATGTTTCATGTTTGAATTAACACAAGAAGAATTTTCTTACTTGAGGTCACAATTTGTGACCTCAAGTTGGGGTGGCACACGTTACATGCCAATGGTGTTTACAGAACAGGGAGTTGCAATGCTTTCAAGTGTATTAAGAAGTAAACAAGCAATTAAGGTAAATATTCAAATCATGCGTTTATTTACAAAGTTGCGCGAAATGTTGGTTGATAATATAAGCTTAAAGCTTGAGATTGAAGAAATCAAAAAGAAATTAGGGAATCAGGATAAAAATATTGAGCTGGTGTTTAATTATTTAGATGAATTGATTGAAAAAAATGAAAATCCTAAACCCCGAAAACAGATTGGTTTTAAAAGAATGCAATGATGAACCTTCTTGATTCCTGTACTTCAGTATTGGTTTAGTTTTCAGTTTATAGGTAAGTTAAAGATCTTGTTTCAGCAATAATTATAATAAAAAGAAAAGGAGTGTTTAATACTCCTTCTTTATCTCGATATCTTTCTTTTCTTTATAAGTAAGCTTCTCTACGGTTTCAATCTCCATGAAGGTAGAACCACCTCCAATACCGAAACTTCCACCAATGTAAGTTACCAAATCATCACTTTTTAAACGTCCTTCTTCTTCAAGGGCCATTAGTGCTGACCGAATCATTTTGTACTTGTTCTTTTTGTGCTCAATGGTGCTTGCCCTCACGCCATATGACAGGGCTAATTCCCTTGCAACTCCAGGTTCGTAGCATTTTGCAAATACCGGGTTTTTGCCACGGAATGCAGCCAAATAACGCGGGGTCCTTCCTGTTTTTGTATTGGTTACGATGGCTGTTGTGTTAAGCTCCTCAGAGGCTTGTATTGCAGCTTCAGCAAGGTATGCAACAATTTCTCCTTCTACGGCAGGAATAGTAATATCGTTTCTTTTGTCTTTGCTTTGCTCAACCTCCATTGCAATTCGGCTCATGCATTCCACTGCTTCTACAGGATACTGTCCATAAGCTGATTCACCGCTAAGCATGATTGCATCTGCCCTGGAATAAATTGCATTTGCAATATCACTCACTTCGGCGCGGGTTGGGCGTGGGTTGTCAATCATACTGTGAAGCATTTGCGTTGCAATAATTACAGGCTTTTTTCTTTGTACAGCCTTTTTGATTAACTGACGCTGAATGCCCGGGATTTTTTCGGCAGCGATTTCAATTCCAAGGTCGCCGCGTGCAACCATTATGCCGTAAGCATGATCTAAAACTTCGTCAATATTATTAACGCCATCCAGATTTTCAATTTTAGCAATAATTTTGATAGGGCTTTCAAGTTCGTCAAGTAGTTTTTGAACACTTATAACATCTTCTTTATTACGAACAAAAGAGTGGGCTATAAAATCGAGTTTTTGTTCAACTGCAAAACGAATAAATTCTTTATCCCTTTTAGTAACTGATGGTAAGTTTACGCTAAACCCGGGAGTGTTTACACTTTTCTTATTTTTTATAGTTCCCCTGTTTTCGACCTTGCAAAGCACATAGTCAATATGTTTTTCGCAAACGGATAGTTCCAGCTCACCATCATCGATTAAAATTGTGCCGTCGGCCGGAATTTCATTGTGAAATTTTTCATAAGTTACCTGAAGCGTTGTCAGGTTTTTTTCACTTTTTCTTTCTATGCCTGAAACTTCAATCAGTTGGCCTGTTTCAACTTCAATTGGTGTATCTATATTACCAGTCCTGACCTCTGGGCCTTTTGTGTCGATAAGAATACCTATTTTTTCTGAAACAGACCGAACATTTTCAATCATCATTAAAGCGCTCTCTGGTGTAATGTGTGCAGTGTTAAGTCTCGTCACATTCATTCCGGCTTTATACAGCGATTTGATGAAGTCTACATCACAACGTTTGTCTGAAATCGTAGCTACAATTTTTGTATGCTTCATAAAATTAAAATGATAAAATTTTAAATTGAGGGCGGCAAATTTAGATTTTTTTATTTCACAACAGACAAACCAGGCTTTTCTTTTCGTTAAATATTTTTAAAGTTAACTTTTGAGAAAACTTTCAATTCCCAAACGATAAGAGTCAAGCCCAAATCCCATAATACTGCCTGTGCAAACAGGGCCAATAACAGATTCATGTCTAAAGCTTTCACGGGTAAGTACGTTTGAAATATGAACCTCAACAACAGGAGTCTTAATTCCTGCAATGGCATCACGCAGAGCTATTGATGTATGTGTGTATGCACCGGCATTAATAATTATACCTTCGTAGTCAAATCCAACCTCATGAATTTTAATAATTAATTCACCCTCAATATTCGATTGATAGTATTCAAGATCAATATTATTATATTTAGTTTTCAGTGACTTAAAGTAATCTTCAAAAGATTGATCACCGTAAATGTTTTTTTCTCGTTTACCCAGAAGGTTCAGATTAGGACCATTAATTAACAAAATTTTCATTTCTCCGTAATTTATTTATGAAAAATTAGTATATTTAACCAATCGATCACGTATTGATAATTATGTAATCTTGGGGAAGAAACTTGTTATCAGTATATACGTGATTGCTTGTAAGTTTACTTATTAATGTTTTAAAAATTTGTTTAACAGCAAAATTAACTTTTTTTATTATGAAATGGGAAGATAGTAAAAAGGGATTTGAATCTTTTTTAAGATTGGAAAAATCTTTGTCGCAAAACTCTATTGCGGCTTACATCAACGACATTAACAAGTTGATGGCTTTTCTGGACGACAACTTTAAACGGTTGACCCCGGAGAAAGTAAAACTGAATCATTTAAAAAGTTTTGTTGAGCACCTTAATGACAGGGGAGTGTCACCACGCACCCAGGCTCGAACAATTTCAGGTATCAAATCTTTCTTCAAATTTTTATTGATGGAAGGTAAAGTTCAAAGCGATCCTACAACATTGCTTGAATCACCTAAAATTGGACGTAAGTTGCCCGATGTATTAACAATGGAAGAAATTGATTCCATTATTGATGCAGTTGACATGAATAAGGCAGAAGGTCAACGAAACAAAGCTATGCTTGAAACGCTCTACAGTTGTGGTTTGCGTGTATCGGAATTGGTTAATCTAAAAGTTACTAATTTATTCTTCGAACAAGGCTTTATTAAAATTGAAGGTAAAAACGAAAAAGAACGCCTTGTTCCTGTGAGCGAAAAGGCAGTTGAAGAAATCAGCAAGTATTTGGGTGGTTACAGAAAAACACTTAAAATTGCCCCTGAAAGTGAGAATGTACTTTTCTTAAACCGTAGAGGTAAGAAATTGAGTAGGGTAATGATCTTTACGATTATTAAGAATTTGGCTCAGAAAGTGGGTATGACTAAAAAAATAAGTCCTCATACTTTCCGTCATTCATTTGCTACTCATTTAATTTCTGGTGGTGCTGATCTTCGTGCAGTTCAGGAAATGCTTGGTCACGAGTCAATCCTGACTACTGAGATTTATACGCATCTTGACAGGGATTATTTGAAAACAACCATTACACAATTTCATCCTCGTTCTTAAGCGTATTAATTATTCAGGTTAATAATTTCTTAACATGATAAAATAAACTAATTTTATCATATATCGTTTTGAAAGACAGTGTGTTTTTATGCATACTGTCTTTTTTTTTGTATATACTCTCAAAAATAATCTGAAATTAAAATTAGGTCTCAAATCTAAAGTAGAAAAGTTTTAATTTTGTCTGCCGAGTAAAAATAGTTTTGTTGGAATAATAATTTTTTTTGTTGACTATGAAAAATCTAGATTTAAGTAAGTACGGAATTGTTGACGTACAAGAGATCGTGCATAACCCTTCTTACGAACAACTTTTTGAAGAAGAAATGAATCCATCATTGGAAGGATTCGAAAAAGGTCAGTTAACAGAGCTTGATGCTGTTAATGTA
This sequence comes from Prolixibacteraceae bacterium, assembly GCA_028282195.1. Lineage (GTDB taxonomy): Bacteria > Bacteroidota > Bacteroidia > Bacteroidales > Prolixibacteraceae > Sunxiuqinia. Next base: position 16,751 of record JANQII010000252.1, read on the forward strand.
ATGACAGGTATCTTCACAGGTCGTTCTCCTAAGGATAAATTCATTGTTAAAAATGCTGCATCAGAAGATATGTGGTGGACAACTGAAGGATCTCCTAATGATAATAAACCTGTAAGCGAAGAGGCTTGGGCACACTTGAAAGAAATTACTACAAAACAACTTTCTAGTAGTCGTTTATTTGTTGTAGATACTTTCTTAGGTGCTAATGAAAACAGTCGTTTGAAAGTACGCTTCATCATGCAGGTTGCATGGCAGGCACACTTTGTAACGAACATGTTCCTTCGCCCATCAGCCGAAGAATTAGAAACTTATGGCGAACCGGATTTCGTTGTAATGAATGCTTCTAAAACAACGAATGAGCGTTGGGAAGAATTCGGTATGAACTCAAACGTTTATACTGTATTCAACATGGAAGAAAAAATGCAGGTAATTGGCGGTAGCTGGTATGGTGGTGAGATGAAAAAAGGTATGTTCGCTATGATGAACTACTACTTGCCAAAAGCTGGTATGGCTGCTATGCACTGTTCTGCCAATGTTGGTAAAGAAGGTGATGTAGCTATCTTCTTTGGTCTTTCAGGTACTGGTAAAACAACTCTTTCAACTGACTCTACCCGCCAGCTAATTGGTGATGATGAGCATGGTTGGGATGATGATGGTATCTTCAACTTCGAAGGTGGATGTTATGCAAAAACAATCAACCTGGACAAAGAAGCTGAACCGGAAATTTACGGTGCTATCAAGCGTAATGCACTTCTTGAGAACGTTACTGTTGACGAGAATGGAAAAATCGACTTCAATGATGGTTCTGTAACAGCAAACACTCGTGTTTCTTACCCAATCCACCACATTGATAACATCGTTAAGCCTGTTTCTAAAGCTGGTCACGCGAAAAAAGTTATTTTCTTGTCAGCTGATGCATTTGGTGTACTTCCTCCAGTTGCTAAATTGACCCCAGAGCAAACTAAATATCACTTCCTTTCTGGATTTACTGCTAAGCTTGCAGGTACTGAGCGTGGTGTTACTACTCCACAACCTACTTTCTCTGCTTGTTTCGGTGCTGCTTTCCTAACTCTTCACCCAACTAAATATGGTGAGGAATTAGTGAAGAAAATGGAAGAGCACGGAGCTGAAGCTTACTTGGTAAACACGGGTTGGAACGGAACTGGAAAACGTATTTCCATTCAGGATACCCGTGGTATCATCAATGCTATTCTTGATGGTTCTATCGAAGATGCACCAACTAAAAACCTTCCTGTATTCAATCTGGAAATTCCAACTGAATTGAAAGGTGTTGACACTGGTATTCTTGATCCACGTGACACTTATGCTGATGCAGCTGAGTGGAATGAAAAAGCTCAAGATCTTGGTAGCCGTTTCGTTAAAAACTTCGTTAAGTACACGGATAACGATGAAGGCAAAGCATTGGTTGCTGCCGGTCCTCAAGTTGACTAATTATTTAGCTCAATATACTTTGAAACCTCGCCAACGGCGAGGTTTTTTAGATTATAATAAAAAAACCACCTCCTTTGGTGGTAATGATGTTTAAATGGCTGTGCCTTGACTTTCATATAGATAAATGTAAAATATTGAATAAGCCTGCCTGTCAGACAGGAAATATCCAATCACAAAGTTCTTTGCTGTACTTCCAGCTTCTGACTTCTGACTTCCCGCTTTTTTTATTTCTTATTTTGACTTTCTGTGTTGTTTTTTTATGAAGCGCCCTATGGGTGCAAATCAAGTCCACCTTTTTTGAGGGTGGATATTTAAACAATAATTTGTTGTAATGTCCTTTCAATTGTTGGGTATTTAAAAGGAAACCCAAGCTTTGTTAGTTGATCAGGAATGACCCGGGGAGTTGAAAGTATAATTTCTGAAGCTTCTCCCCATAATAATTTTACCGAAAACACAGGTACTTTAAAGAAAGCAGGTCTGTTTATTATCTGAGCAAGACTTTTTACAAATTTTTGATTGTTTATCTGTTCAGGGGCAACCAGGTTAAAAATACCTTTGTAGTTTTCATTGTTGACAGCCCCTTCAAAAGCATTTAGAACATCATCAATGTGAATAAAAGGGAAGGCTTGCTTTCCGTTCCCGATTGTACCACCAATACCCATTTTAAAGGTAGGTATCATCTTTTTCATGATTGAAGAATTTTTACCTAGTACAACTCCAATTCTAAAAACTACTCTTCTAATGTTTATATCAAGGTCAAGGGAAGCGTTTTCCCAATCCATAACAACTTTGCCTGAAAAACTATATGATAAAGATCTGCTGGTTTCATCATGTTGTAAATTAGGATAATAGATTGAAATAGCCGAAGCTGAGATAAATGTTTTAGGCTTTTGGTCTTGTGTCAGGCTGTTAATTGCACCACAAAGCTTTTTAGTTGTAAGAACCCGGCTATTGTATATTACATACTTATTGTAATTGTTCCAGCGTTGCAATATCGGTGCTCCTGCAAGGTTAATTATTACATCTGTACCTGTAATTTGGTTCGCAATTACCTCCTGTGAATCATATAGTATTTTTCGGTCAATTCCAGCAACAGAATGGCCTTTTTCCTGTAAAAGCTTGATCAACTTTTTGCCAATATATCCATTTGCACCGGTGATTTTAATTTTCATAACTGCAAAATTTTAATTACCATCAAAAATGAACAGGAAGTTTTAATTTTGTGGCTATTCTACGATATTGATAATTAAACAATTGTTCTTGTTGAAAAGTTTTTGTCCCTACATAAAATCAAATACTTACTTTTGCGTTTGTTAGAAAATAGAGTTTTAGTATATGACCGCGACCAGGAAGAAGAAATCGAAAAGAAAACCCATTAAACGAAAGAAACAGTCTTTGAAAAAGAAGATAGTCAATTCAGCCTTGAAATTATTTTTTGCAGGTTTTATTTTGCTGACCATATTCTTTTTTGCGGTATACCTTGGTTTTACAGGACATGTCCCTTCATCCTCGCAATTGCACCAGATAAAGAACCCACAGGCTTCTGAAGTTTTTTCTGCTGAAGGTAAATTATTAGGCAGGTATTATGTTGAGAACCGAAGTAATGTAAGCTTTGATGAAATTTCACCTAATGTTATAAGTGCTTTAATTGCCACTGAAGATGCCCGTTTTTATGAGCACAGGGGAATTGATGAAATAGCACTTATGCGCGTGTTGTTTAAAACGATTTTGATGCAGAACCGAAGTGCAGGAGGGGGAAGTACGTTAAGTCAGCAGATAGCTAAAAACCTGTTTCCCCGAAATGACTTGTGGGTATTTTCAATGCCGGTAAATAAGTTGCGTGAAGCCATCATTGCTTATCGGTTAGAGAGAATTTACACGAAGAATGAAATTCTTACACTTTATTTAAATACCGTTCCTTTTGGCGAAAATATATTTGGAATTGAAGTAGCATCGGAACGTTTCTTCAGTAAAAAACCTAAAAACCTTACAGTTGATCAAGCCGCTGTGTTGATAGGTATGCTAAAGGCAAACTATACGTACAATCCCCGGATTAATCCTGAGAAATCAAAAATCAGACGTAATGTGGTTATTAACCAGATGGTAGCTAATGGTTTTCTGGATGCTAAGAAAGGTGAAATATTTAAGGCAAAACCTTTACAGATCAGGTACAGAAAGATTTCATACAATCAGGGGCCTGCGCCATATTTTCTTGAAAAACTAAAGCCCGGGCTGCTTGAGTGGTGCGCTACCCACCAAAAAGAAAATGGTGATGCATATAATCTTTATACAGACGGATTGAAAGTTGAGACTACCGTAAATTACGATTTTCAGTATTATGCCCGGCAATCAGTCAAAGAGTATATGAAAAACTTACAAAAGGTTTTTAATACACATTGGGGCAAACAAGAACCGTGGAGCAGGAATAAGGATATTCTAAATCGCGCAATTCGTAATTCTGAACGGTACAAATCGATGGAAGGAAAAGGAGTTACTCATGAAGAAATCATGGCTTCTTTCAGGAAAAAGATTGAAACGAGCATATTCTTTTGGGACGGTGTAAAACAAGTTGAAACGACTCCGTTGGACTCGCTAAAGCATTATTTGCGAATGCTGAATGTAGGTTTTTTGGCTGTAGAACCATCTTCCGGGGAACTGAAAGCATGGGTGGGCGGTATTGATTTTCGTTTTTTTAAGTATGATCATGTTGAAGCCACCAGGCAGTCAGGATCTACCTTTAAGCCATTTGTTTATCTCTCAGCTATTGAAAATGGCCTGAGCCCTTTTGATTATTATCCAAACGAGAAGAAAGTTTACGAAAACTACCAGGATTGGTCTCCCAGAAACTCGCACGATAATTATACCGGCTTTTATTCCATGGAAGGGGCACTGTCCGAATCATTAAATACAGTTGCTGTTGATGTGATGATGAAAAATGGAATAAAAGAGACTATTGAAACTACACGTGCATTGGGAATTGAGGCTGATTTGCCTGAATATCCATCACTGGCATTAGGAGTTGCTTCTATTAGTTTAAAAGAAATGGTGTATGCCTATGCGAATATGCTGAATGGTGGTTTAAGGGTAAAGCCACATTACTTAGTTGCAATAAAAAATAACAAAGGCGAGTTGCTTAGCCAATTTTTCCGCGAGCCAGTTGAACCAACCTATCTCAATGAAGAAAATTGTCATATAGTTACCCACATGCTTCAGTCGGTAGTTGATGCAGGAACAGGAAAAGCAATTCGCAATGTATATAAGATTCCTGGCGATTTTGCCGGTAAAACCGGAACCACTCAAGATCATTCGGATGGCTGGTTTATTGGCATGTCCCCTGATATTGTTGCAGGCTGTTGGGTAGGCGCTGCTGATCCGGGTGTACATTTTAAAACAATTACTTACGGGCAAGGTGGTTACATGGCATTACCAATTGTAGGTAAGTTTTTCCATAAAATCTATGTTGATCCGCGTTATCGAAAAATGAAGTTTTCAAAGTTTGAAAAACCTTCTTCTGGAACTCTTGCCCAATTGGATATTCCTCATTATAAAGAAATATTTGAACTTGAGCGTGAAGAAAACTTCTTTGACCGATTGTTTGCCAAAAAAGATAAAAAAGAATCTTTAAAGGATAGAAAAAGGAAAAAGTCTAAGCCAAAGAAAAAGGTTTGGGAAAGCATAAAGGAAATTTTTAAAAAGAAAAGATAAATTCTTAAGCTTTAAGTCTTAGGTTTTATTACTTTTGCGCCCAAATGGTAAACAAAGCATCTTTTATAGTCAGGTTTCATCGTTGGCGTTTGCGCAGGTTGACTGAACGCCAATTTATTATGATTCTGAGCATCGCTATTGGGATTCTCTCGGGAGTGGTAGCTACTGTCATAAAAAATGCTGTTTGGTTGACCCAGCGGATTTTGGATCAGGTTGTAACCAAAGAGGTGCACCATTATATTTATTTTGGCTTACCGGTAATTGGTATCCTAATCGCTTTTTTAATTGTAAAATATTTAATTAAAAGCCCTGTCAGGCATGGTATCCCCAATGTTTTGCATAGCATTTCCAAAAGAAGGGGGGAGCTAAGCCGGCATAATATGTTTTCGTCGATCATAACCAGTGCTTTTACCGTTGGTTTTGGTGGTTCTGTCGGCTTGGAGGGACCAACAGTGGCAACCGGGGCATCATACGGTTCGTGGCTTTCAAAAGTTTTTAGGCTAAGCTACCGCAATACCATTTTGATGCTTGCTTGTGCCTGTTCCGGTGCAATGGCAGCTATTTTTAAGGCTCCGATTGCAGCAATTGTTTTTGCAGTTGAAGTAATTATGATTGACCTGACTACATTTTCCCTGGTTCCTTTGCTGTTGGCTTCTGCATCTGCTGTGGTTACTTCCTACCTGTTTATGGGGCAGGATGTTTTATATCCATTTGAGGTGAAAGACAGGTTTGTGCTGGGTGACTTGCCTTTTTATGTATTGCTTGGGGTTTTTGCAGGAATGCTTTCGGCTTATTTTACCAAAATGTACATGTATATTGAAGGAATCTTTGATAGTTTTAAGAAAAGCAGTACAAGACTTTTGGTTGGTGGCCTTGGTCTTGGTATATTGGTTTTCTTTTTCCCATCGCTTTTTGGTGAAGGTTATGAAACTATTAATTCGTGTTTGGCAGGCAATACTGATTACATTTTTGAGAATCAGATTTTTGATACATTAAAAACCAACCTTTGGGTAGTTTTAATTCTTTTGCTAACAATAATTCTTTTAAAAATCGTAGCTACTGCTTTTACTTTTGGTGCAGGTGGTATTGGTGGTATTTTTGCTCCAACTTTGTTTATGGGGGTTAATGCCGGAATGTTGTTTGCCCAGTTTGTAAACCTATTTGGCGCTCGTCAGTTGAACATACAAAACTTTGCGCTGGTTGGTATGTCTGGTTTGATTGCCGGTGTTTTGCATGCGCCTCTAACGGGTATTTTCTTAATTGCCGATATCTCCGGTGGTTACAAACTGTTTGTACCACTAATGATTACGGCAACTTTTGCATATCTAACCGTTCGTGTATTTACCCCTAATTCAGTTTATCATCATCAGTTAGCAAGGCGTAAAGAATTGATGACCCATGATAAAGACAAAAACGTACTTCAAATGATGGAGGTGCGTAAGCTTATTGAAACTGATTTTGAGGTTTTACATCCTGAATCTACATTGCGTGATCTGACACAAGCTATTTCAAAAGCACATCGAAATTTGTTCCCAATTGTTGATAATGAAGGCTATTTGAAAGGGATGGTAAAAATGGATGATGTACGTCATCTTATCTTTCAGCAGGAACTATACGACAAAACGTTGGTTCGTGAGCTGATGTACCATCCTGAACATTTTATTTCAACAGAAGATACCATGGATGTTGTGGTAGAAAAGTTTGAAAATAGTGGACGATACAATCTGGCTGTTATCGACCATGGAAAATATATAGGGTTTATTTCACGCGCTAAGGTTTTTTCAAATTACCGAAAGACGGTTCAGCATTTCTCGCACGATTAAATAGTTATAAATGTCTGGTTTTAACAATAGAATTACTCCATTTGCCAAGATACTCATTGGGAAAAAGAAGATTTATTTGTTGAGTTTCATGGTAGGGATCGTTAGCGGTGCAGCGGCACTGGTTCTGAAAAACTTAATCCATTTTATAGGTGAAACTTTAGTTGGCCATTTTAAAGAAACGGATGAAAATTACCTCTATCTTGCTTTTCCTTTGATCGGGATTATTATTACCATCTTAATCCTAAAGTACCTGATAAAAGACGATGTTAGCCATGGTGTAGCTAAAATTCTGTATTCCATTTCCAGAAAAAAAGGCAAAATAAAATCACATAATACTTTTTCATCCATGATTACCAGTAGTTTTACTATTGGTTTTGGAGGATCGGTTGGGGCAGAGGCACCTGTTGTACTTACAGGTGCATCGATTGGTTCTAACCTTGCCCGCTTTTTCAAGCTTGAGCGCGCTGATGTCATGTTAATGATTGGTTGCGGTGCTACTGGTGCAATTGCCGGGATTTTTAAAGCACCCATTGCCGGTATTGTTTTTACACTTGAAGTGCTGATGCTCGATTTAACAATGGCTTCACTAATACCACTACTTATTTCGGGTATTACCGCAGCTGTTATGGCTTTCTTTTTTATGGGCGATACAGTGCTTTTTAAGTTTAATATTGTTAATCACTTTCAGGCTGAGAATATCCCATTTTATATTGTACTGGGAGTTTTTGCAGGATTGGTTTCACTTTACTTTACTAAAGTGGCCATGTATACTGAAGGGCTTATCAAAAAGATAAAAACATCTTTGCAAAGGCTTTTAGTAGGTGGGGTAGTTTTAGGCTTACTTATTTTTATTTTTCCACCATTATGGGGTGAAGGTTACATGTCAATCAACAAAGTATTTAACGGGATGGGAGCCGATTTGCTTGACAATTCTTTCTTCTATAACCTGAAATCCAACCCATGGTTTATCATGGTTTTCCTTCTGATGTTGGTCGTTTTTAAAGTTTTTGCCATGTCGGTAACAACTGCAAGTGGAGGAGTTGGCGGGATATTTGCACCTACTTTGTTTGTAGGGGCTATAGGAGGATATTTTCTTGCATTAACATTGAATGAACTGTTTGGGTTAAATTTGCCTATTGATAATTTTGCTTTGGCCGGCATGGGCGCCTTAATGGCAGGAGTGATGCATGCACCGCTTTTGGGCATTTTTTTAACCGCAGAAATTACTGGTGGTTATGAATTACTCTTTCCGCTTATTATTGCTTCTACCGTTTCGTATTTAACAATCATGCGTTTTGAACCGCATTCAATTTATACAAAACGATTGGCACAGGAGGGTGATTTGATAACTCACCATAAAGATAAGGCTGTTTTGCATTTTATGGAAGTTTCTGAATTGATTGAAACAGATTTTGAAGTGCTTTCGCCAAAGGCAACCCTTGGTGATTTGGTTCAGGCTATTTCACAATCTAAACGTGATTTGTTTCCAGTTGTAAATGAAGATGGAACGATTGCCGGAATGGTTAAAATGAATGATATACGCGATATCATATTTAAGCAGGACTTGTATGAAACAACCTTGGTGAAAGACTTAATGTATATGCCACAATATTATATTTCACCCGACGATTCAATGCATGTGGTTGCTGAAAAATTTGAAAGTTGCGGCCGCTATAACCTGGCTGTAATCGATGACGAAGGCAAATACATTGGTTTTATCTCGCGTGCAAACGTTTTTTCAATCTATCGGAAAAATGTTCGTCATTCTTCCAGCGATTAATCTGTAGTATTTAGAATCATTCTTGTAATAAATAATTCCTTTGATTTTAGGCAGATGTCGTAAATTAGCTTTCATCATATTTAAAATCAATGTAAATGAAGCTAAAATCTACCTCCGTCCTGCTTTTATTCGTATTTGCGCTTGCCAGTACTTTAAATAATTTATATGCCGGTAGTTCTAAGTCAAAAGAAATAATTACTGATTTCTTTATGGCTGCTAATAATGCTGACTTTGAAACAATTTCAACATTAATTAGTGATGATTTTGTTATTTCAGAAGGAAATTTCATTATTGCAAATAGCAAGGAAAAATTCCGTGAAGTATTCCTTTGGGATTCAGAATTTTCTCCCAAAACAACAGTGATTGATATAACTGAAAAGGACAATGCTTTTGAAGTTATACTTACCAAAATTTGCAAGCGAATTAAATTTTTGCACGATTCAGAAATCAAGATTAAAGTGAGGGTAACGATTAAAAATGGAATGATTACCCGAATGGAAACAAATGATTACCTTAAGTTTGATCTTGATAAATTCCAAAAAAGAAGAGGAGAGTTCGTAAGATGGGTGAGTGCAAATCATCCTGAATTGTCTGGATTTATTAATGATCAGACAAAAGAAGGAGCAAAAAAGTATCTGAAAGCAATTGATTTGTATAAGAAAAAGTAAGAGATATGAAAAACCTTGATAAGTCCAAAATCGAGCAAATTGTCAAAACCAGAAAACAAGCTCATTCATTTTTCCTCAAAAAGTCTAAGGTATACCAGTCTTTTGTTGATATGGAGCAAAAAACATACACACATGGGGAATTAAGCAAGAAAGAAAAGGAATTAATTGCCATTGGTATCTCTGTTGTGATTAATTGCGAATCGTGTATGGAATGGCACATTAAACAAGCCTTAGATGATGGAGCTACTGAATCACAAATTATTGAAGCAATTGAGGTTGGTATTGAAATGAGTGGAGGACCTGGTACTGCTTCAGCGCGATTTGCAATGAATGTGTTGGATTACTATTCAGAAGAGTAAAAAGGCGGTATTCGCCTTGTAAATAATTCACTTTGCCGATATTTGTCTTATTGCTTGTTAGGCTATTTTCATATTTGTCATCAGAAAACATAGAAATAGCATGAAAACAAAAAAGAACCAAAAAGTTTGCCCTGTAGAAGGATCAGGAAATCTGGATAACTCATTTAGAAAACTTTTACAAAATCCTGAGAAAATAGTTAAGCCTTACATTAAATCCGGGAGTATAGCAATGGATATGGGCTGTGGCCCCGGTTTTTTTACTTTGCCGATAGCACAGCTAGTTGGTAATTCAGGGAAAGTGATTGCTGTTGATCTTCAAAAAGGAATGCTGGATAAAGTACATGGTAAAGTAGCCAATACCCGTTTTGAGGAGCGTATTGAATTGCATCAGTGCGAGGAAGAAAAGATCGGGATAACTCAAAAAGTTGATTTTATTTTAGCATTTTACATGGTGCACGAAGTTCCCGATCAGGAAAAGCTTTTGAAAGAATTTAAGTTGATACTTAAGCCTGGTGGTAAAATATTGATTGCAGAACCGCGGTTTCATGTAAATAAATCAGACTTTAACAGGATGTTATCAATCACTGAAAGGCTGGATTTTGAAGTTGTTGACCGGCCTAAAGTATTTTTCTCAAGAGCTGTCGTTCTGAAATAAGAAAACTAAAAATACAAACGAATGAGAATATTGATTGTACTTGGACATCCGGAGCAGGGTAGTTTTAACCATACAATTGCTGAAACGTGTAAGCTAAGTTTGGAAAAGAATGGTCATAAAGTCATTTACCATGATCTGTATCTGGAAAAGTTTGATCCTAATCTGCAGGGAGAAGAAATACCTAAAGACGGCAAGATTTCTGAAGAAATACAAAAGCATTGTGATGAACTGGTAAGCTGCGATGGAATAATTGTGGTACACCCGAACTGGTGGGGAATGCCGCCAGCAATACTGAAAGGTTGGATTGACCGTGTATTCAGGCCTGATGTGGCTTACAAATTTGTTGAAGGCGATAGTGGGGAAGGAGTACCTGTCGGACTTTTAAAAGCAAAGTCAGCTTTAGTTTTCAATACTTCAAATACAAGTGCTGAGCGTGAGAACAATATTTTTAAAGATCCGCTGGAAACCATCTGGAAGAACTGTGTGTTTGATTTGTGTGGAGTAAAAAATGTTTACCGTAAAATGTTCCGGATTATTGTTACCAGTACGAAAGAACAGAGAAATGAATGGCTTGAGATTGTAAAGCAAAAAGTTGATTTGTATTTTCCCGTCGAAAAGCTATTTCAAAATCCGGTAGAAGTATAGATAAATCAAAATAAAAAGACCGGTGAATATGGTGTTGGTCATTGAAAATGAGTTTTTGCCCAACCAAAGTATGGGTGTAAGTAGAATCGTCATTTGAGCAATCAAATAAACCCAAAATCCGATTTTTCGGATATGATACATCTTATACACCCCAAAAAGCGAAAAAGCATATAACAGCCCAAAAACAGCAAAATAGAGTGGGGAAGTACCATCGGTACTGGTAATGTTTGTGATGCTTTGGATTTTATTTACTGCCTGCTCATAAAACAATGCAGCCCCCAAATAGATAATTACTGACATGCAGCCTGCTATAGTACTTAGTAATAAGGCTGCTTTAAATAGTAGTGGTTTGTTGTTTTGGTTCATAATTTAATTTTCTATCGCAAATATAGAATAGTTTTGTAAATGTGTTTGAACAAATGGTGCATGTTGAGTTACATCATATTCTATCAAAAAATTAATCCTGTCCATAAACATAGTCCTCACCACGTGGTAAGTCTTGTATGGCTGAAAGCATTTCTTTGGGAGGCTTGGTTATTCTTCTTTTGCTTAGGTTCATCCATGCACCTTGGACAGTCACATGAGCACACTTCTCACCATGTTGGTTAAAAATCTCGTGATGAAACTTCCATTTTATCGCCCGATTTGATTCAGTTCCATTTAAAATGTTTACCATTACCGTGTCATTGGCTTTTAACTCTTTTATAAATGTACATTCCTCTTTAAACAGAACAGACCCAATTTCAAGTTTATTCATCGTTTCAACATCATATCCCTTTACTTCCAAAAATTTCCCTCGAAGATGGGTCCCAAAATCGTAATATGCTGAATGGCGTACATGTCTGTTTTGATCAACATCTGACCACCTTATTTCTATCTGTTTTTCAAACTTTTTCATGTGTGATTTTTTATGGACTGTAATTGTTTTAAGAATTTGCTTGAACGATAAATTGGATGTGCCGTAGTGGTTTGCGTTGCGAGTTAGTGTCAGCCGATATGCAGACACAATGCGGGAGCAACCACTACCGAAACCGCACATACCCGCTATGACATATGTCAAAGTTGTTACCACCCGTATTTTAGTTTTTGTTCAATCCAAAAGTTCTTGTTCCAAGTTTTTCTTTCCATAAACTTTCTGAATCAACACATTCTTTCTGAGATGCATTTTTTGAAAGAACTTCAAGAATGGAATATTGAAAGTTTTCATGAAAGACGCTGTTATTTTCCTTTAATTCAATTAATTCTTTGTTTCCTCCAGTAAAGTCTCCTTTAGCATAACTTTCCCATCTTTGCCATAATCCGTTTTGTCCGTAAGTTGTACCAATATATTGATTGCCTGATTTCTTGTCCAATATCAAGTAAACTGCTTGGAGTCTTGTCAGTGATTCGTACCACTTTGCATGTGCTTGCGGATTATTGATTATTGTTTTCAATTCAGAAGCACTGATTTTAATTCTCATTAAACCAGGAAATTCATCGACAAAATTATATGGTAATATTTTTACGACTTCTTTGTCTTTTACATTTCCATAAGTATTGTACCACCCTCTAGGAACGACCCAATCTATAATTACTCTGTTTTCAAATTTAACAAATTCATGCATTTTCTCAAGCTGTATAAACAAATCATTATTTTCATCTTGGGGTATGCAAAACTTTTCTAATTGGTCTGAATACTTAGGTAAATTCTGATTCTCCAAGATTCCAATGTTTCGATATACTCCAAAGAGCCTTGCTTGATTATTAGGTTCGGCGAGAAAACTCACAATCGTTATACATTCTCTAAAAGCAGAAGACTTTTTTTGAAAACTTTGGTATTCTTCGATTAAATTCTTTTGAAGCATTTCGACTAAGTTTTCATGATAGTGTCTTACCATAATCACTTTTCCGTTTTTGCTTAATTGGTCAAGAGGTAAAATGTCTTGTAAGTAAATTTTATCTATCATACAGTGAATTTATTATATGGGTTGTTTATCGTTCTATCTTTTGACCAAAAGTCCGTTGGACGTAGGGAAAAAAGTTCCGCATAAGCGGAATGAACGATCAACGTAAGTATGTATACATCACCTTTATATCTACCATTAAACTCCTAATTTAATCATTTTACATATTTGTTGGGGTGGTTTGTTGAGGATATGTTTATAAAAACTGGTTTAATAAAACTTAGGCCAGTGCTTGCAATTGTGGGTAGGGAACTATCATCGTCACGTTTCGTGGCTGCGTATGCCACTTTCACTTCAAACTTCACTTCGTTGGTCTTCAGTGAGTGTCATTGATTTAATGGCCTCTTTAACCGTCATCTTTTCTTTGATGTTCCTGTCCTTTGCCAGTTGATTACAAACAGTGATAATGCCATTATCAAGTACATCCAGTCCGTTAAAAATCTCTGCACTCATGCAGTCTACCGTGCATGCAAGGATTCCTGCATCATTTAAAGATTCGAGACTTTTTATGCCGGCATTATTTTTACCGATTCCGGCATCATTAAAAAACACGGCTTTAACGCGATGTTTCTGTGCATAATCTCCTGCACTCAAACCGCCATGTGATCCACACACAACGATATCTCCTGCATTGTTCTCGTTTAGGAAAGTGATGCTATCGGTTATGGTGATATCCACTCCTTCAATGTGTGTTTGCGATTGTTTTTTTAGGTCTTCCTTGCTACCCTTCACTTCATGCTTAATAAGCGATTCAAACTTCTTGCTTTTTTGAGTAGACGAAGGGGGCTTGATACTATTGATTATTTTGGCAATGGCCTCTTTTACAGAATCACCGATTTGGATTCCGGCCACTTCCGCCTGGGTGGTGGTGTGGCTTATGATCCCGCTCTCCCATGTATCGCGGGAAATACCTATCTCAGCGCTATTGCAATCAACGGCACAGGCCAGAATATTCTCAGCCTCGTAATGTGTGAGACCTCTGATCCCTGCCTGATTTTTTCCTATCCCTGCATTGTTGAGGAAAACAGCTTTTACATGACAGTTTTTTACGTGTCGGGCAAGATCCTTATTACCTCCGCAATGGGATCCGCAAACAAGAATTGGACTTGTATTGCCGGGTTGTAAATCACCTAAACTATCCAGTAGCACTACACCATCAGGTAATTCCATGTTATACCTTTTTTATTATAATCGTTAAAACCACCTCCTTTGGTGGTGGCAAGTTTAAACGGCAGTATCTTGTTCTTATTACAAATAAATGTAAAATATCGAATCAGAAACATCGAATCAGGAACTTCCTTGCCAAGTCCTTTTACATTTCTTGTTTCTTATTTTGACTTTCTATCTTAATTTCTATATCAACGCTCTATGGGGGCAAATTAAGCCCACCTTCTTTGAGGGGGGATCTTTATTTTCCAGTTAATGGTTAAAACCTCCGAATGATTTCGGAGCGGGCTCTGCTCCCGATAGCTATCGGGATTCCTACTTCCGACTTCTGTCTCCCGTCTTCCAGTGCTCAGTAGTTTAGTTTGAACTTAGCACTTGGTATTATTTTCCTTATGGCTTAACATCTATTGATTCTCGACAATTGACTAATGACCAATAATCAATGACCAATAACCAATGACCAATAACCAATGACCAATAACCAATAACCAATGACCAATAACCAATAACCAATGACCAATAACCAATAATCAATAACCAATGACTAAATAGCTGCGAGTTCACCCTGAGCTATCGTAGTTCCTATCTCGTATGCTTTTATATTTCCTTCAACAAACTTTTCGGGAACGTTTTCCCTAACAATCTGAATCATGTCATCATGCGAATAGCCTCTGAACTCAGCATAGTAGCCGAGCATAACAACATTCATCATTTTGTTGATATAAAAATCCGGGCTCTTATGCTCATCGGGATCAATAATAAATGTCTTATTTTCCGAACGCTTAATTATCTCAGTTTTAGATTCAGGCAAATCTTTTTGTAGCCTGGCGTTTACACTTGTCGAAGTTAATTCATAGGTGCTTGAAAAGATAACGCCATCATCTTTCAGGCAATGTAAAAAACGTAGCGTTTCCGTTTGTTCAAAAGATATAAGGTAATCCACATCACCAGCTTTGATAAAAGGCGATAACACGGGTTTGTCTGAATATCGAAAATGGCTTTCGACACCTCCACCGCGCTGACCTAATCCAATCACATCAGATATTTTCAACTGATACCCAAGTTTCAAATAAAACTTGCTTAAGAGGTTGCTAAAAAGAAGAATACCTTGTCCTCCTACACCAGCAATGATTATATTTTTTCCTGTATCCTGCATTTTTATGATTTTATGGCTTCAAAGTGACATGCTGTAGAGCATAATCTGCAACCCGTGCAAATATCTTCGTTAATAACTATTTCAACTGATCCGTCCTTAATTTTACTCTCAATAGCCAAACATCCAACATCTATACATTTCCTGCATTTAGTGCACAGATCCTGATCGATATAACTTGGAGTATCTTTAGCAAGCTTGAATTTTGTAACACACGGTTTTTTAACAATAACTACAGAGTTTGTTTTTGCATTTACCGCATTGAGGATAGCGTCTTCCAGCTTATCAATTTCCTGGGGATCTACAGTTACAATATCTTTAACGCCGATAGCTTCACAAACTTTGGCAATATCCAGTTTATTTTCCGGTTTGTAATTAAACCCAAACTCACTGGATGCCACATTCTGGCCACCGGTCATTGCCAGACAGCTATTGTCAACAATAATCACTGTTGATTGACTATTGTTGAATATCAGGTTCATCAGTCCATTGATCCCGGTCGCCCAAAAGCCACCATCGCCTATCATGGCTACAAAATTTTCCTTATTATCCTTAGCAATGTTGTAGCCATGGGTTAGTGCTATGCTTGATCCCATGCACTTTTGCAGGGAATAGGCCTCCATATGAGGAAAGCAACCTATAAGGCCACAGGTAACATCGGCAGCCGCCTTGATTTTATGTTTCCTTAATAATTGTGCAATAAAGAGGTGGGAACAGCCTGCGCAACTGACTGGCAGTCTGAAAGGAACTCCTTCTTGTGGAGTTCTCTTTGGTGCGTCCGGAACGAGTTTTTCCTCTATGATATCCGGGGTGAAACGCGTCATTTCGGGGAATTTGGGGAATAATTCTTTCCCGGTTACCGGAATACCCAAATCCTTGATATTCTTTTCCAGAACATCATGGCCATCTTCAATCACATAAAGTTCCTCCACGTGTTCGGCCAATTCCCGGATCTTCTTTTCCGGAAGCGGCATAACAAGGCCCAGTTTTAAAACCGAGGCTTCGGGTAATACTTCTTTTACGTAATAGTAAGGGGTACCTGCCGTAATTACCCCGATCTTTTTACTGTTCAATTCCAGTTTGTTCAGGTCGAAGTCATTGCTGTCCCCGGCCAGGCGTTTCATATTCGCCACAAAATCATTAAAGCATTTGGTTAATTTTGGGTGCTCAGAACCTTTGGCCTTCATCATAATGGTTGTCATGATGACCTTACTGAAAGTTACGGGATATTTATCCCTGAATTTTGCCTCGTACGTGTAGTCTTCATCAATGAGAACCGGACTGGTTGTTTTGCATGTCACCGATGTAGTTTTAAAAATCACCGGAGTACTGTATTCTTCGCTGATCTCAAATGCTTTTACCATAAGATCTTTGGCATCCTGACTGTCACTTGGCTCCAATACCGGGATGTTGAACATGTTTCCGTAATGACGGCAATCATTATAATCATCACCCGCAAGACGGCCAACATCATCGGAAACCACCAATACCAGGCCGCCGTTGATTTGACTGCCGGCAGCTCCACCTAATGCATCTGCGGCCACATGTAAACCTACTGTTTTCATCAATGCCAGGCTGCGATAACCTGCGAATGAAGCTCCTATGGCTACTTCTACAGCCACCTTTTCATTAGTTGCCCATTCACAATAGATATCAGCGTATCTTTGATGGGTATAATCCATTACTTCTGTGGAAGGTGTACCCGGGAAACCGGCAGCAACTTTTACGCCTGCTTCAAAGGCACCTCTGGCAATTGCTTCATTACCATTCATCATTTGCATTGCTGCAACCTCATTTCCTATCTCCATAGTTTAAAAGTGATTCCTCTTAACGCAGAGGATTTAATTATAGATTACCAGTAAATGAGGGCAAAAATAGATTAATTATAGGTTTATTGAAAGCTTTGCTAATAATTTGATAAAAAAAGTGGGAATTTTGCCACAAATGTTGCAAAATTTTTAATACTTGCTTAAAAATCACGCTTGCAATTACGTGTGAGGTGAAAATCTTCTGAACCTAAGAACCAGATGCCTGATTATATCTTACACGGATTTATAGGCCAAATGTCGTCATCTCTACGGCGACTTCAAGGATGTCCTTGTCACTTGGGCATCACGCAATTTTTTTAGTAGTTCTGCCTGGTGCTAAAGGATTGCGAGCTTTTCACCTATCAGGTGCTTTATCCAGTTACGCAGCCCTCTGATGCATTAGAAACCAGTTTTATATATTTTTTAAGCATCACCGATTTTATTTCGGAAGCGGGTTTTTGCCAATGCTTTCTCCTTTCCTGAATTTCTTCTTCACTCAAATCCACATCAATTGTGTTTTTGACTGCATCGATGGTAATTTTATCTCCGTCTTTTAACAGTCCAATAACACCTCCCTCAACCGCTTCCGGTGTAATGTGGCCAACCACAAAACCATGAGATCCGCCTGAGAAACGCCCATCCGTAATCAGGGCAACGTCTTTGCCCAGCCCGGCTCCAACGATAGCTCCTGTAGGTTTAAGCATCTCAGGCATACCGGGTCCGCCTTTTGGCCCCTCGTTTCTTATCACCACTACATTACCTTTGGTTACTTTGCCGGCAATGCCTTCAATGGCCTCTTCTTCGCTGTTAAACACCTTGGCCGTTCCTGTAAAAGCGTTTCCTTCTTTTCCGGTTATCTTGGCAACAGCGCCGTACGGAGCAATATTTCCTCTTAATATTCTAATGTGCCCGGTTGTTTTTATTGGGTCGGAAATAGGTCTGATAATCTTTTGTCCTTTTTCTAAGTCGTTGATTTCTTCAAGGTTTTGGCCCAATGTTTTTCCTGTTACGGTAAGTTGGTTGCCATCTAAAAAGTTTTCTTTTAATAAATATTTCATCACACCCGGAATTCCACCAATGTGATGCAGATCTTCCATTAAATACTTTCCACTCGGCTTAAGATCGGCCAAATAGGGTGTATTATCACTAATGCGCTGAAAATCATCAATATTTATATCGATATTGCCTGCTTTTGCCATGGCTATTAAATGTAGCACTGCATTGGTTGATCCTCCCAGTGCCATGATTAAGGTGATGGCATTTTCAAATGACTGCTTCGTCATGATATCGCTGGGCTTGATGTCTTTCACCAATAAATTCTGAATGGCTTTTCCAATGTCGAGGCATTCAAGGCCTTTTTCCTGACTAACGGCCGGGTTCGATGAAGAATAAGGTAGGCTCATGCCCAAACATTCGATGGACGATGCCATGGTATTGGCGGTGTACATGCCACCACAAGCCCCGGCTCCAGGAATACTGTTTTGAATAATCCCCTTGTAATCTTCTTCAGAAATTTGTCCTTTTATTTTCTTTCCGTATGCTTCAAAAGCCGATACGATGTTTAAATCCTCATTTTTATACCGTCCTTTTTTAACCGTTCCCCCATATACCAAAATGGAAGGTCTATCGAGCCGTGCCAATGCAATCATTGCTCCCGGCATGTTTTTATCACATCCTACGATCGGGATTACCGCATCATAAAACTGGCCGCTTACCACGGTTTCGATGGAATCAGCAATTACTTCGCGGCTTGGAAGCGAGAAATTCATCCCCGATGTTCCATTGGTTATTCCATCGCTTACTCCAATAGTATGAAAAATCAAGCCGTAAAGGTTTTGATGTTCATCTACACCTTTCTTTACTTCTTCGGCCAATTTATTAAGGTGCATGTTACAGGGGTTTCCCTGGAAACCTGTACTAACGATTCCAACTTGCGATTTTTTTAAGTCGTTTTCATCCATACCAATGGCATAAAGCATGGCTTGTGCAGCAGGCAGGCTGTCGTCCTGGGTAATTTTTTTGCTGTATTTGTTCATGTTTTTTTAATTGTGTTGTTATTTACGAGTTAATTATAAAATATAAGGTAATGAACCTATTCAGCACTACCTTATTGATGATAGATACGATTAATAATATCATTTTTAATAATGGCTAATGTAAAAAATAGTTTCTGATTAACCATTACTCTTAGTTTAACCCAAAATTCTAGTTGTTTGTTCTTCATGGTCTAATAGCCCGACCCGTTGGCTGGCGCGGACTTGTAGTCCGTGTCTTCTTTTGTAAAAACAAGAAGTATTTATTGTTTTCAACAACAGCACAAATTGCACCCCGATTATACTTTGAATTTCAAAGTATAATCCTGAGGGTGTCCAAAAATTAAAACATACTTGTCATTCTTTACACAATGCCCGGGATCAGGATGACGTAATCCTGACTTTTTGGATAGCTTTTTAAGGGAAAGTCCGTATTTTTTTGATATTACTTTTTAGTTGTTTGAAGCTGTTTGTCCATGGCTGCTCCAATCAAGCTTTCAAGCGGAGTGCCTTTAAAATTTTAATTTATTGAAATGTTGTATGAAATAGTTTTATTTCATATTATATCTTTGATATAAAATATCTATTTTATCTTCTAGTTCTTCTCTGCTTATGTTGTTGGTCATATATTGAATTTCATTGTTGATTAATTCTGCACTAAAGGTTGTAATTTGTTTGTAGTCTTGTACAATCATAACTAGGGTACTATCTGAATATGCCATAATATTTCGTGGGTTCGAAATTAGATCATATTCAACTGCTAGGTTGCGCCATTGTCTATTCATTGCTCTTAACGAACTTCCAGTGATATTTTTAAGAATGATATCATTTTGCATTGTTTTAGGAAAGATAGTAGGATAAGGAAAGTGGTGGTTTGCTATTTCATATTTAATGGAATTATTGCTTCCCAAAATGCTTTCAAGTCGAGTATCAATTTCTAATTCAATTAGATTAAGTTCGTTATTAGCTGCACTTAATAGTTTAATCGTAGTATCTTTTTCTTGATTGATTATAGCTTTATTATTAAAATAGATCGCAAAAAAGACGCCAATAAATGTTGCAATGATAGTGCCAATAAAACTAATTAGTTCACTCTTTTTCTTTCTAATCCTTTTTGTATAACTAAGTGATAAAAAAATAATAATCAATATTGTTACTATTGAAGTGATTGTGGTATATGTGGTTATGTTCATATCTAATATTTTATTTCTACGAAAGAATAATCACGTTTTACTATCCTCTTACAATGAAGATAAAAACAGGTGTTAATACTTTTCAATTGTAGCCAATGCGAAACTGAGGTGGTATAATAAATCATAATTTTAGCAGGGTATTTGTTCTTTTTCGAATGAATGCAATTTACTAAAATTTTGTGAATGTAATTAAGATTTTGCACTTTAATGAAACGTTTGCCATTAATATTTTGTGTCTTGATCATTTGGTAACGTCTTCCCCAGCAGGAATTGGAGGCTTAATCATTTGATAACGTCTTCCCCGGCAAGAAGTGAAGCCTTAATCATTTAATGAAAGCTTCACCGAACAAAAAGTCGGGGTTTAATCATTTAATTAAAGCCCTGCGGAAGAAAAGTGAAGGCTTGATCATTTAATGAAGCCCCGAAAGATTGAAAAGTGGGCGCTTAATCATTTAATCAAGCCTTCACCGAAAGAAAAGTTGGGTTTAATCATTTAATTACGACATGTTATACCCTTGTATAGACTAATCAGCATTAATTGTTTAAAAATATTCGTAATTGGTGATAAATACCTTTTTCCAGCACTTTTAAAAAGTTGTACATTTGTGCTTTGTTTCAAAAACGTAAAATTACGACGATGAAGAGAGATCAAATTGTATTCGACATTATTGAAAAAGAACGCAAACGCCAGCTTAGTGGAATTGAGCTTATTGCTTCGGAAAACTTTGTGAGTGAGCAGGTGATGGAGGCTATGGGCTCTGTTATGACGAACAAGTATGCTGAAGGCTATCCCGGAAAAAGATATTATGGAGGTTGCCAGTTTGTTGATATGACTGAGCAATTGGCTATTGATCGCATTAAAGAGCTTTTTGGGGCAGCATATGCAAATGTTCAGGCGCACTCGGGTGCACAGGCCAATGCTGCTGTTTTAAGCGTTATTTTAAAGCCAGGCGATACATTCCTTGGTTTGGATCTTTCACATGGAGGACACCTTTCACATGGTTCCCCTGTAAATTCATCGGGTATTTTGTACAAGCCAATTGCTTACCACGTAAAAGAAGATACCGGAATGGTTGATTACGATGAAATGGAAGCATTGGCATTGCAACACAAACCAAAGTTGATTATTGGTGGTGCTTCAGCTTACTCACGCGAGTGGGATTATGCGCGTATGCGCGTGATTGCTGATAAAGTCGGGGCAATGTTTATGGTTGATATGGCCCACCCGGCTGGTTTGATTGCGGCAGGTTTGCTGGATAACCCCATTAAGCATGCTCATATTTTAACTTCTACCACTCACAAAACATTGCGTGGTCCGCGTGGGGGCATCATCTTAATGGGTGAAGATTTTGAGAACCCATTCGGATTTAAAACGCCCAAAGGGGTTACAAAAATGATGTCGGCAGTACTTGATTTTGCAGTATTCCCGGGACAACAAGGTGGCCCGCTTGAGCATGTAATTGCTTCTAAAGCAATTGCTTTTGGCGAAGCGCTTGACCCTTCATACAAAGTATACCAAAGCCAGGTGCAAAAGAATGCGGCTGTAATGGCACAGGCTTTTGTTGATAAAGGTTATAAGGTAATTTCAAACGGAACGGATAACCACAGTATGTTGATTGACCTTCGTACTAAATTCCCTGAGTTAACGGGTAAGGTTGCTGAAAATACGCTGGTTCTGGCTGACATCACAATTAATAAGAACATGGTTCCTTTTGACAGCCGTTCACCATTTACAACATCAGGTTTGCGTGTGGGTACCCCTGCTATTACAACCCGTGGTTTAAAAGAAGATCAAATGGGAACTATCGTTGACTTTATTGATGAAGTTTTGAGTAATGTTGAAGATGAAGCAATAATCAAAAAAGTTTGTGGCCAGGTTAATGATATGATGAAAGATTTACCATTATTTGCGTGGTAATCAATCAAAGACGATGAAGTTGTCAAAAGTTAAATGATAATAGTATGCCAATGAATGGAAAAATTGTTTTTTTGACTCTCCCTCAGGGTGAGTTAGTTAAAAAAAAGTGTCACCATTCATGACATTAGCAAATAGCACTATTTCATACGATTACAGCTACTTTCAGTTTCTAACTTTAAAGAAGTTCGATATATAGAAGGCTGTCTGTCATTTGCCGGATGGTCTTTTTTTATCTTATATTTCTATTTTTACAAAGTCGTTGTTGGTCATTATTAGTTCACTATGAATGACTATTAATGACTGGTTCTATGAAAAATCAATAGTTTTAAAATAGCGCTTTCACTTTTTTAATAAGTTATTATGGAATGGCATATCTATCTGGCCTTAGTTGGTGTTGGGGTTCTTGCCGGTTTTATTAATACAGTTGCCGGTGGTGGCTCAACCTTATCGTTGCCCATGTTAATGTTTTTAGGCTTGCCGGCCAATGTTGCAAACGGAACAAACAGGGTTGCCATATTGCTTCAGAATGTTGTTGGGGTTAGCACGTTCAGGCAAAAGAAAGTAATCGACTTTAAAACAGATTACCGGCTTGCCATTCCTGCTGTTATAGGTGCAATTGTAGGGGCATTTGTAGCTGTTGAGATCAATGAACAACTATTAAGGAAGATTATCGGTGGCTTGATGGTATTCATGCTGTTGATTGTTGTGCTGAAACCTGACGTATGGATTAAAGACCAGGTGGGGCAGGTATCAGCAAAACCTTCCTATTTTCAATACTTCATTTTTTTGCTGACAGGTTTTTACGGTGGCTTTATTCAAATGGGTGTAGGCTTTTTCTTGTTAGCTGGTTTGGTAATGGGATGTGGATACGATTTGGTAAAAGCTAATGCAATAAAAGTATTCATCGCCTTAATTTACACCGTTTTCGCTCTTGGGATTTTTGTGTGGAATGATCAGGTAGACTGGGTAAGCGGACTTTTACTGGCCAGTGGAAATATGCTGGGAGCCTGGCTGGGTGTTCACTTTACAGTTAAAGGTGGGGCAAAATATGTGCGTTATGTACTCATCTTTGCATTGGTTCTTGTTACTTCAAAGCTGTTGGGTATATTTTAAAGAAATATAAGTTTCGGGTTATTGTCTTAATGGCTTAGTTTGTAAGAATTTCCTTTGGTAATTTGAAGTCATTCATTGTCATTTTGTCGTCATTTATCTTGTCATTCATAGTGAACTAATAATGACCACTATTGACCACTGAATGACCATTTTATTGACTCCCGGTGAGGAATGGGATTTATATTTCAATTTAGGATAACAATACGGTAGTCATTTAAGAAATATTTGTGAGCATTTAACTTAGCAACTAAATCCTTTAAAACATTTTGATATCAGGATGATGGAGGAGGGTAATCCGCTATTTCAATATCTTCTCCAATAAATCTTTTCTGTTCAGCTTTAGCAGCTCCTGCTTAATCTGTTGGCGGTATTCCCGTTTGTACCAGAAAAAGAATTTACGCTGTGCCAGTTTTTCTTTTTTGGATTTGGCTGTAAACACCGGTTGCATGGTATAAGGATGATATCCGGTATAAAAGATAACAGTAGCCAAAGTCATAGGGGTAGGGGTAAAATCCTGCACCTGTTCAAGGCGAAAGTCCATTTGCCTGGTTTCAGCAGCAAGATTGGCCATATCTTCATTTTTACAACCTGGGTGGCTGGAAATAAAATAAGGGATCAGTTGCTGGTTCAAACCTTCTTGTTTATTGATTTCTTTAAACGCTTTGTGCAGCTTGTAGAATAGTTTAAATGAAGGCTTTCGCATGATTTTCAACACATCGTCTGAGGTGTGTTCAGGCGCAACTTTTAAGCGGCCTGAAACATGATGTTTAACGACTTCACGCAAATAATCACGGTTGCTTTTGTTTACCTGCTCATCTTTGGTGTTGTGCAAAATCATATCGTAGCGAATGCCGCTTCCTACAAAGGCTTTTTTGACCTTAGGATGTTTGCGGACCTCACGATAAAGATCAAGCATTGGCTGGTGGTCAATATCCAGGTTTTTGCATACATCAGGGAAAATACAGGACGGTCGTTTACATTTGCGGCAAATCTCTTCATGGATGCCCTTCATTTTATACATATTTGCTGAAGGCCCTCCTAAATCAGAAATATAGCCTTTAAAATCGGGCATTTGAGTAACTTTTTCCACTTCTTTTAAAACGGATTGCTGAGAACGACTGGCAATAAACTTGCCCTGGTGTGCAGAAATGGTACAGAAAGTGCAGCCTCCAAAACATCCACGGTGAATATTAATGGAATGCCGTATCATTTCATAGGCCGGAATGGTTTCCTTGTTCTTATATTTTGGATGAGGCAGCCTTGTAAATGGTAAATCGTAAAAACGGTCAATTTCTTTTTCTTCCAGCGGTGGCCACGGTGGGTTTACAACTACCTGCCGGTTACCGATCTTCTGAATAATCACATTGGCTTCAGATTTGTTAGACTCTTCTTCAATGTGCATAAAGTTTTTGGCAAACTTTTTCTTATCTGTTAAGCACTCTTGATGAGAATATAACTGAAGCTGGTTCCACTTCTTTTGAGTTGCATATTTCTCTCCCTGATCAACCATAAAGGCTGTTTGCGGAAGGTTGGTGATCTGTTTGGGATCGACCCCTTTTTGTACAAGGCGGGTATAGTCTATAATTGATTTTTCACCCATCCCGTAGAAAAGCAAATCTGCTTTCGATTCTTGCAAAATGGATGGTTTTAACTTGCTTTGCCAATAGTCATAATGGGTAACACGACGCAGGGAAGCTTCAATTCCACCAACTAAAAGCGGAACATCCGGATACAGTCCTTTTAGAATATTGCAGTAAACAGTAGCTGCATAATCCGGACGTTTGTCACTTTGTCCGCCAGGTGTGTAAGCATCATTTGAACGCTTTCGCTTGTTTGCAGTATAGTGGTTCACCATCGAGTCCATATTGCCGGAAGTAACAGCAAAATAGAGCCGGGGAGTGCCCAGCTTTTTGAAATCGCGCAGGTCGTCCTGCCAGTTAGGTTGCGGAACAATGGCTACCCGCAGTCCTTCAGCTTCCAAAATCCGGCCAATAACGGCTGCACCAAAAGAGGGATGGTCAACATAAGCGTCTCCTGTAAACAGGATAACATCCAATTCATCCCACCCACGTTGCTGGACTTCCTTCTTCGTTGTTGGCAACCAATCTGCCGGATGATATTTCTGATATAAAACGTTCATAAATAGCTTTCAAAATGCAAACAGCGACAAAGGTATTTAGGTTTTATTAATTTTAAAGACTTTTGGGTCTTTTTTATGCGGAATTAAAAATCTGGTTGTAAGTTGTAAGATACTTACACCATCGTATGATTAGGATGAGTGCTGAATAAACACAAACGTTTTAAATGCAGCAAAGTTAAAACTGTTCGTTGGATGAGATGAGTGTATAAATCGTATCCAAACCTTTATTATTATTGGACATTAGGATTGATCTAATGAAAATTGACTGTATAATGAAAAACCGTATGATGGGAGAGAGTCACAACTAGTAGTGGGTTTTTGAATTAACGTGTCACTCATCGGATGACTAAAATACTCAATATCAGCAGAGTCATCCGATGAGTTTTTCACGAAACTTTATGAACGTACTACTAGTCCCGGGTATCGGGCTACGGTTATGTGAG
Source organism: Prolixibacteraceae bacterium (assembly GCA_028282195.1). GTDB lineage: Bacteria > Bacteroidota > Bacteroidia > Bacteroidales > Prolixibacteraceae > Sunxiuqinia. Next base: position 42,749 of record JANQII010000252.1, read on the forward strand.
AGGTCAGGGGTGAGATTTCCCTGGCTTACTCGATTGTGTGTATGTGCTTTTTTTGGATCTTTTTTTAATCTCAAGTTTTCTCTTAGCGATAAATTCACTAAGTTCTTTTTCCTGTTTGTCTGTAAGGCGTTTACTTTGAACTACAAAATCAACTCCTTCAGGTTCTTTTATAAATCCCATATTAATTAGGTTTAAAATATTTATCTACTAATCTTTTAGCTGCCATCGAGTCTATAACCATTAGGTGTCCACCGAAATGATATGCTCCTAATGTTTTTACATAATGGTCAATCAGTTTTGTTTTTGACTCGAATGATACAAATCCTTCTCCACCTCTCTGAAACGAGACTTTACAAGCAAAGGCAACTAAGTTTCCAGGAACTCCTTCATAAAGTTTATTTTTCCCTAGCAGCCTGTCGGACTTATATTTTTACATTTAATATAGCACCCAATAATTAGTTCAGGCGATTTTTATTCTGTCTATTTTAAGACCTAAAACTA
>JANQII010000291.1 GCA_028282195.1 Prolixibacteraceae bacterium
TATCCGGCAGCTGCCGGACTATGCGCAGATTTTTTGCCTTGTCAAAAACCAAAATAACTTCAACTTAACCGTCATTTCAGGCATGACACGACACTAGTTGTAAGGTATAAAAATCCTGTTTATTTTTGAACTGCTATTTCTAAAACAACTTATAATGAAACCAACAATTTATCTAATGCTACTTTTCGTAGCTTTTTCGTGTATTAATAATTCTTCCCGGAAGAATTCAGTATTTATTGATGTAAGCAAAGATGTGCTTACCCCCAGGAATTATATCATTGCAAAAGCTGAAAAACCTTTAAATATTGATGGCTTAGCTGATGAGACGGCATGGGATGGGGCAGAATTTTCGCAAGCTTTTATTGACATTGAAGGGGATAAAACGCCAACGTATGAAACCCGAATGAAAATGCTTTGGGATGATGACTTTTTGTATGTGTTTGCTAATATGGAAGAACCACATGTTTGGGGAAACCTGAGACAGCGCGATACGATTATTTTCTACAATAATGATTTTGAAGTTTTTATTGACCCTGATGGTTCTACTTACGCTTACGGTGAGATTGAAATCAATGTGCTGAATACGGTTTGGGACTTGTTACTTGACAAACCTTACCGTGTAGGGGGGATTCCGGTATTTCATTGGAATCTGGATGAACTAAAATCTGCAATTCACATTGATGGGACCTTAAACAACCCGAATGATATTGATGAGGGATGGAGTATCGAAATAGCCATTCCTATGAAAGCATTGGTAGAGTTGAAAGGCCAACGAAGTAGCCTGCCCGAAGATGGTGAGCAATGGAAAATGGGCTTTTCGCGGGTGAACTGGCAGTTTGATGTTAAGAATGGAAGGTACGATCGAAAGAAGGTAGAGGGTAAATACCTGCCCGAATACAATTGGGTGTGGAGCCCTCAGCTTGTGATTAATATGCATGAACCTGAAAAATGGGGGATAGTCCAGTTTACAAGCAAAAATTCATCAGAAGGAGTAAAATTGATTAATGACGACGATCTCTTGATCAAGCAAACTGCATACGCCTTATTTAGGCATGCACGTTTTGGTTCATTGAAAAACCTGGCAGAAAACAAAGCTGGATTTGAACAATCGATTGAAGCCAAATATTCTGAAAACGAAACACCAATTGCTGCTAATTACTTTAAAACAAACTTGGGTTTTGAAATAAAATTGAAAAGTTCAAAAACAGGTGTTGTTTATATAATTAATGAACAGGGGATTTTAAGAAAAGAATAAATTAGTTTTATAAAATCTAAAGCATAAAAAAACCTTCAGTTTCTGCTGAAGGTTTTTTTAATATCGTGTCGGAAATTAATCTTCCGCAGGTAGGGCTTCCAAAATGTCTTTATCAACAAGGATGCGGCCACAGTATTCACAAACAATAATTTTCTTGCGGTTAGCAATGTCCAACTGGCGCTGAGGGGGAATTTTGTTAAAGCAACCACCACAAGCATTACGCTGTACCGTTACAACTGCCAAACCATTGCGTGCATTCTTGCGAATACGCTTAAAAGCAGTTAGCAAACGGGGTTCAATCATACCCTCAATTTTGTCTGCTTTTCCTTTCAGTTTTTCTTCTTCAATTTTTGTTTCAGCAGTAATCTCGTCAAGCTCTTTCTTCTTACGATCAAGATCTTCCTCGCGTTCTACCAGGGACTTCTTAGCTTCTTCGATCGCTTCTTTTTTTGTAAATAACTCCGCAGTAAATTCGCGAATTCTTTTTTCAGAAAGCTCAATTTCCAATTTTTGGAATTCAATTTCTTTGCTTAAAGAATCGTACTCGCGGTTGTTGCGAACATTATTTTGTTGCTCGGTATATTTTGCAATTAAAGCTTCAGATTCTTTAATAGCTGTTTTACGGTTGGCAATTGAAGTATCAAGATTTTTGATGTCGTCTTCGTAATTGTTCACACGTGTAGACAAACCAGCTATATCATCTTCCAGGTCTTGTACCTCAAGAGGAAGCTCACCGCGAAGGGTTTTAATTTTATCAACGTCAGAATTTACATTTTGTAATTCGAACAGTGCTTTTAGTTTCTCACTGATTGGTACACTCTTGTCTTCTTGTTGGTACTGTGTTGTCATATTTTTGAATACTATTTATCTTTTTTAAATCAGGTAATTTACCGGGTTGGTATTTACCTCCGACAAACGGACTGCAAATTTAGGGAATTTTTTTGTAAGTAGTTCATAAAACACTTCTTTAGTGAATTGCTCACTTTCAAAATGACCAATATCTGCTACCAAAAGTTTTCCCTCAGGTTCAAAAAACTGGTGATATTTTAAATCACCGGTAAGCAAAACATCCGCTTTTGCAGAAATAGCTTGCTTAATCAGAAAACTGCCTGCACCACCGCAAACTGCAACCTTTTTTATTTTTTTATTAAGAAGAGGACTATATCGAACGGCGCCAGCTCCAAATATTGCTTTTGCCTTTTTCAAAAATTCAATTTCATCCATTTCTGAAGGAAGATCGCCAACCATTCCCATACCAACTGTTGGTGTTTTATTTTCCAATGGATATATATCGTAAGCAACTTCTTCATAAGGGTGGGCCTTCAAAAGTGCAGAAATAATTCTCCCTTGTAAGTATTGAGGGAAAATGGTTTCAAAGCGGATCTCCGATTCGTAATGTACTTCACCTTTTTCACCAACAAAAGGATTGCTTTCTTCACCTCCCCGGAAGCTACCTTTGCCATCTGATGTATAACCACAAGAATCATAGTTTCCAATATGACCGGCACCAGCTTCAAAAACGGCTTTTTGAACTTCTTTTGCCTGCTCTGTTGGTATAAAAGTTACCAGCTTTTGTAGTTGATTACTTGCAGGGGCTAATATTTTACAGTTTTGTAACCCAAGCTTTTCACAAATCTTGCTGTTTACCCCGCCATGTACACTGTCCAAGTTAGTATGGGCAGCATATATTGCAATATCATTTTTAATGGCTTTAATGACACATCGTTCAACTTCATTTTTGCCATTCAATTTTTTTAATCCGCTAAAAATAATAGGGTGGTGGGTAATAATTAAATCAGACTGGGTTGTTATGGCTTCATCAACAACTTTTTCAGTAGTATCCAACGTAATTAATGCCTGGCTTACTTCATCTGAGGCATTTCCAACTAAAAGCCCGGCATTGTCATAAGACTCCTGATACGCCAAAGGAGCAATCGATTCAATATGGCTAATGATTTCTGATAATTTCATTTTTGCGTATTAAAAATTAAAATAGCTTCCAGCTTCCGGCTATTCCTCCATTTCATCCCTGATTTCTATCAACATCTGGCGGATGTTTTTTAGGCGATCAACCAGTTCGTGGTTCGCGATCGTTTCTTCGCGATTGTCTTTTAGCTTTTGTTTTGCTCCGCTGATAGTCAGTCCACGTTCCTTTACCAAATAATAAATCAGCTTGATTTGTTCAATATCTTCAGGAGAAAAAAGCCGGTTCCCTTTTTTATTTTTCTGAGGTTTTATAACATCAAATTCATTCTCCCAAAAGCGAATGGCCGAAGTCTTTACCTGGAACATATCAGCTACTTCTCCAATGGTGTAAAAAACCTTTTCTATTTTGGGTTTTTTGTAAGGCACAGATTTTAGTCTAAAGATTGACCCATATTTGAAGAAATGGCAATCATTTTTTCATATTCCTGCGGGCTCAGGTCTTTAAAATAATAATATTGCGGGTTCACCGGACGACCGTTTTTATGAACCTCGTAATGAAGGTGGGGAGCAGTTGATGTTCCGGAATTACCGACATAACCAATTATACTGCCCCGTTTTACTTTCTGACCTTTCTTTACATTAAAATCATGTAAGTGGCCATAAAGGGTTTCAAAACCATATCCATGATCAATAACAATCCATCTCCCAAAGCCAATACGAGATGTCCGGACATCTTTTACAACACCATCTCCGGTTGAGTATACCTCTGTGCCAATTGGTGCTGTAAAGTCCATACCATAATGGAAACGTCTGATTTTATAAACAGGATGAATACGGAACCCCCATCCGGATGCAGTACGTCTTAAATCTTTATTGGAAAGAGGCATAATTGCAGGCATACTGGAAAGCATCTTTTCTTTATTAAGTGCCAGTTTCAGTACTTCATCATATGACTTGGACTGAATATATGAGGCTTTTAAGATTACATCCAGTTTTCGAGCGGTATTAATAACCAAATCGGAATTGTCCAGGCTTTCAAGGTGTGCATATTTATTAATACCCCCAAAACCAGCCTTGCGGATTGAGTTCGGTATCGGATCTGCTTCAAATATTACCCGGAAAAGATTATCATCCCGATGTTGTAAGTCTGCTAAAACATTTTCAACATTATCCAGGTTTCTTGACATCAATTCATATTGAGTCAGTAATTGTTGATTTTCCCTTTTCAATGAACGCATTTTAGGCGTTTCGTAAAACTGAAGAAAAACAACGGTAATAATAACACCCATTAAGATACTGGAAAGGGAGAATATAAGAAATTGAAGAAGTTTAGACTTAAGATTATGGTCAACCTTATCATAGCTCAACGTATCAGGGTTGAATTTGTACTTTGTTTTAGCCATAAAAACCAATTTCTTTTTCCGAGGTGTAACAAATTTAATTAAATAATCTAACTTTGCAAGACTTTTGAAAAAGCCTGATTTTGACGCGTACAAAAGTAACTTTTTTACTGGTTTTTATGGCGAAGAAATAGGACAGCTTGTACCATATTTAACAAATTTTAAAACAAAGCAAGAACGATGGAGAGAAATTCCAAAGCGATTAGGAAAGCCTTCATGGATTTTTTTGAATCGAAGCAACACGCAATTGTTGATTCCGCACCGATGGTTGTGAAGAACGATCCAACACTGATGTTTACCAATGCAGGAATGAATCAGTTTAAAGATATTTTCCTTGGCAATAAACCTGCAAAATCAGTTAGGGTTGCCGATACACAAAAGTGTTTGCGTGTTTCAGGAAAGCACAATGATTTGGAAGAAGTTGGACACGATACTTACCACCATACCATGTTTGAAATGCTTGGTAACTGGTCTTTTGGTGATTACTTCAAAAAAGAAGCGATTGACTGGGCCTGGGAGTTTTTGCATGAAAAGATGGGTATTCCGGCTGATAGAATGTATGCGACTGTTTTTGAGGGAAGCAAAGGTGATAATCTTGAATTGGATGCTGAAGCGCAATCATTTTGGAAGAAGCATTTGCCAGCTGACCGTGTGTTGAATGGTAATAAGAAAGATAATTTCTGGGAAATGGGTGACACTGGTCCATGTGGCCCATGTTCTGAAATTCATGTTGATATTCGTGATGACGAAGAACGGGCAAAAGTTTCAGGAGCAGAATTGGTAAATAAAGATCACCCCCTGGTTATTGAAATCTGGAATTTGGTTTTTATTCAGTTTAATAGAAAAGCTGATGGTAGTCTGGAAGGACTGCCGGCAAAGCATGTTGACACAGGAATGGGCTTTGAGCGTTTGTGCATGGTTTTGCAAGGTAAACAGTCCAACTACGATACAGACGTTTTCCAAACAGTTATTGGAAAGATTGCTGATTTATGTAGTAAAAAGTATGGCGAAAATGAAAAAGAAGACATTGCCATGCGTGTTATCGCTGACCACTTGAGAGCTATTGCTTTTGCAATTGCTGATGGACAGCTACCTTCAAACAATAAGGCCGGTTATGTAATTCGCCGGATATTGAGGCGTGCAGTTCGTTACGGATATACTTTCCTTGGTTTTCGCAAAGCTTTCATTTATAAGTTGGTTGAAACTTTGAAAGACAATATGGGTGATGCTTTCCCGGAATTGCATGCACAGCAAACCCTTATTGAAAAGGTGATTAAAGAAGAAGAAGAAAGCTTTTTGCGCACATTGGAAACAGGCATTCGGTTGCTGGACGATGTAATGGCAAAAGCTAAAAAAGAAAATAAAACTGAAGTTGCCGGGAAAAGTGCATTTGAACTTTACGATACCTTTGGTTTCCCTCTCGACTTAACTGAATTAATCCTTCGGGAGAATGGGTTGACTGTTAACCGTAAGGAGTTTGATTCTGAGATGGAGCAACAGAAGAACCGTTCAAGAAACGCAGCAGCTCAGGAAATGGGGGATTGGGTTGAGCTGAAGAAAATCGATCAGGTTGAATTTTTAGGATATACCCAACTTGAAGCTGATGTACAGATTGCACGTTACCGTGAGGTAAAGCAAAAGAATAAAACTTTGTTTCAGCTGGTATTCGACAAAACTCCATTTTATGGTGAATCTGGTGGGCAGGTTGGGGATACCGGATACATTGAAGCAGAAGGTGCTAAGACCAATATAGTTGATACCCAAAAGGAAATGGATTTGACTGTTCACATTGCGAAAGAGTTACCAGCTGATCCTTCAGCTACTTTCAAGGCGGTTGTGAATAGCCCGAAAAGAAAACTAACAGCAAACAACCATACAGCTACTCACTTGCTGGATCAGGCACTTATAGAGGTGCTTGGAACCCATATTGAGCAAAAAGGTTCGCTGGTAAATGCAGATTATTTACGTTTTGACTTTTCACATTTCCAAAAAGTAACCAAAGAAGAATTGGATAAAGTACAGGCTCGTGTCAACGAGTTAATCCGTCAGAACTTTAGCCAGGAAGAGGAAGATGGTATTTCTTTCGCAGAAGCTGAAAAGATGGGGGCAATTGCGTTGTTCGGAGAAAAGTATGGCGATTCTGTTCGTGTAATTAAGTTTGGAGACTCTGTAGAGCTTTGCGGTGGAACGCATGTTCCTGCAACTGGGCAGATCGGACAATTTGTAATTACTTCTGAAAGTGCAATTTCTGCGGGTGTTCGTCGTATTGAAGCAATTACTGCTGATAAAGCAGAAGCTTTTATCAATAAAAATATGGATGAATTGTCAGAGGTTCGTGCATTGTTCAACAATACTAAAAACCTGAAAAAATCGGTTGATGACTTGTTGGATGAAAATGCAAAACTGAAGAAGCAACTGGAAGCTTTTGAGAAGCAAGCGGCAGCTGGGGTGAAAAATGAACTGAAGAAGAAAATCAGTGAGGTTGACGGTGTAAATGTAATCGCAGAAAAAGTTGCATTGGATTCACCGCAAGCCATTAAAGATTTAGCATTCCAGTTAAAAGGGGAAGTAGATAATCTATTTTTGGTACTTGGCGCTGAGATTAGTGGCAAACCAAGTTTGAGTATTATGATTTCAGACAGCCTGGTAAAAGATAAAGGGCTGAATGCCGGGCAGATTGTACGCGAAGCGGCTAAAGAAATGAAAGGTGGCGGTGGTGGCCAGGCTTTCTACGCTACTGCCGGTGGTAAAGATGTTTCGGGCATTGAAGCCGCTATTGAAAAAGCGGTTACATTTGTAGGATAAGAAATCAATCACACTATAATTATTATGAAAGTCTCGTCCATTTGGTCGGGGCTTTTTTGTTTGAGGGACTGGGGCTTTACTGATCCGATGACTTCAAGTCATCGAACCAGTAAGCTAAATCCAAATTTGAATAAGGTTAATTTTTCTGTTTAAATCGAAAAATTAACCTGTATTTTTTCGATTTAATTCGAATTTCTATACCTTTAATCAAAATTTTTGGATATGATACCACGCGTATTAAAATATAATATTGACAATGACTTACATTTAGGGAAGGCAATAATCATACTTGGTGCACGACAAGTTGGAAAAACTACATTGCTGGAAGAACTTACTACAAAATATGAGAAAATTTTTATTATAAATGGAGATGAACCGGACTCTACAGACCAACTGTTCAACCTTACGTCATCCAGAATAAAAGCAATAATAGGCGACACTCAAGCTATTGTAATTGATGAGGCACAACTAATTCCGGATATTGGAATTGCCCTAAAACGAATCACAGATTATATAAAAAACGTCCGATTGTTTGTATCAGGGTCTTCATCTATTGAACTTGCAAACTCAATCAATGAGCCTTTGACCGGGCGTAAATTAGAATATCAACTTTTCCCTTTGTCATTCGGGGAAATGGTTGATTATACTGATTTGAATGAAGAAAAGAGATTGCTGCCACACCGGCTTATATTTGGTTATTACCCTGAAATAGTTACTACGCCTGGTAATGAAATAAAGCTATTGAAAAATCTGGCTGGAAGCTATTTGTACAAGGATATATTATCGTTCGGTACTGTAAAAAAACCGATGCTTCTGGATAAATTATTGAAAGCTTTGGCCTTGCAGTTGGGTAGTGAGGTGTCTTATAACGAGCTAAGCCAGATGATTGGTGCTGACAAAGAAACTGTAGAACGGTATATTGGATTGCTGGAAAAGACATTTATCATCTTCCAATTAAATGCATTAAGCCGAAATGTCAGGAATGAAATTAAAAAGGGTAAAAAGATCTATTTTTATGACAACGGAATTAGAAATGCTCTTATTGGTAATTTCCAGCAGTTTGAACTTAGAACAGATAAAGGGGCATTATGGGAGAATTTTGTGGTAAGCGAGCGTCTTAAGATTCTTAATTATAACAATTACTATGGTAGTTATTACTTCTGGAGAACATTTAAGCAGCAAGAGATAGATTATGTAGAAGAAAAGGACGGACACTTTTTTGCTTACGAGTTTAAATTAAACTCAAGAAAAAAAGCACGTTTGCCAAAATCATTTACTGAATCATATCCGGTAAGCGGTTTTAAAACAATTTCCCCTGAAAATATTGAAGGGTTTTTATTAACAGAACACTAAAATAAATGAACCTTCAATTGCATTTATTCGTAGTGGAAATTTCTAATCTCCGATTAAATTAGCGATTTAAAATCGCTACTCCTTAAAAAAATATCCATAGAAAAGGAGATATTTTACGAACATGCAGCAATTGATCTGATGACTTCAAGTCATCGGATCAATAATTACTCAATTAACCTCAGTAGAAAATATGTCCTTTGATACCCAAAAACGTATTAAGCTTATTTCATTATCTTTAGAAAACAAACGTAAATCTTTACAAAATGAGCTATCAAAGAGATTATATCCTTCGAATGATTGAAATGATTGCCGAACTGATTGCTGGTATTCTGGGACTGATAAAAAAGGGGGAGTTTGAAAAAGCTTCTGCGGCAATCGACCAGGTTTACTACGATATGTTGAAAGAAGATGCGGGCTTCTTCCGGAATATTGAATTGGATAAACTGACCGATAAACTCATACAGGAACACAATTATACCAAAGATCATCTGGAGATTTTGGCTGAATTATTTTTTGTGGATGCAGAGTTAAATAAAGCAAAGAAAGAAGAAGAACTTGCACTTTTCAATTATAAAAAATCCTTGAAATTGTTTGAGTTTATACTTAACGATTCTGCAATCTTTTCAATCGACAAACAATCAAAAATATCAACGATTGAGAAGGAGATCATTCAGCTAACCCGCAATTAATTTCTAAACGAACCGATCAACCAATATTCCTTTAAAAGTGTTAATGCTACTGATGTTTTGCTAATCTTGCTTTTTCTATAATTTTTTTAAATGTATCTTCATCAGAATTTTATAAAATAGAACCAACTACTATGAAAAAGATTTTTCAATTTATAACCTCCATGCCTTTTATGGGCTTTTTATTATTAATCCTTGCTTTTGCTATGGCAATTGCCACCTTTGTTGAAAGTAATTACGGCACTCCTGCAGCTAAAGCATTAATTTACAATGCCCATTGGTTTGAAGTGGTGTTTCTGCTTTTAGGAATTAATCTAATTGTCAATTTTATCCGGTTTAAAAACTATCGTTTCAAAAAATTATCGGCAGGTATTTTTCATCTTTCATTTATTGTAATCGTAATTGGTGCAGCTATTACCCGTTATATCAGTTATGAAGGGATGATGCATATCCGGGAAGGGGAAACGACCAGCCAGATTGTATCGACAGAATCTTATTTCAAGATTAAAGCAGGTGATCAGGTAATTAAAGAAAACGTGCTTTTTTCGGAAGTTAGTTATAGAGAGGTAAGGGAATCAGTGGATGTTGATGGCAAAGAGTTTAAAATAAAATCAATTGGGTTTGTAAAAAATGCGGTTCGAACCCCGGTAGAACACCCATCTGGATCTGAAATGATTGATTTTGTTATTTCAACCGGGCATGGAATGCAGGAATTTACGTTTCGTCCGGGGGAAAGCTTAAATGTTGGTGCAACTACTATTGGATTTAATAAAAATACCGACATCCGATTTTTTGTAGAGGAAGGTAAACTTTTTTTAGAAGCAAATTTTGATTTAGAACTTAAATCAATGGCAGGTGGTACGCCTTTGGTTGTTCCTGCAGGAAGTAAAGAGGAAGTAAAAACGATGCATCTTTACGCCTTTGATAACTACATGGTCCTGGTTAAAAAATATTATCCCAAAGCAATTGTTCGGGTAACCCGAAGTCCTTCCGGCAGTTCAGCGGAGGATGCTGTAATCCTTGAAGTTTCAGATGGTGAACGTAAGTCTGTGGTCAATGTTTTTGGACGTACAGGCATGGTTGGTACACCTGTTCCGGTAGCTTTTGGTGATACAAATCTGGAGTTGAGCTATGGCTCTGAACCTCTTCAAATCCCTTTTGCATTAAAATTGAAAGATTTTCAGTTAGATCGATATATAGGTTCTGAAAGTCCATCATCTTTTGCCAGTGAAATAGAGTTGATTGATGAAGACAGAAATGTAAGCAGGGATGTAAGGATTTTCATGAATAATACATTGAAATATCGTGGGTTCCGTTTCTACCAATCTTCATATGATACGGATGAGTTAGGTACTGTTTTATCTGTCAATAAAGATTTTCTGGGCACTTTGGTAACTTATATTGGTTATTTCTTAATGACTTTTGGGATGATTATTGCATTAATTGACAGGAACACGTATTTCTCAGCTTTAGTCAGGCATTTAAAAGAACTGAATAAAAAAGCTGTAGCCATAATTGTTTTCGCAATAGCAATGTTTGGTGGAAGTCTGCAGGCCAGTATTGGTTCAACGGCTGGTATCCCTTCCCTGGAAAAGCAATTAGTGCAAGATTTCTCCGAGCTGTGGGTGCACGGAAGAGATGGACGGATTGAGCCAATGTCAACACTTTCTGGTGAAATTTTAAGGAAGTTGAGCAGAAAATCTTCATTGAATGGGATGTCTCCTGATGAAGTCATTTTAAGCATGAAACTTTACCCTGATTTATGGAAAACAGTTTCATTTTTAAAAATCGATAAAAAAGTAGCTGCCTCTTTGAGAATACAAGGTAAATTTACTTCAGCATCCGAAATATTTGATGCTAATGGCCAATATCGAATTGCTGATCAGGTAAAGGCGGCCTATGCAAAAGCGCCGGCATTCAGAAATAAGCTGGACAAAGCATATATCGCGCTGGATGAGCGGGTGAATATATGTTTCCTCGTTTTTAATGGTAACTTGTTAACCATGTTTCCTCCGTCTAATCAAACTGATGCCTGGTGGTCGGCAGGAAGTAAGCCAACAGGTTTGCCATCAGCAGATTCATTGTTTGTAAACAGAAGTTTTGATCTTCTTTTGGAATCGCTAAATCCTTCAAGTGAGTTACAGCCCCGGCAAATTCTGGCAACTGTTGCCGCATACCAGGAAAAATTTGGAACAGGTATTTTACCATCTGAATCGAAGCACTCAGCAGAAATGCTTTATAATAAATATCAACCGTTTAAGACCGTTTTTCCCTGGTATTTATTTATTGGGTTTGTTTTGTTATTCATCATGTTTGTGAACATTTTCAGGCGAAAGCCAATGCATAAACTAACAAAAGGAATTTTTAGCGGATTAATTTTCATTATTTTCCTTATTCACACCGGAGGATTGATTTTGCGTTGGTACATATCTGGCCACGCCCCCTGGAGTAATGGGTATGAATCAATGGTTTATGTGGCGTGGGCTGCCATGTTGGCTGGGTTTATTTTTGGTAGGAAATACATGTTGGTTGTCGGAACAGGTTCTTTCTTTGCTGGTTTAACTCTTTTTGTAGCACACCTTAATTGGATGAACCCTGAAATTACCACCCTGGTACCTGTATTAAAATCATATTGGCTTATTATTCATGTTGCAATTATTACCGCAAGTTATGGATTTATTGGTCTTAGTGCCTTTCTTGGTTTATTGGTGCTAATTCTTTATGCAATATTAAATGATGAAAACCAGAAGAACATTAATCATTTTATTGATCAGCTTACAACAATAAGTGAAATGTCTGTTACTTTGGGTCTTTATATGCTCACAATCGGAACCTTTCTTGGAGGTATTTGGGCCAATGAAAGTTGGGGACGTTATTGGGGGTGGGATCCGAAAGAAACCTGGGCACTGATTACCGTTATTGTATATGCTTTTGTTGCTCATATGCGTTTAATCCCTTCTTTAAAAGGAAGGTTTAATTATAACCTTGCAACTCTAATTGGCTTCACTTCTGTGCTAATGACTTATTTTGGTGTAAATTATTTCCTTTCCGGCCTTCATTCTTATGGAAAAGGTAGTGCTGATGGCGTGCACTGGGCAGTTTATGTTTCCGCAGGTATAATTGCTATATTGATCTTCTTCTCCTATACGAAATTTAAAAAATTTGAATTAGTAGAAGAATAAAACAATAGCGAGGGATGCGATCTTTTCAAAAGATCGCATCCCTCGGGCTAAACTTCTTAAATCAAGCCAGAAGCACTCAATTTTTGTATTTTATAATATATTTTGAACCTGCGTCTAAATGCTATCTTTGTTAGGCTAAAAGGCTATAATTCAAATTCTACGTCATGAGTATTGATGTTAAAAGGACGTTTGACCTGCTGGAGCGTTACGAAAAAAATTTCCCAAGGAAAGATGCTTTAGGCGGGAAGAGAAATGGGGAATGGTATGTTTATTCTACCAGTGAATACAAAGAAAAATCGAACCAGTTAGCTTTAGGAATGCTGGCCTTGGGGCTTGAAAAAGGAGACAAAGTTGCAACAGTAAGCACCAATCGGCCAGAGTGGAACTTTGCAGACATGGGGCTGGCCATGGCAGGCATCATTCATGTTCCTATTTATCCGACAATAAGTGAAGAAGAATACAGGTATATTTTAAATCACGCCGAAGTAAAATATGTAATTGTAGGTGACACGAAACTTTTTGAAAAGATAAACCTTTTGCTTGCCGGGCTTAATTCGATTAAAGGGATTTACAGTTTTGAAGATGTTGAAGGCTGTAAGAATTATGAAGAAATACTCCAGTTAGGTGCTGAAAAAGAAAAGGAGTTTGAATCCGTTTTAAGAAAGAATAAAATCTCAATCGAACCAGATGATCTGGCAACTTTGATTTATACTTCCGGCACAACAGGGGTACCTAAAGGAGTTATGCTTACGCACCGTAATCTGGTTTCGAATTTTACAGAGCATGTCAATAACCATCAATTAGGCTATAAGCATAAAACAATATCTTTTTTGCCCTTGTGCCATGTTTATGAGCGAAGTATGAATTATCATTTTCAACATAAAGGAATGGGGATTTATTATGTTGGTAATTTGGGTGGAATTATGCCTGCTTTAAAAGAAATAAATCCTGATATGTTTAATTCAGTTCCTCGTTTACTGGAACGAATCTACGACGGCCTGGTTTCTAAAGGTAAAGATCTTGAGGGGATAAAGCGGGTCATTTATTTTTGGGCTTTAAACCGCACTCGAAAATTTAGTTATAATAAAAAGTTCAATCCTTTTTTTGCGATGGGGCAGCGAATTGCTGATAAGTTAGTCTATTCAAAGTGGCGTGAAGCTTTTGGAGGGAATCTAAAGATCATTGTTTCAGGTGGTGCTGCACTACAACCACGAATTGCAAGATTACTCGGCGCTGCTGGAATCCTGACTTTGGAAGGTTATGGCTTGACAGAAACTTCACCGGTAATAGCCGTAAGTAATTTAACAAACAGGGAACTTAAAATAGGTACAGTTGGTCCTGCTTTACCAGGAATGCAAATAAAAATAGCTGATGATGGAGAGATTCTCTGCAAGGGACCCGGGGTAATGAAAGGTTACTATAAAGCTCCTGATTTAACTGCTGAAGTATTAAATGAAGATGGCTGGTTTCACACAGGGGATATAGGTGTATTTGAAGATGGCAAGTACCTGAAAATTACTGATCGCAAGAAAGAGATGTTTAAGCTTTCCGGTGGAAAATATATTGCCCCTCAAATGATTGAGAATAAGCTTAAAGAATCTTTCTTTATAGAACAAGCTATGGTTATTGGGGATAATGAGAAGTTTGCAAGTTCATTGATTTCACCAAATTTTGAGTATTTGCATGATTGGTGTTCGCAAAGAAAAATTCATTTTAGGGATAATGAAGAGCTTGTACAAAAATCAGAAGTGATTGCTCAGTATCAAAAAGAAGTTGCCTCAATTAATAAAACTTTGGGTGTTCATGAAGAAATTAAACGCTTCCGTTTAGTGTGTGAAGAATGGACTCCTCAATCTGGCGAATTATCACCAACCTTAAAGCTGAAGAGGAACTTTGTTGCGCAGAAATACAAAAGCATTATTGAAGGGATTTATTCCGTATCAAAGCAAAATCAAACCAATGGCGGTTTGTTAAGGTTGAACCTTCGTTTTGATATGAACGAACTAAGAAGGAGACTAAGGTTTTGATTATTATTGGGTGCGGAAGTTTACGGGTGATGCGATTTTCAATCGCAATTAATATGGAGGTTGGAAACCTCCTCACCCTAGATGTTGCCTAACCAACACCCAACCCAGTCTTCCCAATTCTCAACAAAGCCAGCTTTAATAGGATTGTTTAGTGTGTCGTTTACAACATTCATAAGGTGTTCATCATTTCGGATAGTAGTATCAAAACTCTCTTTTTGCCAATAAAAAACCTTATTTTTAAAATTAAACCTTAGTAGTTCTGAGGCTACCTTAAAATTCAACCTTATTAAATCTATTGAGATGAGAATTGAATACAACAACTTGTACACACATTTTGTATTTACAACCTATCAAAGAATTCCCATGATAAAAGAGAAAAACCGGGTGCGGATTGAGAAATACATCTCAGGAATTGTAACCAATAATTTGTCAAAATTAGATGCCATTTATGCCAATCCTGAACATCATAAGAAAATAACATTTGCAAAGGAATATCAAAAATTTATGAAACGTTATCAGAATACATTGAAGAAATAAGGTTAATAAGGTCAGTGTGTCTTTCATATTTTATATCTACTAAGGTTTCCGTGTACGATAAGGTTTTAAATTGGTAAACCATCAAAACCTTTTAACCTACTATATAACAAAAATCCATCACGCACCCTTTTATTCCCTAAAGGGACTCCCGGCGCACGGGATTGCCCCTTTAGGGGATAGGGGTGCGGAGGG
>JANQII010000331.1 GCA_028282195.1 Prolixibacteraceae bacterium
ACAAGAAAATGTAAAATATTGAATAAGCCTGCCTGTCGGATTTCCTCCCGTAGGGATGGCAGACAGGAAATATCGAATCAGAAAGTTCCTGGCTACTTATCCATTTTTTGTTGCTTATTTCTTATTTTGACTTTCTTTATTGTTTTCCTTTTAAATGCCCTATGGGTGCAAATCAAGTCCACCTTCTTCGATGGTGGATATTTATTTTTCAAACCGCTTGCCCCACCATTTCTTCAGGCGTTCAAGTATCTTTACTTCCGAAGTATTGTTTTGCGGGGTGTAAAAACGTTCTTTTTTGATTTTCTCCGGAAGAAAATCCTGCTCTGCAAAATTACCTTTGTGAGCGTGCGCATATTTATAATCTTTTCCGTAGCCCAAATCTTTCATTAGCTTAGTGGGAGCGTTTCGAATATGTAAAGGAACAGGCAGGTGTCCTGTTTTACTGACCATTTGCTGTGCCTTGTTGATAGCCTCGTATGCAGAATTACTTTTTGGTGAGGTTGCAAGATAAATCGTACATTCAGAAAGGATGATTCTTGCTTCGGGATTACCGATTTGATGAACTGCATCAAAAGTACTTTGAGCTAAAAGTAGTGCATTGGGGTTTGCCAGGCCAATATCTTCAGCTGCTAAAATAACCAGCCTTCTGGAAATGAATTTTACATCTTCGCCACCTTCAATCATCCGTGCCAGCCAGTAAACAGCAGCGTCCGGATCGCTCCCACGCACACTTTTTATAAAGGCAGAAATGATATCGTAATGCATTTCCCCTTTCTTATCGTAAACGGAAAGGTTATTTTGCAAGCGTTCAGTTACGATATCGTTGGTAACAACAACTTTGTCACTTTCTTCCGCGTAAACCACAAGTTCCAGCACGTTCAGCAACTTACGTGCATCACCACCTGAAAAACGAAGAATGGATTCATTTTCCTCAAAAACTATTTCTTTTTGCTTTAAGTCGGTGTCATTCTTTACGGCATGTTCTAAAATTCTAAGTAGACCTTCCTTTTCAAGATGCTTCAATACATAAACCTGACAGCGCGAGAGCAGGGGAGAGATTACTTCAAAAGAAGGATTTTCTGTTGTTGCACCAACCAGTGTGACCAAACCTTGCTCAACAGCTCCAAGCAATGAATCTTGTTGTGATTTGCTAAAACGATGGATTTCATCAATGAAAAGAATCGGGTTGGGCTTATTAAAGAATTGCTGCTTTTTGGCTTTGTCAATTACCTCACGTACATCTTTTACCCCGGAGCTTACAGCACTTAGGGTGTAGAAAGGACGATCCAGTGTGTTGGCAATAATTTTAGCCAATGTGGTTTTACCTACACCGGGTGGCCCCCAAAGAATAAGCGATGAAATGTTGCCGGATTCTATCATTTTACGCAATACAGCCCCTTCACCAACCAGATGTTCCTGGCCAATGTAGTCGTCCAGTGTTTTCGGACGAAGTCTTTCTGCTAATGGCTGATTGCTCTTCATGTTAGTTGCAGTAACGTTTTATAATGTTATAGGCATCCTGAATACCAAGCTCACCGGCCTTACTTAAATCTTTTGCCCCACCTTCAATATCATCAAGGTAAATGCGTGTTAACCCGCGGTTAAAGTAAGCTTCTGCAAAATCAGCTTGCAACTCAATGGCCTGGTCAAAGTTACGAATAGCCTCCTGGTACTTTTTCAATTTACAAAGAATATAAGCCTTATTATAATAAGCAAAAGGGAACTTTGGATTTATAAAAATACAAACCTGGTAGTCATTTAAAATATCCTGATAATCTGTAATTACTTCCTCTTTTGTAGGGGTATTAGCATCAGGAGTTCCAACAGGAATGGTTAGGTCTTCAGAGAAATCCTGCAATGATTCAAGTAGTTTTACCATTTTTACACGGCAATTGGCCCTGGAAAAATGGGCAAGCGTATTCTTCTCATCGCGCTTAATTGCTTCATTAAAATCAACAAGCGCATTATTATAGTCTTCTGTAAGAAGCCTAAAAATACCACGGCTCAGGTAGTTTTCAGTTGCTTGATTATTATCAAGTTTTTCGTTGAAATAAAGAATGTTGTTTTTAAACTCTTCCATATAATACATCTCGTTCTGATTAGAGATGGTCATGGTTGGTGTGTAATTATTAAAGCTGTTTAGTTCTTCAAGTGCAAGGTTATAGTATTGGAGTCTTTCCAGATCAGTTGAAGATTTACTATATGAAGAGATCACAAAAATCTTTTGCAATTCAATGATGATGTTGCGGTTTTGAATTCGGCCATCGTCAATTTCTTCATCTTCGTCAGTGGGCAAGTTTCGGGTGTCTGCAAGCGAAAGACGGAACCTTCTCCTGTCACGATCTTCCTGTGTTTCCTCCTGTTTGTCTTGTTTGGGTTTTGTAGAAGGACGCTTTGGGGATTGGGCCGGCTTTTTATTTTGTGTGTTTTGTGCCTGCTGTTTGTTCTGGGCCTGGGTTTGTGAGGCCGATGTGCTTCCCTGTTTTTGTTGCTGCTGTTGTGCCAGGTAATCTTCCTCGATTGTACGCTGCCTGATGTCTAAACGCGGATCAAGTTTGGCAGCAGTTTCGTAATCACTTTCATATCCCGGTATTTTCAGGATTTCCTTGGCAATTCCCCGGTTAAAATAAGCGTTCGGAAGGGTAGGGTTTAGGTCTAATGCCAAATCATAGTCCATAATTGCTCCTTCATAGTCTTCCAGTTTTTGCTTAACAATACCACGGTTATTAAATGCATATGCATTTTTAGGGTCAAGCTTAAGCGTTTGATCAAAGTCCCTGAGGGCTGCTGCATAATCTTCCAGCTCAAAGCGGGCCAGTCCACGCAGCAAATAAGCACTGGCAAAGTGCGGTCGTATAATTATAGCACGGTTCAAATCGCGAATGCCCTCTTTGGTATCTCCTTTTAAAATGTTGGCATTACTTCTATTGATGAGTGCATTTATAAATTTGGGGTTGATTTCCAATGCCTTGTTGTAATCTTCAATAGCCCCTTCAACATCTTTCTGAGATAGTTTGGCAATCCCCCTGTTGTTGAAAACTGCTTCATTGTCCGGGTCAAGTTCCAATGCCCGGTTGTAATCGGCAATAGCCTGCTCGTAGTTTTTCAGGTTCAGGTGGGCCAGGCCACGGTGCATAAAGGCATCCGGGTAATAAGGCTTAATGCGAACAGCCTGGTTGTAGTCGGTAATTGCACCCCGAAAGTCTTCCAGTTGATGTTTTGCGGTTCCCCTGTAAAAATACGGCTCGGGCAACTGTGGCTTAAATTTGATGACAATATTGAAATTCTCAATGGCACCAACATAATTGCCAATCTGTATCCGCGTACGTCCTACACGCATGTAATGACTGATGTTAAGCTGTGCAAATGAAAAATTTCCAACAAGCAGAAGTAGTATTATTAGCTTTAGTCTCATAGGTGTGCAATTTACAAAGAGCAAAAATAACATTTTAGGCTTGACCTATTTGTTTTTTGTATTTTTATTAAAATTTTGAATTTTTAACAAACGTTTTGGTGAATGCCGGAAAATCAGGTTTTTGCTTTTACTCCCTAAAGGAAACTTGATTTTCAATCAATTTAGATGGAGATTCATGAAAATGGTTTAAAAAATTAACTTATGTGTACACGTTGCGAGTGGGGGACTAAAAACCCTTTAATGATTAAATACCACGATGAAGAGTGGGGCGTACCTTTACATGATGATCAAAAACTATTTGAGTTTTTATTGTTGGAAGGTTTCCAGGCTGGTTTAAGCTGGCAGTTAGTACTGAACAAACGTGAGGCTTTTCGGGAAGCTTTTGATGATTTTGATCCGGTTAAGGTTTCAAAATACGATGATAAGAAATACGGGGAGCTCATAACTAATGCGGCAATAATTAGGAACAAAGCTAAAATATCTGCTTGTATCAATAATGCCCAATGTTACCTGGAAGTGCAGAATGAATTTGGAAGCTTTGATAAGTATATCTGGTCGTTTGTGGATTATAAGTCCATCCAAAATAAATTTACTTCTCTCGATCAATTACCTGCCAAAACAGAATTGTCCGATACCATTTCTGCAGACTTGAAGAAAAGAGGCTTTAAATTTGTTGGTTCAACCGTTATTTATGCGCATATGCAAGCCACCGGGATGGTTAATGACCATGTAGTTTCGTGTTTCAGGTATGAGGAGCTTATGCAAGCTAAATAAGAAGCTGTCTAAAAATTATCCATCCATTTGATTATGCGTCTTTCCTGCCTACCGCAGCTACCGTGTGTACACATCTTTTTTAAAATTGTATATTGA
>JANQII010000334.1 GCA_028282195.1 Prolixibacteraceae bacterium
TTGAAAATCTTGCCTTTAAATCCGGATTTTCCTGAATATTTAGAATAAACCCTTGATTCACATATTTTTATCCAAGTACTCTGTACTCTCCCCTAACCCCTCTCTATTGATAGAGAGGGGTTAGGGGAGAGTACAGTGTACTTGTATAAAAATATGTGAATCAAGGGTTTATTCTAAATATTCAGGAAAATCCGGATTTAAAGGCAAGATTTTCAACTCTTGATTCGCATAATTACTGAGTATGTAACCATTTTAATTTTGTGATTGCTTTTTAAAAGTAGAAGGTGTAACCCCTATTTGGCGAACAAAATTTTCCCTGAAATATTTCAAGTCGTTAAAACCAACCTGGTAAGCAGCCTCTGAAACAGTAATGTTTTTAGACGCAAGTAAATGTGCTGCTTCTTTTATTTTTACAGACCGCACAAATTCATTAATTGATTTACCGGTTAACATTTTAATTTTTCTATACAGAGAAGAACGACTGAAATTTAAATCTTCGGCTAACATAAACACCGAAGAGTCAGGATGTAAGTATTTTTCCAGGATTATTTGTTCAACTTTTTGTAAGAACTCATGCTCTTGCCTTTGGCGGACATCTACTATTTCAAATTCTGCGCTGTCTGGTTCTTTATCATTAAAATAATGTGCAAGGCTAATCCTGTTTTTTATCAAAGTGTTAACCCTGGCTTCAAGAATTCTAAAATTAAAAGGTTTTGAAATGTAATCATCGGCACCAGTGGTTAATCCGGTTAATTCATCTTCAACAGTTCCTTTGGCTGTTAGAAGAATTATAGGAATATGGCTCGTTGTGTTGCTGTTTTTTAACTTTTGACACACCTCTGTTCCTTGTATTCCTGGCATCATAATATCAGAAATTATAATATCTGGAATAACTTTTTGAGCAATTTCAATTCCTTTTTCTCCATCTTCTGCAACCTTTACTTCAAAATTCGAATCGAATTTTGAAGCTAACATGGATGAAATATCGGGATTATCTTCTATAATCAACATTATTTTATTTCCACTGGTTTTATCAGGAATGGCTGGATTTTCATCTATTATAATTTCACGATTCTCAAATTTTGCGTCTTCGTTTGTTTTTAGTTGTTCGGGTTTAAAATGTTTGTTTCCTTTTAGAAATGTTATAGCAAATCGTGTTTCTTTACCGGGGGTTGTGGTAACATTAATTTTTCCTTTATGCAATTCTACCAATGATTTAGTTAGTGAAAGTCCAATTCCCGTGCTGGTCGAATTGCTTTCTGTTTTGAAGTATCTTTCAAAAATATTAGGAAGTATTTTGGGGGAGATTCCCATTCCAGAATTTATTACTTCAATAAATATCTCATGTTTATTATCTTCTAATCTTATTTTAATTATTCCTTTTTCAGGTGTAAACTTAAATGCATTGGAAAGAAGGTTGTTCATAATCATGGATAATTTATCCGGATCAGCAAATAACTCAGTGGATTTGACAGGCATTGACAATTTCATTAGAATGGATTTATTATCGGCCAATTCTTTGAAATTTGAAAGGTAGGCAGATAGCCATTCATTAACATTTATTTTTTTAGCTGAAATCTGGGGATTACCAGTTTCAATTCTTCTAAATTCCAGCAATTGATTAATTAACTCAAGTAATCTTGAGGAATGAAAACTTGCTGTTTTTATCGATTCTTTAACCTTTTTATTGCGGGAGTTTATTAGTGTTTTTTTTAAATCGTCAACAGCACATTCTACCATGGTTAATGGAGTGCGGAGTTCATGTGAGATATTGGTGAAAAATTCTAACCTTTCACGATGAATTTTGTGTTCTTTTTGCCTTATTTTTTGTTCATAATGCAATTGGTTACGTGTTTTTATCTGGTTCATCCTAAAACGGAAAACAAAACCGGAAATCAAAAGTAAAACAATTGCATAGGCCAGGAATGCCCAAATTGTCTTCCAGAATGGTGGGATAATTTCGATTTGTACAGAAGCAATTTCATTGCTCCAAATACCATCTGAATTTGCTGCCTTTACTTTTAGGAAATAAGTTCCGGCAGGAAGTTGCCTGTAGGTTGCAGAGTTATTTAATCCTGCATGATTCCAATGCTTATCATAGCCTTCAAGCATGTAGCTGTATTCACATTTATTCGCAAAAGGATATTGAATAGCCTGAAACCCAATTGTAAAAACCGACTGTTTGTGATTTAAATGAATAACCGGGGAAAATTCAATGTTTTTATCAATTACCCCTTCTCCAGGGTGAATACTTTCATTAAATACTTTTAAATCAGTAAAAACTACTTTAGGTGTAACTTCAGATGGTTCAATAAATTCCGGATCAAAATAGTTGAGACCGTTTGAACTTCCAAAATAAAATGTGCCATTAGATCCGGCGATACAAGAGCCAATAAGAAATTCTCCGGGTAATACCCCATTTTCCTGGTTGTAATTGATGAAACTTTTATTGGATGGATCAAAACGTGAAATTCCAACGTTTGTGCTCAGCCAAAGATAACCTTCCCGATCTCTAAGAATAGAGAGTATGGTGTTATTGGCTAGTCCATCTCTGGTGTCAAAATTTTCGAAATTCCCTGTTTTGGGATCAAGACATGATAAACCTCCAAATTCTGTACCTAACCAAAGTTTTCCTGATTCATCTTTTTTTATACAGTTTATATTATTGGAAGATATGGAGTTGTCAGAAATTCCGTTAGTTCTATAAATTTTTATTGATTTATCATTTGCATTATAATGAATAAGTCCATTGGCATGTGTGCCTATCCAGATATTTTCTTCGTTTATTTCAAGAATCGCTCTTACATCGATATGACCAAGTTCAGGAATATTTACAAATGAATCGTTTTCAGGATTATAATAGCTTAAGCCATTTACATTGGTACCTACCCATATTTTGCCCGATGGACTTTGGTAGATTATTCTTATATCTGAAGTATATACCTCGGCTGTTGGTGTTGGTAAGTCTTTATAAATCTTTATCTGTCCATTTTCCGGCTTAATGCAGTTTATTCCCCCTCTGTATGTTCCAAACCATAGTTTTCCTTCATGGTCAGTAGTCGAACAAAGAATGGCGTTATCGCTTAATCCATTTGTTTGTGTCAACCTTTTGTGTATACCTTGTTTTGGATTCCATACGTCAATTCCACCTCCATCCGTTCCTATCCATATGTTTCCATTCCGATCCTCTGTAATACCCCATATTTTAGGATGTGATGTGCTTTCAGGGTGTCCGGGAATAAATTTCAGGGAGTGGATTTTTTTATTGTAATCTGCGACAAACTGAAGTCCGCCGCTATATGTCCCCATCCATATATCTCCGTTATTATCTTTGAATATTTTATTGATACATCTGTTGGAGAGGCTTCCATCATAGTCTGCGGGAGAGTATTTAATACTTTGTGCTTGTTCTGCTTTGGCTTCAATTTCAGAGATTGGAACAATACCTAAGCCATTTTCTCTTGTTCCAATCCACAGATTGTTTGCATCATCTACGAAAAGGGAAAGGACTTCATTTTCCGGAAGAAACTGGTTATTACGGAGTCCGAACTCATAATTATTTGTTATTCCGGTGTTAAGGTCGATGTGAATAATTCCATTTGAAGTTCCAACCCATATTTTATTATTATGATCGGGAAAAATGGTAAATATTTCGGAATGATTTGAATCAGCAATTTTTGCAACATTTAGTATTTTGGAATTGTCTTCATTTAAATAAATCTGGTATATTCCCTCCAATTTTTTTCCCACAAAAAGGCAGTTGTTCTTATATGCAATTGCCTCAAGCTGATTAGAGATAGCCGGAAAAATTTGTTTATTTTGAAACAAATCCTGTATAATAGTATCATTGCGATGTAAATAGTATAATCCTTTGTCTTGTGATGTTATAAAAATATTGTTTTCAGGAGTAAGAACAAACTGGTATGAATTGATCGTATTGGAGCTTGTAGTTTGCGTATGCGTGATGTGAAAATGTTTTATTTCACCCGACTTTGTATTAATCTTGTTAAGTCCTTCCGGAAATAAGAGCCATGGATTACCTGAAGAATCCAAATGCATATCACGAAAGGAATTATAAGTTAATGAATTTGGAGTATTGGGTGTTGACGTGAATATCTGATAGTTTTGCCCATCATATCTAAAAAGTCCGTCATCTGAACTTAGCCATAAAAATCCCAAAGAGTCTTGTTCTATATTATATATAACGCTATTGGGTAACTTGTCTTTTGTCGAAATTGTTTCGAAATAAATTGAACCAATATTAATCCGATTATTTTCTTCAACAAACGCAACTATTTTAAGCGAAACTAAAGTGAATAAAACCAAAACTGTCCATCTTCCTTTCTTCATATCCCGGTTTCTTATCATTTATGGGTATTAAAGTTACGGGTTAAATTGTTAAAACAACTTTTTATTTTGAATGCTGCAGGTGGTATTTTAACCAGAATGCAGGGTGTAAATGTTCTTTCCTGATTGTAAGTTTCATATTATTAGTGATTTATGAAAAATCTAATTTTCGTGGGCAATCCGTCTACATTCCGCTCTACCTTTTTCATATAATTTTAAAATCAACAAACTAACTAACAAATACGGTGTGCATTTTTGAGTGAGTCATTAACGAATTTGGATTATAGATTCCGACTCAACATAGTAAAGAGAATAAATTATAACTGACATTAAAAACTTAAGCTTATGAAAGGCAAAAGCAGAAATTACATTGCATGTGTAAGTTCTAAACCCGCTTGCGTCTTGCTCTTTTTCTTTTTCGTATTTGGTATGCAGTTGAGTAATGCATTACCAATTGGAAAAGATAAGACTAGCGTAATTCAGCAAGACGTAAAAATCAAAGGAACCGTAGTTGATGAAACGGATACTCCAATACCAGGAGTAAGTGTTATTATTCAGGGAACTTCTACAGGTACCGTTACCGACATTAATGGAAAGTTTGAATTATCTGTTCAGGAAGGAAGTATCCTTAAAGTATCCTTCATTGGTTTTGGAACACAGCAAATCACCATTACCAGTGAAACATCGGTCTTGAATATTGTTTTACGGGAAGAAACTGAGGATATTGAAGAGGTGGTAATTGTAGGTTATGGTGTCCAGAAAAAAGAAACCGTAACCGGCTCATTGTCTTCAGTGAGTTCCGAAGAGTTGGTCGAGCAACCGGTAGCTAACATCACACAGGCTTTAGGGGGGCGCATCCCCGGGCTTATTGCGAATAATGAAGGTGGTCGACCGGGTAAGGATGCTTCTACTATCAAAATTCGCGGGATCGCTACGCTGGATGCAGATGTAGGTTCAGATCCATTATTACTTATTGATGGAGTTGAACGTGATTTAAACGAACTAAGTTTTTTGGATCCAAATGAAATCGAATCGGTTTCAGTTTTGAAAGATGCATCATCGACGGCTGTTTTTGGTGTACGGGGTGCAAATGGCGTTATTCTGGTGATCACCAAACGAGGTAAAGTTGGCCCGGCACGAATGAGCTATAAAGCAACTGTGGCAGCAATTGTACCCAAGAATAATATTAACTTTTTGGATAGTTATACGCAATCCGGAATTTTAAACGAGTTTCAGGGCTATAGTGCAAATTCGACCGATCCAACAGCACCTTACCCACAAAATATCCGGGATAAATTCAAAGCAGTTATTGAAGGAAACCCATTGGAATCCAGTGACCGGTTTTTTTACCCAAGTACCAATTATGCCGATGTTATGCTAAAAGACTATACAACGCAAACACAGCATAACTTTACCATTAGCGGTGGTACTGAAAGGGTAAAATATTTTACATCCCTTGGTTACTTTAACCAGGGTGGTTTATTTGAAGAAATTAACCCCGACCTGGATGTTTCAACAAGCTACAACCGATATAATTATCGGACTAACCTGGACGTTGAAGTAAGCAAAACAACGCTTGCCAAGATTAACATTGGGGGTAGTTTTAATAAAAACATATCGTTAGGGCAACCAGGTAGAGAACCGCAAACGTCATTTTACTGGGGTGCACAAAACCACTCGGCTCCCTGGGTAGGGTATTTGCATGAGGGCAAATTAGTTATGCTTTCGGATAATGCAAGTTTCGTGCTCCTTAATAATGATATGAGGGGTTACAACGTTGAACATGAAAATACTGCAGATTACAGTTTTATTATTGACCAAAACCTGGATGCAATCACTAAAGGATTATCTGTAAAAGCAAATTTTTCATTGATAAGTTACTTCCGTAATTATATCAGACGCGACAAACTTGAAACCAGGAGGCCTTATTTTGTACCACACCTTAATCCCGACGGATCGGTTTCTTTTTATCAGGTAAAAGAAGATGTATTGCCGATGAACACAACAAATCAGGAAGGGAAAAGGAGAAAAGAGTATTATGAATTTTCGATTAATTACGACCGTACATTTAATGACCACACGATTACTGCCTTAGCACTGGGAAATGCAAGCAAATCACATTTTTCTATGAATTCCTTTAGCAGTATTCCCCGCTCATATCTTGGATTGGTAGGTAGGTTAACCTACAATTTCAAGAACCGCTATATGGCCGAATTTAATATGGGTTACAACGGTTCAGAGAATTTTGCAGAAGGCAAACGTTTCGGCTTCTTCCCGGCATATTCCGGAGGTTGGACATTTACCGAAGAACCATGGCTGAAAAGCCTGATCGGAGAAGAAATTTTAACGTACGGTAAGCTTAGGTTCTCATACGGTACGGTTGGTAACGACAAGATGCGAATTAATAACGAAGACATACGTTTCTTATACTTACCCGATTCTTACACCCTGGGACAACGGGCCTGGACAGGCGGAGCAGACTATGCAGTACTTTTTGGCCTGCCCGGAGAATTGAATGATCAAAGGGTAGCATTGCCTGGTGTAAAAGGAAACCCGAATGTAACCTGGGAAAAGTCAACTAAAATTAACTATGGAGCTGATCTTAACTTTTTTAACAATCTAATTTCGGCAAAATTCGATTATTTTACAGAAGATCGAACAGATATTCTCATAAACCAGCGTGTCGTGCCGGTATATCAGCAAACAGGCACACTGGCATTAAATCTCGGAGAAGTACACAATGAAGGTTATGAATTTGAAATTGGAATAAATCACCAGGTAAATTCTAATTTAAGGTATTGGGTAAACCTTAATTATACCCATTCGCGAAATAAAATTGTAGAAGTAGATGAACCCACAAAACCATATGAATATCAGGCTCAAACAGGAGGACAGGTCGGAGAATATTACGGATATATGCAGGAAGATTTCTTCCGTACCGAAGATGAGGCAAATGCATATCGCGACGAACTTTGGGAAACCTACAGTGCATTAAATCCCGGAGCTGACAAAAATTCATATCAGGCTTATACAATATTTACTGCCGGGCACGATGTTGGTGCTGGCGATTTGAAAATTATTGACAGGAATAATGATGGGTTAATAAACCAGGATGATGAGGGCTACCTTGGTATTACCAGGTTTCCGGAAACAATGTTTGGAGCTAAATTTGGAGTTTCGTATAAAGCCTGGTCTTTATCTGCTTTATTCCAGGGCGCTACAAACTATGCCATTAATACCCGGACTACTTATCGTCCGGTACCAGACAAGGGGTCATTAATTGACTATATAGAATACCGCTACACTCCTGAAAGATACGAGTCAGGTGAACGTATTGACTTTCCACGATTTTTAAATACCAATAATAACTGGATAACTATGGGTTCGTATTGGTATGAGGATGTAACCTATGTGCGTTTAAAAAACCTTGAATTATCTTATACTTTCGATAAAACAAGTCGTTTTGTAGATCGAATTGGGATGGAATCAGTAAGATTATTTGCCAGTGGATATAATTTATTCACATTTAGCACAATAGATGTAATGGATCCCGAAACTACAGATGGAGTTATGAAATATCCTCGTTCGAGGGTAATGAATTTAGGTGTTCAAATACAGTTTTAATAATAAAAATTAATTGCATGAAACGTAAAAACAACATAATAAAAGCGATAAAGTCGGTTGTATTTGTGTGCATTGCTATTTTACTGATTGTAGCTTGTGAGCAAGACTTTCTTGAAAAACCAGCATCAAGTGATGTTACCATTGATACTATCTTTGCAAATACATCGAATGCCCAGCAGTTAATTGCTGAACTTTATCATAATCAATATTTTGGAACTGATAATATCCCGTTAAACTGGTGGGATGATCAATGGTTAGGCTGGTCCGACTTTTCAGAAGATTTATATGTGACAAGTGCAGGTTGGCACGGCCAAATCTGGAAGTATGTTGATGGAACATTAAACCCAGGTTCATTAATGCTTCAACGATTAAACCGGACATTTTATGCGATACGGACCGCTAATATTTTTATCGAAAGAGCAAACACCATTACAGCTGTGTCAGCAAAAGATGAAGAATATATTCAGCATATGCTGGGTGAAGCATACGCGCATAAAGGATACCAATATTTTAAAGCCTTCAGGTTATGGGGCAGTATACCCTGGATGGACAAAGCACTTGAAGGAGGAGAAGAGCCTTACGCGAGAATGCCATTTGCCGAGATGATCGATAGCATTGAAGTCTCGCTGGATAAAGCTGCCAACTTGCTGCCAAACACATGGGAAGATCGCTGGACAGGGAAGTTTACACGGTCAGCTGCCCTGGCTTTAAAAGCAAAAATATTGGTATATGCAGCCAGCCCATTGTATAATGGCGAAGTACCTGCTTATGCTTCCGGTTACGGACATCCTGAAGTTTTAGGGTATAATAATTACGATAAAGAACGATGGAAAAAAGCAGCCGATGCTTGTAAAATTGCAATAGATGCGTGCCACTCCGCCGGGCATGAGTTATATAACGAGGCCGGACCGGAGCGTAACATTTATACATTGGCCCTAAACCTCACCAAAGAGCATTTGCTTTATGAGCGCTGGGAGGAATTTAATACCCTGGGGGGATGGAGATATTGTCATAACCAGATGAATTACCCTTATGACGTAGGTTGGTATAAACGTGCTGAAACGGGCATGCAACCTACCTTACAGCATGTCGATTTTTACCAGCTGAAAAACGGCAAATTTCCAATTGAGGGGTATAGCGATGCTGCCGGTACACAGCCTATATTAACCCAGGCAGGAATTGAAGCAGGTTATAATGACCAGGAGTTTGCAAAGGATCGTGACCCACGATTTGGTCAAAACTTGGTATACCATGGCTCTAAGTTTGGCGAGCATTACAATGACAAGATTATCAATTTCGATAGCGATGTTACCGTTCCTGACCGGACACGAAGTCCCTGGCCTTTATTTAAAACCTGTTTTATGGTTCGCAAGTTTATAAACGAAGATTTGGGTGAAGCTTCAACAGTATTGCATGGGGCAATTCATCCTGTATTACGATTGGCCGATATCTATTTGTTATATGCCGAAGCATTAAACAATTATCATGATGGACCTAATGGTGAAGCGCTCCAATATTTTAATTTGGTGCGAAACAGGTCGGGAATGCCTGACTATGAATCCTCAAATTACGATGGAGCTAATGCAAGGGAGAAATTCCAAAATGCCTTAAAATACGAAAGGAGAGTGGAGTTCTTTTTGGAAGCACAGCGTTATTTTGATTTACGTCGTTGGAAAGATGGAGAAGATTTGGCAAGAACATATGCCGGTTTTAATGTAAATAATGGGATAATATCCCGTGTTGCACTTAATCAGACTGCAATCTGGAAAGACCGTTTGTATTTCCACCCGTTTCAAACGGATGATGTAAATAACACTCCCGGTTTATACCAAAACCCAGGTTATTAATTTCAAATTGATTTCTAAAATGAAAAAGAAAATATATTTATATCTAACGATAATTATCTTTTGCGGGTTTTCAAACTATGGAAATGCACAAACAGATACAATAACCATTGGTACCGGGGAGTTTTTGACCGATAAGGTGGAAATAGCATATGGTGAAAAGCAGTCGCAGGAGATTACCTCTTCTATATCAACAATAAAAGGGGAAGATTTAGCACACAGTTCAATTTCAAACCTGGGGAATACCTTGTTTGGCAAATTGTCAGGATTATTTGTAAATATTGGAAGTGGTGAACCCGGGAATAATGCCCCATCTTACAGGATTCGTGGCGGGTTTCGTGCCCCACTGGTAATTGTAGATGGTTTTGAACGTGATATGACCTATATCGTACCGGAAGAAATTGAATCAATTTCAGTTTTGAAAGATGCAGGAGCACTCGCTGTTTACGGTATGAAAGGGGCCAATGGAGCAATCGTAGTGACTACTAAACGCGGAAAAATCCAAAAAGGGGAAATAAAGGTTAGTATTCAGGCAGGAATCCAGTCTTTGGTAGACAAACTTGAAACTGTTGACGCGCGTAGCTATATGGCTCTGTATAATCAGGCTGCAATGAATGATGGATTGCCGGTTAAATATTCCGCATCCGATATAGATGCTGCCGGGTCATCTCCAAGATACCCCAATGTGAACTGGTCTGATTTGGTTTTAAAAGAATTTACTCCAATCGGTAGGGCAAATTTCGACGTTACCGGCGGAAATAAGCTTGTTAAGTATTACGTGAATTTTGGTTTTTTGTATGACAATGGAATATACAAGCCTGAAAATCCGGATATGAATTCTAATGCCAACCTAAAACAGATTAATGTGCGTTCAAATCTTGATATCAGTGTAACGCCAAGTACGGTTTTTGGCATCAATTTGTCGGGTAACGTAAATCAAAATGTTTTACCGGCCTTCGATAATAACCGGATTTGGGAAGCCATTCATACATTACCGGCAGATGCGTTTAATGCCGTCAATCCTGATGGTAGTTACGGAGGCACGTCTATATTATTGAATAACCCGGTTGCAATGCTCGAAACGGGGGGAAGGAATAACTATGTTAGCCAGTACCTGAACGCTGATTTCCGGATCAGGCAAAATTTTGATTTTTGGGTGAAGGGATTATCCGCAAGTTTAGGATATTTAATAGATAACTCGGCTATCAACGGCGATGGAAGCTGGCGTAATTACCAGGTAAAACAAATAGCACCCGGAATCGGAGAAGATTACGCTTATTATTCCTATCGGGAGAATTCTCAATACAACGAATGGAGTAATGCCGACGGTACACGTTATAACACCTTTGATGCTGATATCCGGTACAAAATGCCCGAAGCTAACGGAAATAAACTGGATGTAATGGTTCGTTTTCAAAGTGATGAGGAATATAGAAGCAATAGCGATATCAGTCCATACCTTACCAACAACTATGCCGGCCGGATTTCTTATTCGAAAGACAATAAGTATTTCGTCGATTTGTCGGCAAGTTATTATGGTTCCGATCAGTATATAAGCGATAAGCAATATGGATTTTTCCCTGCAGCCTCAATGGGATGGGTATTTTCAGAAGAAAAATTTATGGAAAAAAACAGTTGGCTTTCTTATGGTAAGGTGAAGGCTTCGTATGGAATTACAGGTTACAACCGTTACGTTAACGGACGTTACCCCTTTGTACAATTCTACCAAAGTGGTGGTACGTTCCCCATTGGAGATACATGGGGTGACAGAACCGGCTTAGAACCGTCCATGCTAGCTAATGCCGATATTACCTGGGAAAAAACGCATAAAATGAATTTTGGTTTTGAAGCCCTGATGTTTGAAAAGTTTTCATTATTAGCTGATTTTTACATTGATAAAACCACCGATTTTCTTGTAATTGACGAAAATCATCCGGCTTTTACCGGGGTCAACCTGCCATACGAAAACTCGGGTGAGTTTACCACTTCTGGCATTGATATTCAACTGGGCTACACGTCAAATTCGAATGATTTCCAATGGAATGCAAATTTAATCTTCAGCTATTTTACCAATACAATGGATGAAATCGGTGAAGCGCAAAATACCGGCATCTATAGTTATTTAAATACTACCGGTCATTCTTATTGGGCAATTTTAGGTTTAGAGCAAGACGGTGTATACCAGAATGAACAAGACATTCAGAATTCTCCAAAACAAACTTTTAGTGAAGTAATTGTTGGAGACTTGAAATATAAAGACCAAAACGGCGAT
The DNA here is from genome assembly GCA_028282195.1 of Prolixibacteraceae bacterium. GTDB lineage: Bacteria > Bacteroidota > Bacteroidia > Bacteroidales > Prolixibacteraceae > Sunxiuqinia. The sequence continues at coordinate 12,088 of JANQII010000334.1, forward strand.
AATATTATCGATTCAAGGGATAGAAAAATTATATCAGATATGCACGATAATATAGATATTGGTTTAAGTTTTGAGGCTAATTTTAAAGATTTCGATATACGTGGATTAATCCACAGCCGGATTAATAATATCGTTAACCTAAACAATGCCGTAGTTGCTCAACCATTTTTGAATAATAATTCACCGAATAATTTAACCCTGGAGGATGATTTCCCTCCTTTAACACTTAGCAGGACAAATAATTACCAGCTTTCAGATTTCTGGATAAGAGATGGAGATTATATCAAACTCCGGAATATTGAGCTGGGGTATTCTATACCTAATTTGCCGGGTAAAAAAATGTCAAAAATGCGTGTTTTCCTTCGAGGGGTTAATGTGCTAACCATTAGTAAATGGAAACATTCTGATCCGGAATTTACAGGAATTGGCTATCCACCTGTAAAATCATATTTGATAGGTTTAAATTTTAATTTTTAAGAACTTAAAAGATAGAATAAAATGAAAATATTAAAATATATAACCGTTATATTTCTTTCTTTCTTGTTAGTTTTTACAGCTTGCGAGAATTTGGAGATGGAGCCGGATACAGGTTATACTGACGAATTTTTGTGGAATAACCCAAGTTATGTTGATGATTATGTGGTAGATTTAATCTCGATGATGCCTTCCGGGTTTAACACCACCGAATTTGGCTGGACATTCTATGCCAATGTATCCGATGAGGCAGAAAATTCACACCCTTTATCAGATGTTCATCAGGTTAACAGTGGAAACTGGAATTCATTTACCGGTTTGGCAGATAATACATGGAGCACATATTACAATGGAATATATAAGGCAAACTTATTCCTTGAAAAAGTAAAATCAGTTACATTCGATAATTTCGCACCTGATATTCGTGAATCATATTTAGCTCAGGTGGATTACAATAAGTCAGAGGTAAGATTCCTGCGTGCGCTTTATTATTACGAGTTAATCAAACGTTACGGAGGTGTTGTACTTATTGGCGATAAAGTTGTCGAAGATCTTGGCGACTTGAACAACGACATCGAATTACTCAGCCGCTCATCCTTTAGTGATTGTGCCAACTATATTATTGATGAGTGTGATTATCTTAGCAACAATGAACTTTTACCACTTCTTGATGAAGGCGCAGACCAGGGAAGGCCAAACGGAACGGCAGTGAAAGCATTAAAATGCAAAACACTGGTGCTATTGGCCAGCCCGGTTTATAATGACAAAATAACCGAAGGTTCTGCCGGGCAAATGAACTATTGGAAGGCAGTTGCTGCATCTGCCCAGGATATTGCGTTTGACCGGATATTCTCATTTGGGCCTTATGATACTTACGACGGAACCAGCCCGGAAGTAATCCTGGGTTACCGGCACAAAAACATTAACGATTTGGAAAAAAGGAATTTCCCAATTGGATGTGAAGGGGTAGAAATAAGCTCGGGATCGACGAACCCAACTCAAAACCTGGTCAACGCATACCGGATGAAAAACGGGATGAAGATTGATGAACCCGGCTCGGGCTACGATCCGGCAAATCCTTATGAGAACCGTGATGATCGTTTAAAGCAAACGATTATTTATAATGGTGCCGATTGGGTAGAAAGAAACACGGAACCCCGGATGATTGAGATTTTCAGGGGAGGGCGTGACGGAATGGACCGTGATTACGGAACCAAAACCGGGTACTATCTGAAAAAATATCTTGATACCACTCTGGACCTTAGGCAAGGACAGGGCTCAAACAGGGAATGGCCAATTTTTAGGTTTGCTGACATTATTCTTATTTGGGCAGAGGCAGTTAATGAACTATACGGACCCGTTGACCGTGGCGAGTTTTACATGACAGCCACTACGATCCTCAATCAGACTTTGGTAAGGCATGGTGGTTTGGAAGAATTACCATTAGCAGGAATTACCAAAGAAGGATTACGTGAACGTATTCAGGAAGAACGTTTTATAGAACTTGCTTTTGAGAATCAAAGAGCTTGGGATCTTCGCAGGTGGGGGATTGCTAAAGACATGTTAAGTCAACCTGTGTTTAAAATGGAAGTTACCAGAAACTCTGACGGTTCATTTAACTATGAAAAACAAAAGCTCGAAGACCGCTTTTTTGAGGATAGGATGAATCTGTATCCAATTCCGCAGAGGGATGTGAATAATGGACTGTTACAAAATGCCGGTTGGTAGAATTAAAACCTTAAACGAAAAAATCATGAAATACATTATATCACTATTTACTGTTTCTTTCTTGATCCTGTCAAATGTGGTAGCTCAGGATGATTTCCTGGTTAAAACAGATGGGACCAAATATTATCTACAGATTTATGACGGAGTAAACAATGACAAAGTTGTAAAATATGAGGAACGTGAGGGTTGGCAGTACATGTTATGGACCGCAGATTATTTCGATGGCTCTGATAATCAGTTATTTTCATTCGAGGCTACAGAAATGTATCCGGGGTATTTTAGCATTGTCAATCATGAGCTGACCGAAACACATCATTTGATGTCGTATAACTGGTTTGCATATTTTACTGATGCAGATAATAGGGATCCCAGGTCGGATAAAGAGATGCAGTTTAAGTTTGAAAAAGTTACCGATGAGTATTACAAACTGATAACCATTGAAAAACCTACCG
>JANQII010000017.1 GCA_028282195.1 Prolixibacteraceae bacterium
ATGAAAAACACATCAATTCGGAGTTAATTTGGAATATTGGGTATTCAAAATTGAATATTTTACATTTAAATGTTGATAAAATGGATTGTTATTACCAACTAAAAGATGTGTATAAAGCATAGCTTCGAGAAGAGAGGGGGAACCTGCCTACCGTCAGGCAGGGAGGGAGGGTCAAAAAAAACAATTGTTCCATTCAATAGCATATTATCATTTAACTTTTGACAACTTCGCAGAAAAAGGACCTGTCATTTAAACGGATAAGGAAAAATGGGGAAAGGATTTAATTCCAGTCTGCTGTCTCTGTTTTTTGTTTTTCTGTTTCTATCCGGTATAGCCAAGGGCTAGCGCGGATTTGTAATCCGTGCTATTTTTGAACTTCAGCCGGAAATTTCCCGGTCTCCGTTTTCCTTTCTCCTTATATGATTACAATAAGGACTATAATCAGCAGTAATAACATAAACAGGATAAGCTGATTTCGTACAAACAGACCAAGCAAAATAAGGATTTCCATTTCTTCGCAATTGGCTATGGAAACTTCAATTGTTCCTTTGTCTTTGCTTAGTAATTCGTTGCTTTGGAAGGTCACAATTTCTTCTCCATTAAATTTCCAGGCCCAGCGTGATTGCCAGAAGTTTTTAATCTCCAGCTCAAAGCGTTTCCCGTTAATAACAACATCACTCTTTGGGTTGAAAAGGTTGATCATGATGGATGCAAGAACAGCCTGGTTGTTGGCATCAGATATTTCCAGCCTGGAAAGGAAAAAATCACGACGCATTAAAAAACGTCGCCCTTTTAAATTAGCAACAGCATCAGGACTTATCATATTCTTCCATTCAATATTCCCAATTTGATCCTGATTGCGGGTAATCGTAAGTTTATTTTTAAAGATTCCTTTTGTCCAAAAAAGCTTTTCCATCATCGTTTTGTAAGTCCTATGCAATTTATAAAAATTGGTTGAGATTTGACAGAAGATTTTGCCATTTATAAATGATGGAATTCTACCCTAAATGGATGCTTTGGAATAAAAAGAAAATTAGAAAAGTTTACTTCTTTTCAATAAAAACTGATGCAGTATTTTCATTATCCCTTTTGTATATGATTTATTTGTCGGTCCCTATGCTGTTGAGTATTTAAAAAGGGCTTATGATTTCTGAAATTAAAAACCGTTGTTGTTGTTATCTCTACATCTTCATATCCAAATGCTTCAAGCATTCTTTTCATAAAATAGGGGCGTGTTGTTTTTAGGTTTCGGTTTTTAAAACGGGAAATTTCAGGAAGTGGAAAATTGTGCCTTTTGCACCATTCCCGTAATCCTCCGCGTCTAATTTTAGATAATTGTTCAATCAAAAAATCTTCAACTTCGGCGTATTCTTTATCAAATGATTCTGGCATGACTAAATATTAAGTCTATCAATAAGGAAGCTTTAAAGGTACGATATTAATGAAAATGTTCTAATAGGGATTTTCACCTATTTTTAGATTATTTTCTTGAAAATTTTAGCATAAACACCTGTCATATATAACATTTTGTTTTTACAAGAATAGTTTGTACTTTTAAGCACAAAATCATATTATTGCATTCACCCAATCATGAAAAAAAGGATATTCCCCAAAGAAATTATTGTTTTTTCCAGTGAAAGCCACTTTAAAAAGCATAGTACAACTGCAAAGTATATTTACACGCTGTCAATGCTGTTAATACTAAGTTGTATTATGTCCCTGCCATTTATCAGTTTGGAAATAAGTACACAGGCAAGGGGCATAATAAAATCTGTAGACCCTTCAGTTAATTTAATTTCACCAGGAAGTGGGAGGATTACAGGGTGCAAGCTGCAGGAAAACCGATATGTTAAACAAGGGGATACCTTGATTTGGATTGATCAGGAAAAAATCGAAGAAAAAACGAAATTAATTAGAGATATTTCTCAAAAAAACCGATTATATGTGGCAGACATTAATTCTTTATTGAAGAAAGATTTTAATAAAGTTATTACCGAAGCATACATCCAAAAGTTAAAACATTTTAAAGAACGTTTATCAGAACTTGAGCTGGAAATTTCAGTATTAAAGAAAGAGTATGACAGAAACCAAAAACTATATGAATCAGAAGTAATTCCAATTGCAGAGATTGACCAAATAGCTTATAAATACCAAAATGCAATTAAAACTAAAGAGATTTTTGTACAGACTCAGAAAAGGGACTGGATACTTGAAAAAAAGCAATTGGAAGAGAGCGACAGGGAGTTACTGGCCGAGTTGAACCAATTAGAAGAAGATCGTAATTTTTATTACCTGGTATCACCAATTGACGGTGTAATAAGCGAGTATAAAGGACAGAAAGAAGGTAGTTATGTTGCCGTGAACCAGGAAATAGCAACGATTACGCCTGTTAACAACTTAATTATAGATACCTATGTAAATCCTTCTGATATTTCATTTATCCGAAAGGGGATGGAAGCCAGGTTTCAATTTGATTCTTATAACTATAATCAATGGGGAATGGGTTCCGGGAAAGTTATTGATATCGCGAACCAACCAATTGTACAAAATGATCAGCTTCTCTTTAAAGTAAGATGTTCCCTTAACGAAACTCATCTGCAATTAAAATCAGGATATAAAGGAGTTTTAAAAAATGGGATAACGCTGACGAGCAGGTTTGAGATAACTGAAAGGACTATTCTTCAACTGCTTTATGATAAAGCTGATAAATGGTTAAATCCAAAGCTTATAGTCAATAACTCAGAAAAGTAAAACATGGCTGGTATAAAAGTAAAACAAAGAGATATAACTGACTGTGGTGCAGCTTGTCTGGCCTCTGTCGTTGCGTATTACAACAGTAAACTTCCAATTTCGAAAATAAGGCAGTGGGCAGGTACAGATAAAAAAGGGACGAATGCCTGGGGTTTGAAAAAAGCTGCTGAAAAAATGGGCTTTTCAGGGAAAGGTGTTAAATGTAACCTTGAAGCATTTAATGAAGTTCCTTTGCCTGCAATTGCCCATGTTGTCGTTAAAAAGGTTCTGCAACATTATGTGGTGGTTTATAAAGTCACTGACAAGTTTATCGAGATAATGGATCCCGGGGATGGACAGGTTCATCGAAAACCGCTTCAGGAATTCGAAAAAGAATGGACTGGGGTATTAATTCTACTTTCTGCCGGTAATGACTTTAAACCGTTAAACGAGAAGATTTCAACAATTGCCCGGTTCCGTTTTCTTTTAAAACCCCACCGGGGCATTTTAATCCAATCCTTAATTGGTGCGGTTATATTCACCATACTTGGCCTATCAGTTTCTGTTTATATTCAGAAGATTACCGATTTTGTCCTGGTTGATGGCAACCGGAACTTACTTAACCTGATGAGTATTGGAATGATTATCCTGTTGTTATTTCAAGTCGCAATTGGGTCATTTCAAACCAGTTTTATTTTAAAGACCGGCCAGCTAATAGATGCAAGATTAATCCTTGGATATTACAAGCATTTATTAAAACTACCACAGCGTTTTTTTGATACGATGCGCACCGGTGAGATTATTTCAAGAATAAATGATGCCGTTAAAATCAGGGTATTTATCAATGAAAGCCTGATTAGTCTTGCCGTAAATCTCTTTATAATTGTTTTTTCATTTGTTTTAATGTTTTTGTATAGTTCCCGTTTGGCCCTGGTTATGGCAATTATTATTCCTGTTTATATACTAATTTATTTCATTACAAATAAGTTGAACAAAAAGCGTGAGCGCAAAATTATGGAAGATGCTGCAGAGCTTGAATCACAACTGGTCGAATCTTTAAAGGCTACAAAAACAATTAAACAATTTAACCTGGAAGAATTCAATAGTGTAAAAACGGAAACCCGGTTTATCAAACTCCTGAATAATACATATAAATCAGGATTGAATAGTTTGTTCTCAACTAACTCAACCTTATTTGTCAATCGTTTATTTACCATTATCCTGCTTTGGTTTGGAAGCACTTTGGTAATTAATCAGGAAATTACCCCAGGGGAACTAATGTCTTTTTATGCTTTGCTGGCGTATTTTACAAACCCGGTAAGTGCTTTGATTGATATGAATAAAACCATCCAGAATGCCCGGATTGCTTCCGATCGGCTTTTCGAGATTATGGATTTGGAAAGGGAAGAAGATGCTAATACCATTGAACTAAATCAATCACATATGGGTGATATCGTTTTTAAGGATGTAAATTTTAGTTATGGAACTCGCACGGATGTTTTTGAGAACTTTAATCTAACAATTCCTTATGGTAAACTAACTGCAATTATTGGGGAAAGCGGATCCGGTAAATCAACCATTGCTGCATTAATTCAGGGATTGTACCCAATTAATGATGGGCAAATTTACATTGGTGATATCAATATTAACTATGCAAGCCCTGAAAGTTTAAGGGATTTGGTCAGTATTGTCCCACAAAACCTGGATTTGTTTGCCGGAACAATTGTTGAAAATATTGCAGTGGGGGATTATCAGCCCGATATGGAGCTAATCCTTAAAATTATTACACAATTAGGAATGACTGAATTTATTGAACAACTTCCAGGTGGATTTAATACTTACCTGGGTGAAAACGGGGCAACAATTTCAGGAGGGCAAAAACAACGGATTGCCATTGCGCGGGCTTTGTACCGGAAGCCTGAAATCCTGATTATGGATGAAGCCACTTCCAACCTGGATGCAGAATCTGAATATTTCGTGCAAAAGCTAATTCAGTCATTTCTAAATGAAGGCAAAACCGTCATTCTGATTGCCCACCGCTTAAGTTCGGTTGTTGATGCTGACCAGATTTTTGTTTTGCAAAAAGGAAAATTGGTTCAATCAGGTACACATAACGATTTGATCAATGAAGATGGAAGCTATAAAACAATGTGGGAACGCCAGTTCCCCGAATCGGTTAGAAACAGAATTCACAAAGAATTATAAATACCAGGATTATGAAATCATTTGAACAATTGGAACGATTAAAAAGGATGAACCGCCTGATTAAAGAAGAACGAACCGGTTCGCCACAGGAATTTGCCAGTAAGCTTGGAATTAGTCAAAGTCAGTTATATAATATTTTAGAAGACCTGAAAATAAAAGGGGCTCCCATAAATTATTCCAGGTTGAAGGGTACATATTATTACACTGAAGGGTTTGAAATGGAATTAAACTATTCGTTTTGTTTTATAATGGGCAACGAACTTAAGCAAATATTTGGTGGATATTCTAAAAAATATACTTTACTCCAATTTTTTTAGAATGAATAAAAATAACTTGTTCCTGAGTTTTCGCGAAATGCTCAAAAACAAATTATTTTATTAATGTTTAAATTATTTTATTATGGAAGAATTAGAAATGAGTAATGTTCAGGAAATGAGCAAAGAAGAACTTAAACAGGTTGAAGGTGGAATTTTTGGGATTCTTTTGGCCTTCTCAGCAGGTTATTTACTTGGAGAAATTATCAAAGGTAATATTTAACTTAAAATTTTAAAAAATGGAAAACGAATTAAGAGAATTAAAAAAAGAGGAACTGCAGGAAATTGAAGGAGGCCTTCCTTTTGCTTTCTACGCAGGGGTTTTTCTTCTAGGCTTGGCTTGGTCACTTGCTGGTGGAAAAGGTGATAAATAAGAATGAGATCTAAATAGTAATTGATGGAATTAGTTGTAAAACATGGCTAATTCCATCCTGCTTTTTATGTTTTATAAATGAAATTTATACAATTACTTATTTTTAGTATTTTTTTACCCGTTACATTATTCAGTCAGAATATTACAGGTAAAGTAACGGGTAATAAGTTGCCCTTACCTTATGCAAATATTGCGATAGAAGGTACATATTACGGGACTATATCGAATAGCAAAGGGGTTTTTAATTTGGTTATCCCCGAAAAACATAAGGATAAAGCGATTCTAGTTTCACACCTTGGTTACCAAACCGATACAGTGAAGCAGGTAAAGGGCAAGACTTTTTATCATATTCAATTACTGGCTTCCGATTATTCTATTGGAGAAGTTTCGGTATTTCCCAAAGACACTATTTTAGCCTATTTAAAGGAAGCAATAAGGAAAATACCTGATAATTATCTTAATGTTGATAGTAGGCAAACCGGTTTCTACAGGGAATCTTTAGAAAGCAAAGGCAAACATCTTTATTTTGGTGAAGCGATATTGGACGTTTATAAATCATCTTATGAAAAAAAAGGAACAGGCAGCATTAAGATATTAAGATCCCGGATAAATAAAACCACAGGGACAGACAGCATACCATTTATTCATTTTTACGGTGGGATTTATTGGCCGCATTATGGGGATATGGTCAAAGAACGCGATGCTTTTTTAAACCCGTCCAAGTTTGACTCCTACATGTATCATATTGATACTGTCATGTCCCAGGGCGAAAAAGTATTCTGGAAAATTGTTTTTTCACCAAAGCTTGGGAGAAAAGCGAGGTATAAAGGACATCTGATAATGGATTTTGGTTCGAAAGCGATCACCGAATTAAATTTTAAGTATACTGAAACCGGGAAGAAATTAAGAACAAGGAACTTGGGTTTTGAGTCTTTGGGCAGGGAATTCAATGTTTTATACCACGAGAATAACGGTCGCTATTATTTAAAATATTTTTTTGACAAAGAATCCCTTAAGTCAAGGAAAACGGGTGCTGAGTATTTTGGCATCGATGAGTATGTTACAACAAGTGTGGATACGGTAAATGCAAACCCTATCCCATTTTCAGGACAAGACCTTCTTTCAACAGTATTTTCAGCGAAAGCCGAAGATTATTCAAACTCAGATTGGACCGATTATAATGTCCTTTCCTTAGATTCTTCAGTTGATAACCCCGTACTGGTAAAGGTTTCAAATGATGAATCATATCGCCTTTTGTCCGAAAAAGATAACAAGAGTTCCAAACATAGAACAATGCAGATATTGGTTGACTTTGCATCACGTTCGTACATGAACCTTTATTTAGGTGCTGAGAAGGTGACAATGGATGATCCAATCGAATTTATTTATAAGCCTTCCAGGAATCATAACTTCCCATTGCTACTTAATTCTCTGGATGGACCACTATACAATATTGGCTACCAAATGGGCTATCGTTTTACAAATAACCTGGGTATTTTTCTGGAGTTTGCATCAACAATAAAAGATCATTACTATAAATCAGATAAACTCGGGTTTCGTTATAATTTTGCAATAAAAAGCTATGGGAAAAAGTCATTTATAATGCCTGCCATTGCAATTGGGAAAAAAGATTACGGTGTTTTTGTCGGTAAGCTTAAGAGTTCAAATGATTTTAAAGTCGGGAACAAAAAAATTAATGCAGATCAAATATCGTTTTTCATAGGAAACTCCTCGATTAACTCAACTGCTTCTGTTTGTCTCAAAAAAGAATTTTCCAGGAGCTTTAGCTTATTGGCAGAAATTGCTTACAACTTCCCAATAACCAAAACACCAACCTTATTTGTAAAAGAAGAATCCGGGTTTATTTTAACTAGAAAAATAGCAAAACAAAAGATTGAAGAATCAGAAGAATTTCTGTTTTCGGAGAATAGTTTTAAAAACATCCGGAACACAAAGCTCAACCAGCTTAAATTTAAAATTGGTATTGAGTTTGGACGGTAACAATAGTCAATGCTAAACCTCCATTCTTTACTCATCCTGAGTTCATCAGCATAGTCAACTCCAATGTGAGGCGGTTTTTTTAGCATTATTGTCAAAATGCTTTTTCCGCACTGTGCAAAGCTAATCTCAACATGAGTTTAGTACACAAGAATTGGGCTGAACCCGAAAAGCCAATAACGAGTAGGGAAACTTAAAATTTTTATTATGAAAGAATTGGAAGATGCTAATATCCAGGAATTGAGTAAAGAAGAACTGATGCAGGTACAAGGTGGAATGAAATTTTGGAAAGCTTTGTTAGGTTTTGCTTTATCAGCATTAATTGGACTTTTTATTTATAGCTAAGAATTCATAAAGATTGCGGGCAGTCCTATTTATCGTTAGCCCGCCTGCAATTTTTTTTATTAAATTTCGTTTGCAAAACAGAACACCTCATTCGCTAAATTCATAAAAATGGGAAGAAGAACAATTTTCTTGTGCTTTCTTTTTTTGCTACTACCAGGAACTTTATTTGCACAAGATATTTCTATTTCAGGGAAAATACTTTCAGAAAATAATAATGAACCTTTGGTCTATGCTGAAGTCAGCTTGAAAGGGAAGAACATCGGAACCATTACCAATACAGAAGGGGAATTTGTCCTTTCTGAACAAATTTTGGGTCAGGATTCACTCGTTTTCACTCATGTAGCATATAACACAAAGGTTTTAAAGGTTTCAGATATCTTAACTAATAATATTATAACCCTTAAGCCCAAAACGATTTTACTTGGCGAGATAGCTGTTAATAGTAAAAGTATTGTTTCTTCATTGGAAGAAGCATTAAATACCACGAGAAACAATATTCACCTTCCATTACTTTTTGAAGCCTATTACCGTGAGTTTGTAAAAGAAAACGGGCAGTACACCAAGTTTTCAGATGGTTTATTGGAATATGACATAGCAGGTTCTGTTGAAAAATTAAAAACCAAAGCAAAAGTAAAACAATCAAGGGCAAATCTTATTAAAAGAGAAAATGATGAAAAGATTGATTGGGGTTTAAACTCGCCCCTGGATGTAAGAAAAGCCTTTGATCCATTTATATTGAGAAGATTGCAACTGATCATTGAGGACTCGGATCAGTATGACTTTAAAAAAAATACACATATTGAGGAAAATGGCGAAGAACAGATCGAAATTAAATTTACCCCAAAGGCAGATACTGAAGAACGTCTTTATCAAGGTTCTCTACTGATTGACCAGATAAGCAAACAAGTCATTTCTTTTAGTTATGAGCTTGAGCAAAATGATAAAAAGCCTCCCAAAGAAATAAACTTATTGTTATTGAAAGCAGAATTCCGCGAACATTCATCTTTAGTAAAATTTAAACAAGTAGGGACAACTTTGTTGCCATTTTATTCGAATACAAGGGGCGAGGTGAGGTTCTGGAACAAAAAGAAAATCGATGAAACATTTTTCTTTCTGAGTGATTTGATGGTAACAAAAAATATAGCGGGTTATAGCCCAATCCCCAAAAAAGATTCGTATAAAAAGAAAGCCTTGTACCAACTGGGCAATAACTATGAAACAACTTTCTGGAAGGATCAAAATACCATACGGTTAACCACAGAAGAGGAACGAATAATCGAACAACTAAAATAAACCCATTATGAAAACACTTTTCGGCACGATTATCTTTATTGTTGGTTTTGCATTTGCAGCAAATAGTCAGGATACTACAAAGGGCAGCATTGATATCCAGAAAGTTTTTGGAGGCTACAACTTTATATTGGAAGGGCAGAAGCTAAGGATAAATGAACTCGTTCACATCCTGGAAACTAACCAGCCTGCCCATATTAAAATAAAATCGGCGCGTACAGATTATTCAATAGCTACTGCTGTCAGCATGGTTGGAGGTTTTATGGTTGGATGGCAGTTGGGCAACGCGGTGTCCGGGAACTCTGTGAAATGGGAAATGATAGCACTAGGTTCTGGTGTTGCTATTGTAGCTATACCCCTAACAAAAAGATCGATGAAGAAAGCGGTTGGCGCGGTTAAATTATACAATGAATCGTTGACCTCTAATACCTCTTATAACAACCCGTTTAGTCCTGAAATTAAACTCTGTTTTAATGATAAAATGGTTGGATTGAAGATCCATGTACTGTTATAGTTTAGGGTATATAAATGTTTTCGATCTTTTTTTTGGCAAACTAATCTTATAAAAATGAATTTGAATTAAATGTTTTCTATTCAGTACAATTAATTTTTGCACAAATGACTAAGCAAATCTTTGGTGGATATTCTAAAAAATATGCTTTACTCCAATTTTTTTAGAGTGAATAAAAATAACTTGTTAATGAGTTTTCGCGAAATGTTCAAAAACAAATTATTTTATCAACGATTAAATTTTATAAATTATGAAAAAATGGGATAAAAAAGATTTAAAAAATGTTGAAGGTGATGGTTGACCAGCATTTGTTGCCGGGGCTATTATTGGAGGTATGATTTAAGATGGTTATAAAATTGCCTTTAAAACATGTGATGCATGGGTGAGGGATAATCATGCATATCACCCAGGGAGTCGAAGATAATTATGCAATTTTTCTAAAACAACTTCCCTCGCTTCAATAAAAACTTAGTTAAATCACTATTGTGATTAATTAAGCCCAGCTAGTGTCGCGTCATGCCTGAAATGACGGTTAAGTTGAAGTTATTTTGGTTTTTGACAAGGCAAAAAATCTGCGCATAGTCCGGCAGCTGCCGGATAAACGATTTTTTAACGCGGTCAAAAATCAAAAGAATCCCGGGTATCCGGGAGGCTGTCAGAGCAGGCGTGACGCGACACTAATAGTGCGTTCATAAAGTTTCGTTGAAAAACTCATCGGATGACTCTGCTGATATTGAGTGTTTTAGTCATCCGATGAGTGACACTAGTACCCAATGGTAAAAGCAAATAAAGAAACTCAAAAATGAAACGGCCATGAATTTTAGCATTCTAAAATACACATACGGGAATGATTACCCCGATAGTCCGGGGCATCGGGAGTTCCCTGTCTGCCTACAGGCATCTTACACCTTTGAAAAATTATAAATTTAGTAAAATGAAATCAAGAACCTTATTTCATAAGCCAGTAACATGGCTTGTTTTTATCTTGCTCGCTGTTGCGGGAATTATTTACAGCTATTATAATTTCGACAAGGCCAGTAGCCTGGTGAATGTTGAAATTGAAATGGACAGGCAGGCTGCTATGGAAAAAGCAGGCAGTTTGGCAAAAGAATTTAAACTTGGCCCCAAAGATTTTAAACAAGCGGCAGCATTCCGAAACAATAAAGAGTTCCAAACTTTTGTTGAGCTGGATGCAGGTGGCCTGGATACTTTTAAGATGATTATCTCAAAAGCTTATTATTTTCCATATCAGTGGGTAGTTAGGCATTTTTACGAAGAGGAAACAAACGAAGTTGAATTTCGCTTTAAGCCTGATGGTAGTATATATGGCTTTATTGAAAAAATACCTGAGTCACAAAAAGGTATGGCATTATCGGCAAAAGATGCCCGGTCTGTTGCAGAGCAAAATGCTGAAAAGAAATGGCAGGTGGCACTTGAAAATTACACGTTAATTGAAGAATCGAAAGAAGAACAAACCAATGGACGTACAGACCACACTTTTATTTACGAACGAAAAGAAAAAATAAGTAACCACAGTGGGTTCAGGTTAAAACTGATAGTAAGTGGCAACAAGTTAACTTCGGTTGATTATCATGTAAAAATACCTGAAGAATTTAAGCGCAAGTACGCTGAGATGCGTTCAGCAAACAATATCATAGCTACTGTTTCGTCGGCAGTTATATTGTTGGTTTATGGTCTGATTGGGGTAATTGCAGGTATTTTCATTTTATTACGCTCACGCCGCCTGGTATGGAAACCTGCGTTATTATGGGGACTTGCAATAGCATTTGCTTCAGTTTTCCTGGTTAGCATTAACCATCTGCCATTTTCCTGGTTTTCGTATGATACATCAAGTTCCCAGGGAAATTTTCTTTCGCGCCAATTGCTTTTTGGCTTTTTATCAGCTATGGCAATGGGAGGTGTATTGGCTGCTTCCTTCATGTCTGCTGAAGGACTGGGACGCCTGGCTTTCCCCAAGCATATACAGTGGTGGAAGCTGGCATTGCGAAAAAATGCCGGAAGCCTCTCTGTACTTGGACAGGTTGCCGGGGGTTATTTGTTTGCGATAATAATAATTGCTTTCGATGTATTATTTTATGTAACCACCACCAGCCATTTCGGGTGGTGGAGCCCGGCAGGTACATTGTCAGACCCAAATATTCTGGCCACTTATTTGCCATGGTTCGACTCGATTGCTATTTCATTACAGGCAGGTTTTTGGGAAGAAGCATTATTTAGGGCAATACCCATTGCCGGTATTTTTGTTTTAACCAAAGGGAAGAAATCTCAAAAAATATGGGTATTACTGGTGTTGTTGATACAATCACTTGTATTTGGGGCCGCCCATGCCAATTATCCCCAGCAACCATCCTATGCACGTGTTATTGAAATGATTGTTCCTTTTATATTGATGGGCTTGATTTATATCTACTACGGCATACTTCCGGCAGTAATTGCTCATTATGCTGTAGATGTATTTTGGTTTAGCCTTCCACTTTGGGTAACATCGGCTGAAGGTATTTGGCTTGACCGGTTTTTTGTATTGTTGTTTTTGTTATTGCCCGTGTTGGTGGTTGTATATTTCCGCGTGAAAAACAAAAAATGGACAAGTGTCCCCTTTTCCGATACCAACGAGGGATGGCAAACTCCTGAAAAAAAGCTTAAAGATACCCCGGCAGAAAACATTCAGGTGCAAGAAGATAACAGGCCTGTTAAAAAACACTACAAACTGCTCATACCCCTTTCGGTTGTTGCTTTAGCTGCCTGGTTATTTACAATACCTATGAAACCCGATGTTGATATAATAACCCTGGGGAAAGAGACTGCTGTTGAAATTGCGGAACAGGAATTGGGGAAACGATATGGACTCGATTTTGATCAATGGAAGGTTCTTACAATGGTGGAAGAAGAAGTTGATGTTAAAGACATATTTGTATGGCGCACCGGGGGAAAAGAGCGTTATGCTGAACTTCTTGATAATTTTCTTGCACCCCCTCACTGGAAAATACGATTGGTAAAAACAACGGGCAAGGTTGAAGACCGTACAGAAGAATATGAAGTAAGGATTTCCGATAACAAAGATATTATTGGGGTAAGGCATATTGTACCTGAAAATGCCCCTGGTAAAAGTCTTAAAAAGGAATTTGCACAGCCTCTGGTCGATTCTGTTTTGTTCAATGATTATGGCTTACTACGGCAAAACCTGAAGGAAGTATCGGTTACACCCCAAAAGATGGAAAACCGTACCGACTGGGAATTTGTTTATGCAGACACTATTTCATATAAATTAACTGACGGGCAAGGCCGGTACAGGGTAAAGATATCAGGTAATAAAGTAAGCGAAACTAACCCATTTGTACATGTGCCTGAAGAATGGTTCCGGGATTATAAAAATGAAAACAATAAGAAATCGGTAGTTAAAACCAGTGGTAATGTTTTGCTGGGTATAGTAATATTGCTGGGCATTATAATTGGAATAGTTCGGTGGACACGGAAGAAATTCCACACGAAAGCATTTTTGATTACGACCCTGGTGTTTTTTATTGTTTTCCTGACTAGCGGGGTAAATAGCTGGCCGGATGCAATTGCAGCTTATACCACACAAATACCAATGGCAACTTTTATAACCACTATAATAATAGGTTTGGTATTGGCAGGTATTTTTGTGCCCGCAAGCCTGGGGATATTAGTAGGTGTTAGCGTAAAATGGATTCCAATTAATAACAATAATAATAATAATAAAGGAAAATTGGGATATGCCATTATGTTGGGGATATGTTTGGCTGCTATTATTGCAATAATCCAGTTTATTGTGCCACAAAGCAAACCAATTTGGCCCCACACCGGACATTTAAATGCAAGCATTCCAATTATTGAAACAGCGATGTCTAACCTTACAAAAATTATTATTTATCCGGCATTTGCCCTGGTGTTGTTTATTGGAATTCATCATTACACCAATAAGTTTTCGGCAAAGAAATGGAGAGGGGTTCTTATTGCCCTGCTTGCAGGTTTAGCAATTACAGCAAGTAATTATAACGATTATACCACATGGCTAATATCAGCAATAATTATTGCATTTTGCATTTTAACAATATACATTTTGTTTATAAAAAATCATTTTAACTGGATACCCCTAAGCTTTGGAATGTTGCCAATTATGCAAACCATAAAAGAAATGATAATGACAGGTACTTTCACAGCAGTTGCAGGAGGTATCATCTCAATATTGATCTCAGTAATCTTTTTACTTTGGTGGCACAAGCTTTTGAGCTCAGATAAAACACAATTGCAAATGACCGGGATAAGAGAAAAACAGCATCATTAATTCTTTACCGGTGCCTTCATTAAAAATAATTGCGGGGTACAGATACACCCCGTAATTTTACTTTTTGCAACAATAGCGTGCATTACTTAACAAAAACAAAATACTTTGACTATGGAATGGATTTCAACAAATGCTCTCCCTGTTATTTCGGGATTAGCGACTCTAATAATAATTACATCTGGCTTAATTCAGATTTTTAAAGATCAAAGGCTATCCAATATGTCTCAACATATACTTAAACTGAAAAAGTTAGGTGTCGACAAAAATGAGATTGACAGGCATATAAAAGAATATGAAATGTTGTTTTTCAATAAAGTGTACAAAACCAATCTCTCATACGAGCGCCAAACCAAACTAAAAAAGTTTCATAAAGGATTTGAAACTGATTTTTCCTTGAGACGAATAACTAATCTCTCTAAATATCTTAATTTCAAAGGAGATAAAATAACTATCAAGTTCAGGTTCTCTGACTATTTTGATATTATATTCTTTTCTTTTTGTATGACAATATTTTTTTCCAGCACAATTTATTCTTTTTACGCTTTATATATAGTGGATAATTTTTTGCATCAGATGATACTTTTAGTATATTTTATCATATGCTTTTTTGCAATAGTGTTTATATTCAGTTACAAAATTCATCCTTTTCTTTCTGCCAAAAGAATGAGAAAGAAAATTACTAGCTATTCAGAGTAGTTTATTGATGTTTCCGTATTATAATTTGTTTATTATTTGTCAGCTGTTGCAGCTAAGCTGTTTGGATTGTCCCCATTGAATTTTCTATTTTTGGAACTAAAACAAAAGATAATTATGCAATTTTTTAAAACAATTTCCCCCTTCTCAGCAAAAACTGATGCAGCACCTGGTTAAACTCCTGGTTAATATCTGCTTCAACCAGATCAATATGATATTGTCCGCATTTTACTTTCAAATCTTCGAATTGCTTTTTAATGGCCTCCTTGTAATTCTTTTTTAGTTCGTTGGGTGAGAAGCGGATTTGGCTTCCCGTTTCCAGGTCAACAAAACGATAGGGGCGGTTTTGGAATTTAAATTGCTTTTCCTGTTTGTGATCGGTAACGTGAAATAAAATGACTTCATGCTTATTATAGCGAAGATGCTGCAATGCAGAAAATAGTTCTTCCGGGTCAGTATCGTTCATCATATCGCTGAAAATAATGATAAGCGAACGTTTGTGAACCTGCTCCGCAATTTGATGAAGTGATTCAACGGCGTTCGTTGTCTTTTTTAGTTCAGGCCGATTGTTGGTAATTAAACCGGCTAACTTCCCATACAATAATTCAGCATGAACGGATGATAACCTGTTCTCCGTGTGAAATTCAATATGATCGGAAAAAAGAGTTAGCCCGACTGCATCCCGTTGTTTGCGCATCAGGTAGATTAGTGCGGCAGCAGAATAAACAGAAAAGGCCAGTTTATTAAAAATTGAGTTTTTGCCTTTGTCAAACGGGAAAAGCATGGATGAAGAAGTATCAATTACCAATTGGCAGCGAAGGTTTGTTTCTTCCTCAAACTGTTTTATATACAGTCTGTCCGACCGGGCAAACAGTTTCCAGTCAATATGTTTGGTTGACTCACCATTATTGTACTGGCGGTGTTCTGCAAATTCAACAGAAAACCCGTGAAACGGGCTTCGGTGTAATCCGGTGATAAAACCTTCGACCACTTCACGGGCGATCAACTCAAGGTTGTCAAACTGCTGGAACTCCTGTATGTCGAAAAGCTTATCCATATCCTGCAAAAATAGTTGAATTCACTTCCGATGCAAAACAGTTTTCAGTTGCAATTACAGTTTTCAGTTTTTTCGTTGAGAGGTATTTATTTTTACTTCTGACTCCCAGCTTCCAGCTATTTCAAAATTTCTTGATAGAATCGTCACTTAAGTTTAATGACTTTAATACAGAGTTAAAATTCTGCAAATCGATCGATTTATTTTCATATTCTATGGCAGGAATAACAGCAATCCTAAAGGTTTGATTCTCCGTTTCACCCGGAAGTAGATTTCCTACTGTTTCTTCAATGAAAATTTTGACATCCCCAACTGAATAATCAAAATTGTACTGAATAACCCCTTCTTGTAAAAATACGGTTTGTGGAAGGGCTCTCCATACATCCAGAACACCGTTGTTGGTTTCAACTTGCTCCCAAAGAATGTATACCATTACAATATCGGAATCGTATATTTCGAAATCGTTAGGGTATTCGAACAAAGTGCTGTAACCATTTTCAGGAGTAAAATCAACAGTGGTTTCAAATATAGTACCTAACAGGGAAGTTCCATCTTCGCCATCCTTACCATCATATCCGGGAGGACCCATTGGGCCTTCACAGGCAGAGAATATGGCGATTGATATAATGAATAGGAATTTAGTAATTGTTTTCATAGCTTATGTTTTTTTTAATGTTGTTTGAATGACGAACAATAAAACAAGATTGATGCCAAAGTGTGTGCTCAGTGCTCAATCGTAGTAACAGTTGAAGGTTGCGGGTTTTGGATTTTATAACTTGGGATCAGTTTAAATTTCCGGTGGAGAGAATAACTCAGTTCGAAATGTCTTAGAAGCTGTCTAAATTTTATTTTTCAGAATGATTATGATGTATTTTTTGTTTAGACGACTTGGCCCGGTTAAACCGGGAAGGCGAATTTGTGCGTCCCGGTGGCCCGGGATAAGGAAAATTCAACGCAGTATAAACGAACCTGCCTGCGGTAGGCAGGAAAGACGCATAATCAAATGGATGGATAATTTTTAGACAGTTTCT
>JANQII010000053.1 GCA_028282195.1 Prolixibacteraceae bacterium
AAATCGTTTACAGAACGCTGCTATGCGCAGATTTTTTGTCTTGTCAAAAACCAAAATAACTTCAACTTAACCGTCATTTCAGACATGACACGACACTAGTGTAAAGATTGCTAATTCCTCAAACTCTATTTGCTTACAGTATTCAAATCCCGCTTTGTAAGCTGAAAATCCTATTTAACGTATAAGTTTTGTTACTAATGTATTTTCTTTTTCCCTTATTTTTAAAATATAAACCCCTGAAGATAAGTCTTGAACATTAATCATTTCATTGTTCCTGATGCTATTGAAAACTCAATACGATTAATTGATGTCGGTTGCTCTTTAAGTTTTCCAAGTTCGCTTAACCAAATTTCACTTCCGACATACTCACCTTCTTCTATAATTTTCGCATTATTGAGCACTAAATCACCATAAGGGTAAATATGCACACTCCAAAAAATAATGGTATTAAATCCGGATAACTTAACTGTTGATGCATGTTCTTCAATATTATCGTAAAGTTGTCCGCCAGTAAACAGAGCAACATGCTGACTCATCCCGAACAATGGCAAAATCAAACAAGTTGTGATGACTAATTGGCGATATACTATTTTAATATTCATTCTATTTAAAAGCATACATTTATCTTTTCACAAATAAGCCAAACCGTTTTAGCATTTAAATATAAAAAAACTAAAATGTCCCACAAGATTTCCGAATTATCATGTCTGTTTCTAAATTCATTTGTTCAAAATCCAGATCTTCATTTTCTAAATTCTTAAGTAGAATATCAACTGCATTATCCCCTATTTCATCTACTGGCTGAATGACTGAAGTAATAGGAGGATCAATTAAATCAAATGCACTCATCTGCCCAAAGCTAACAATAGCAACATCAACCGGAACCCGAACATTCAATTTCTTTAATTCCCTTAATCCGGCTGCAGCTAAAAAATGGGTAGAAAATACGATCCCTTCAACACTTGCAGGAAATTTTACCATTGATTTTATTACATCAGGCATATCCTTCTCAATATTATCGTAATCCAACTCCTGAACAAAACCATCTTTCACATCAAAGCTATGTTTATTCATTGTTTCAAGATACCCCTGCAAACGATCTTCTATGGCTTGCAGACCAGGTTTTAATGAAACAAATCCAATTCGTTTTCTTCCTGAATTTATTAATTGTTCTACTGCTCTGACAACACCACCATTATTGTTAACACAAACATAATTGGTTTCAATATCAGGATAATGCCGATCAATTAAAACAAAAGGAAAATTCTGCTTTTTAAGCCTTAAAATGTCATCTTTATTCTTTTGGGTTGAAGCAATAATTAAACCATCAACCTGCCTGTCCAGCATCGATTGTATGAGTTCGGTTTCCCTAATTTTGGATTCACCGGTACTACTAAAAACAACATTATAACCTAACCGGCTTGCTTTTTTCTCAATCCTGCGAGCAATTCGGGCATAAAAATTATCAGAGATATTGGGGATAACCAAACCAATCATATCACTTTTACCGGTACTTAATCCTCGTGCTAACTGATTGGCTTTATAATTATGTTCTTTAGCGAATTTAAATATTTTTTCTTGTGTCTCTTTACTTACACGTTTCTCATCACCCCTGCCATTTAATACAAGAGATATGGTTGACTTCGAAATCTTCAAGCTCTCAGAAATATCATTTAAAGTAACTTTTTTCAAGATTACAATTTTTGCTAAATCGGTTAGGCAATAAACACTTTAAAAAGGTGATTAAACTTAAATCACCCAATCAAACCATTTCAATACAGCAACAAATGTATAAAAAATGAAAATAAGTAAGCTGCAAATCAAAGTATTATTAAGCATGTAACTGAAAAAAGCCCCTTAAATATGTGATTCAAAAGCCTTTTTTATTTGGCAGACATTGCAAATCCTTGTTTCCTTAAAAAACGTTTTTCAATCATACTCAGAAACAAAAAAAGCAGGGTAACCAATACAGTTACCCCAAAGCAAGTATCCCTGAGAGTTTATAACTTCCTGTCAGATCAAACAAATATGCACCAACTGATGGTCCTACAATACCAGCAATACCATAACCCCAAAAAACATAAAGGTAAACGGGGTGTCGAACTGTTTCACCCCAACATGCTCAGCTGTTTCTTTAGCAAACAAAACAAAGTCATCCCCAAAAAAGTCGTCCCAGAAAATTGGCTACAGAAAAAAATGTCAGGACATAGCCTAAGCAATGCATTATCAGAACTGAAGCTAAAACATTAATTTTGCTTCATTGACAATGACACCTAAAATGTAACTATGCTTACCAGTACCAGATTTTAAAAGGCCAGGGGATTTTATCTCACTTTCGTGAGAGAATTCGAGTCTAGTTGGAATAAACTTTAGAATGTCACGTGCTAAAACCACCCCTGGCCTTAATTTTTTATATTTTCTTTGAATCAATTCTTTTAGAATTGATTCAATACTTACAACAGTTTCCGGCTTACAAGCATCAGCTCCTAAACCGTGAACTGGTTCAGGTGGAAATTCAATAACTTCACCTTTTCCAGTATATTTTGCCTCCTTTTTTATGTCTAGTGTCTTGCATTTCAATTCATGTAAGTTTTAATCCCATCAACAATTTCAGGAAGGCTTAAAGGTATTTTAAACCAATTTCGTCCTGTTATTTGGTTGGTTACCTCACAATACATAAATGATAGCAGGGTTCTAAACTCAGCAGGCAATGGTTCAGGTTGTAGTTTACATTCATTTTTCCAGTTTAGCCTGTCAACTGTTTTTGCTCTTTCAGTTTCGTGGTACCAATCAGATTTTCTGTAATGAATACGCGCGGCTTCCTTGCTCAGGTGCACCCCGTTTAACTCAAACCTGCACTCATCAAGGGTTCCCAGGACATCAACAACTGTAATTTTTCGTTTTCTGTTAAATGCCGTTTCTATTTTGCCATCAAGATTTTTTATACCAATCTTTTTATATTCTGCTGATATTAATTCATTTATATCCTGACAAATGTCAAACAAACTGTTAATTTCACTATTATCCAGATCTGCAATCTCCTGCGCTTCGATTTTAGAGATATACCTGTCGGTTACTTCAAGTTTCGTGGAAAAATCAATAATTGTAGTTTTCAGCTCACTGTTTGGTTCCGGGATACTCTTTAAACCAAAATCTTCAGGTCTTATTTCCTCATTTTCAAAACGTTTGAATATACTGCTTCCTTCAGGTAAAAAATTCCGGTAAATAATTTCGAGTGGAATTAAAAAGTTACTGGTTAAATATTGAAATGTATCGTAGACATAATGGTTTTTATCCTTTAAAGGATTTATAACCCTGAAAATGTCACAGTACATATATTTTGACACTCCTTTTAGTTCCGATAATCTTCGGGGAATTGAATCTTCGATTAGCCCATGATAGTGGGTATTAATTCCATATTTTTCCAATTTCTCAAAAAAATACCCTCCCAATATTGCTGTGGCAGCTCCTTTATTTGGAATAGTATCAGGCATTTGCCCCCAATCAAATACAGAATATCTATCGGAGAAATTCATAAAACCCAACCCGCTTTTCTCAGCTTCGGGGTAGGAAATAATCCTAATATCTTTTACACTTCCCATTATCTAAAAATCTTACACAAAAAAAATCAGCAAAATTGAATCGTTTTAAAATAGGGGGAGAAGCATACAGCTTACTCCCCCCTCCCCTTTTTATTGCACGGGAAAAGAGGACAAGGAATCATTGTCGTCAATTAACCTTTGTCGTTGACTATGTTGGAATTTGGTTACATTTAATCTTATTTTATCATTTTCCAATCCAAGTATTTTTGCTGCTGCCAAAGCTGCATTTTTAGGATTTAGAATTACCAAAGGAGCGACACCTGATGGCATTCTAAGACTTGAAAATACATCCCCCCCTGCAAACGTTTCACCAACAGGTGGGCAAGCAATTACCGGGCAATGCGTTTGTGCATCTGTAAATCCGCTCAATGCATTACTCATACCAGCTATCGTTATAAATACCGGATTTTCTTTTTCTTTCTCACGTATAATATCGTAACATTGTAAAGGAATTTTGTGTGCTGATGCAATAAAGCATTCTGACTTAATCTCGAGATCATTAAGTGTACTAACTATTTTTTTTGCCCACTCAAGATCTGCTTTCGAGCCCATTATTATTACTACTTTGCTCATAATCTTCTATATTATAAAATAAATATTGATAATTCATCGGTAATATCTCGTTATATTCTTCAACACTCGCATTTGAAAGACAAGCGTCAATTATCTTTTTACCTGTCTGAAAAATATCTTTGTGCCTGTATTTTTGAAGTTCTGTGTGAAAGAAGTTTTGCAGGACCTTAGCTCCATGATCATAACCTTCAGTCCCCACTTCAGCCTGATTGTATACCTTTAAAAACCTGGATGGAATTTTTGAACTTTCAATGGTTAAATAATTTAATTCGTAACCCAATAATGAACACCTTGCAGCTTGTGTTTGATCACTTCTTAGCTTTGCAACTCCCCTTCGCGTAAGGTATTCCCGCATCAATAATTGTGGTTTAAACCCAACTTTCCAAACACCAATGTTTTGGTTCGGTATTAAAGCGTAAATAGTTCTCGGAGTATCAATGATCTGTTTCAATAATAAGTTGGCATGAGTTATTCTTTTCCCGGTAGCAAATGGCCAGTACGAGCCTACACCTTCACTTTCCATAATTCCTTCACCTACAATACTTGGATTATTGTGCCCCCGGGGTGCAACCAGTCGCCATAACCATGCAATTGCAGGTGGTAAAATATGAAATAAACCTGCGATACCATATGTCGGATTTTCTTTTGAACAAAGAGGTGTTCTTATACCAAAACTACGTACATCAACAGAAACCGAAGAATCAATTGTATTTTCGACAATATCGCGGGGTAAAATAACCCTTGGATTTGGGCAACGCTTGTCTGGTTCATCATAAATATGCTCCCAAATGAGTGCTGTTGACTCTGGTTTTGTTTCAATATTCAAAAATAACAAAGGCTTTTTAGGAGAGATAGTCGTTTTCTCCAGCACAGGATCATCTCCATATCCTTTTACACTATCGACCCTTACAAACCACGCATTTTCAGCATCCATTATCCTGAGTTTTCCATCTTGCTTTTGAAATGACGGATGGCAAAATGCCATATCATCAGCGATCGGTTTAAAAGAACAAAATCGAGGAATAGTAATATAGCGTGATTCGCCGGAAATGGTATTCTCCCCAAGCAGCACTCTCCCATCTGGCTCTCTTACAATATGTTGGTGCAATTCACTTTTTCCACCACCACTTGCCCCTTCATGCATGAAGGTTGTTACATTATCATACGGGCTAATAGACTGTACCGCTGAACAATGAGCCGTGACCCATTGCTCTTTCTCTCCTTGAGATAAAAGGACACCATACAAACCTTTCTTTGCACTTGGCCCGGGATATAAATTATACGAATATAATTCGTGAACTTTATCTGTTCGGTTATGAACAACAACTTGTTTGCCATCAAAGTGTGTATGCCTAAACACTGGAGCAACAAAAATTACAGATTTTACTTCTTCTTCCTGCCTGAGTTCATCAATGGGTACAATTTCCTGCAGCATGGATAAGCCCATAGCAAAAAATCCAGCATTTGCAGGAGCTATTGCCATTCCCAGTGATCCGATCCCCCTTCTTCCAGCAAAATAAAAAAATACAGCAAGATCACGTTCTATCAGCCAATCATATGTTTCTTCCTGTAATTTAGAAAAAGAATAGCCATATTTTTCAGTAAATCTTTTTTTCCCGGTGGGCTTATCATCTCCTATTGACATTGTACCAGGATCCCGTCTTCTCATATATGGCTCTGTGTAGTTTGCCGAAATCCCGTTTTTTACCCTGTGAATAATAGCTTCAGTATATTCTCCCTTTCCAGGTACATCATATTTTACTTCAAATTCATTATTGTCTTTTCCATTTGTTGCAGCATCTGCCAATTCCTCTGTTGTATTGAAACACGTAAAACTTTTGCATTCATTCAGTATTCTTTTTACATTTTCCGGCAACAGAATTTCTTTCTCCTCTAAAACATGTAAAAGATTAGTTTGTAGTACATTCATCTTGCTTTTCTTTTTAAACCTAATTCAAATTATTAAGATCGTTTTAATTAAAATTAATTTGCGGCAAAGATAGCACTGAATTTATAATAACTTAATTTTTTAAGTATTGCTTAATATTACTTAACTATTTCTTAATTTTTTAAGAGGTGTTTAACTTTATTGATAAATTTTTTTAAATATCCGGAGGTGTAACAACCCAAATTATTCGGGTATTTTTTTCGCCAATGTTCTTTGCCTTGTGGGCTATATTAGAATTAAAATAAAAGCTATCACCTTTTTCCAGAATATACTTTTTTTCATCCAGAATAAATTCCAATTTCCCCTTAATAACATAGCAAAACTCCTGCCCGGGGTGCGAACTCATTAGTTTATCAGTATCTGAATCTAAGCTAAATTCTACAAGGTAAGTTTCCATTTGCTTTGAAGGGTCGTGGTGAGAAATTAAATAAAGCTTTGTTCCTGAGACATTTTCGTTAACAAATTTTTTCTCAGCATCTTTTATCAAAGGCTGTTTTGATAAGGTTTCGTTTTCACCGATTAACTCTCCAACTGTTGTATGCAAGCAATCAGCGATGTTCTTCAAAGTAAGGATTGATGGAAATGCTTTTGCTTTTTCAATTTGTGACAGGGCACTGGAACTTATACCAACTTTTTGAGCAAGATCATTAAGCTTCAAATGTAAGCCTTCTCTTTTTCTTCTAACCCTTTCACCTAATCGTTTCATATTTCTTTTTTTTCTAAAAGTATGAAAAAATTGGTCAATTCTATTTGTCAAATTAAATAATACTTCGATTTACAAATAAACATTTGGCGATAAAAAAGACCTGAAATAATCTATTATTTAACGAATTATCCAGGAAAAAAATCCCTGGCAACACTGAAAACAAAGGGGTTTACTTACAAATGTTTACGAAGGGAAAAGACATTATTAGAATCTTGTTCCGAAAGCCAGGTCGCAATATAAATTTTTATGAGTCTCGGGTTATTGTCCTAATGGCTTAGTTTGTAAGGATTTCTTTTGGTAATTTGAAGTCATTCATTGTCATTTTGTCGTCATTACCTTGTCATTCATTGTTTTAATGATGACTATTATTGACTATTGAGTGAGCATTTAATGACTTCCGATGAGGAATGGAATTTATATTTCAATTTAGGATAACAATACGATAGTCATTTAATGCGAATCAAGAGTTGAAAATCTTGCCTTTAAATCCGGATTTTCCTGAATATTTAGAATAAACCCTTGATTCACATATTTTTATACAAGTACCCTGTACTCTCCCCTAAC
>JANQII010000094.1 GCA_028282195.1 Prolixibacteraceae bacterium
CAGCCTATCAACCGAATCGGAAGAGGTCAAATCAAGGATTTCCCTGAATATTCAGCTTCAACCCTTGATTCACATATTTCATACTATACCAAAACAGGGATCATTTTCGACCCCTGTTTTTTGTAATGGTTTTTTCCCCTTTAGCTGACAAATGCTTTTAACATCCAAATGCGTTTTTCTGTATTGCCAATGAATTCGCTAAGTATTGCATTTGTTCCTTCATCGTTCTGGTCTGCTGCCTGTTCCTGTAATCTTTTCACTTGTTTCAACAACGTGCCTGATTGGCTAATAACAATATTTGTTGCTTCAAATCCATCAGTCACGTCTTTGGTTTCCGGTAAACCAGCTATAGAAAGATATTCAGAGAATGTATGAGCAGGACTACCACCAATCATTAAGATTCGTTCAGCAACTTCATCTACTATTTCTGCAGTTTCATTGTAATATTCTTCGAACTTTTCATGCAAAATAAAAAACATACTGCCTTTAACATTCCAGTGTAAACCTCTTAAGTTTTGGTAGAACACTTGAAGATCTGCCAATAGATTGTTTAACCCATGAATAAGTTCTGCATTTTTTGTTTTTGCTTTTTCTAATGTTTTCATAATCGTAAATTTTAATTGTATAATTTAGTTTCTATTTCAAAATTAATATAGCTTTTATTTATTATTTTTATAGTGCTATAATTTTTGCTTATATATGAATATAAATCAATTGAAATACTTCATCGAGTTTGCCCGTTTTTGTAATTTCTCAAAAACCGCCAGTCAATTAGGAATTAGCCAACCTGCACTTAGCTTACAAATTCAGAAACTTGAGGATGAGTTTGAATATCAACTTGTAGACCGAACAAAGAAACCACTGTCGTTAACACCAGAGGGGGAATTGTTTTTTGAAAAGGCTTTGAAGATTGTCCAGCAAATTGAAGACCTGAATAATTTAAGCCTTGAAATTGAAGATCAGGTTGAGGGCAAATTGAAAGTTGGTATAATTCCAACCCTTTCACCATATTTAGTCCCTTTATTTATCGAAAATTTGAATAGAAATTTCCCTAAACTTTTTTTAGATATTACAGAGCTTAAAACCGAGGAAATTATTGGAAAACTTAACTATAATGAACTGGATGTTGGAATTCTTTCAACACCTGTACAAGCCAAGAATATAGGTTTTGTTTCACTTTTTTATGAGGAGTTTTATTTGTATGTATCAGATAAACATGAATTGTATAAAAAGGAAAAAATTGATCTGAAAAGTCTTTCATTTAATGAGTTGTGGTATTTGAGAGAAGGTAACTGTTTTCAAAACCAGGTCAATTCGATCTGTCAACTACCTGATGAAGGGGAGTTAGATAGCTCATTCAGGTACATTTCTTACTCGATTGAATCTTTAAAGCGCATTGTTGAAAATCAGGGGGGTATGACTTTTATTCCCGAATTAGCTACAATGAATGTCCCTTCAGATTATGAGGATATGATAAAAACATTTATTGAACCTAAGCCTGTAAGGGAAGTTAGTGCTGCCTATTTAAAAACATCGGGTTTAAAAAAATTAGCTTCGATATTAATTAATGAGATAATAGATTGTGTTCCGATTAAAATGAGGGCTGAGAAACAGGGGCAGCTTATTGATCCAAAACTTAGATTATAGCTAATGATAAAATTAATTCAGAGGAATATTAAAAAAGAAAGCTGTTCCTTTTTCTGGTTCAGTTTCTACCCATATTTTGCCCCCTAACCGCTCAACAAGCCCTTTAGCTATTGGTAGGCCAAGTCCGGTGCCTTCATTCTTTATATATTGTTTGTTATATGCCTGGTTAAATTTTTCAAATATTAAGTTGACTTTATCATGAGGTATTCCTTTCCCGGAATCTTTAACAAAACAAGTTATTAAATCGTTTGATTGACTGGCTCCAAACTGGATGAATCCTGAATGGGTAAACTTGAAAGCATTGTCAAGTAGGTTTTTATAAACCTGGAAAAGCCTGTCTTTATCAGAGGTAATGACAAGGTTTGGTTGTATAGAGTTATATTTAACCGAGAAGTCAAGATTTTTTATCTTTTCTTTTTGCAGGGTTTTATAAAATGTGAAAAGTTCTTTCAGAAAATCTGTCAATATAAAATCCTGATTTTTAATTTTTATTTGGTTGGATTGGATCATTGAGATATCAAGGATGTCATTAACAATACTTAAAAGCCTTTGTCCGCTATTTTCAATAATTTTAAGGTATGTTTCTCGTTCTTCACGATTTAGCTCGTCTTCAGCAATCATACTTGAAAAACCTAAAATCCCGTTCAGGGGTGTTCGAATTTCATGGCTCATGTTTGCTAAAAAAGCAGTTTTTAGTTGGTTGCTTTTTTCTGCAAGGTCTTTTGCAACAATGAGTTCTTTTATTAGTTTTTCTTTTTCACTAATGTCATTTATCGCAAGCAGTATATTTTTGGTTTGGTTATTTCCAGTGACAATCCTTCGTATATTCATGTTCAAGGTTCGTATTCCAACTGTTTCAAATTCGAGCTGCACACTATAATCCTGGAAGTGTGTTTTATCAAGAACGAAAGCATTGTTAAGATGTTCTTTAAGCCCGGTATGGTACCATGCACCATTGTCAATTCTAAAAAATGACTCACCGAGAACCTTGTCTGGTGTAACTTTAAAAGATTCAAAAAATGTTTTGTTCGCGGAAATAACATTCAGTTTTTCATCTAAAACCAATAACGATTCATGAAGTGTTTCAATAATGTTTTCGGCAAAGTCCCGTGCAGATTCAATTTCTTCAAGATGTCTCTTTTCATCCGTTTGATCTCTGAAAACAAGAACAACACCAATAACATTCCCTTCGCTGTCGTGAATAGGTGCTGCACTGTCTGCAATGGGTGTTTTAGTCCCGTTTTTGGAAATTAGCAGGGTGTGGTTGGCCAATCCAACAATTTCTCCATGTTTTAGAGCTTTTTCAACAGGGTTTTCAGCGGGTTCACCTGTGTACTCATTAATTATCCTGAAAATGTCAGATAGGGGTTTGTTTCTTGCATTTACTTCTTTCCAACCTGTAAGTTCTTCTGCAATTTTATTGATTTGCTTTATGATGCCTGCTTTATCAGTTGTGATTACTGCATCGCCAATGCTGTATAAGGTTGTTTTAAATTCTTCCTGGGTTTTCCAGAGTGATAGGTAGATATTCTTTTGCCTCAAATTATAAAAAAGGCCAATACCAAACGCTAAAACTATAATAATTAAAATAGTCGCTAATGTAACATATCCACCTTGTGCAACCAGTTCGCGCAAAAGTTCTTTCTTATCAACTTTAGTTACCATAAACCAATCGGTTCCGGGAATAGGGGCAATATATGCAATTACATCTGATCCGCGGTAGTCAGTTCCTTCTACAATACCAATAATGCCATCAGCAGCCATAACAGCAGGTAAGGTTTTTTGAGAGAGGGGTAGCATTAATTTTAAAGCAGTCTCATTTTGGTGCCTAAGCTCATTTAGGAATAAAACATGATCTTTTCCCTTACTTATCAGAAGTGTTTCTGAGGTTTTACTCGGTGTTGGCCAGGATTGAATAAATGGATACAAGTAATCCAAAGGATCAATTCGAAAAATGAGAAATGAAATTATTTGACCTCCTGAGCTAAAAATTGGAGAAATGATATCATAATAGATTGTGCCGTTATCAAAACTAAAATAGCTGTGAGAATTAATTTTATTATGGTTTGGTTGTAGGAGTTGATGGAATAATGCATCGTTTAGTGATGAATGATTTTCTTTTGTTGAAATAAGAAGCCGGTTGTTTGACGAAACAAGAAATATTGAATTATAATTGTACGCTTGTTGAGGTGTTGAAATTCTGTCTCTTATATAACTAAGGGCTTTTTCATCAGTTGGATTATTTATTAATTTTTCAATTTCATTTATAAAATATTCAGACTCTACAAAAATTCTTTGATCAGCATACCTTTCATCAATCCATTGTTCTAACTGACTAATCTTTAATTGAGCAATCGCAGTAAGGTCTATTTCTTTTTCATTCTGAATATTTTTTCTCAGATTGTGGTAATAAAAATACCCTGAACCGGCAATAATTAAGCTGGTAAGGACAGCAATAAGAATTAGGTTTTTTTTGTTGAGCATTTTTTAAAAAAATTGTAGTGAAGAGCTGTAATAAAAGTACCTAATTAAATGGTATTAACAAGAGTTTAGTTAATTGTTTTATAATATGTCATTTGTAATAAAAAAGCCCTGCCAAATAAATGACAGGGCTTGTGAATATCTGTGAATTTTATTATTTCACGATACAGAAATCTAAAACATCATAAGATACCTGCTATTAAATCGCCAGCAACTCTTGAATAAAAATATCGATTTCCACATTGGTATAGGTAAAATATTCAAATAAAAGGAAATCACCCTCTTACAAAATTTAGCAGGGATGATTAACTATAACAATCTTCACACTAGGGAATCATCACCTCAACTGGCTCATTATAGTTCCACCTTCTTGTTCCGCTTCCTTTAGGGGTATCGTAATTAATACGGGCAGCAGCACGAATAAATACGATCCTTCCGGCAGGAATTGTTCCATTCGATTCGATGGTAATTGTTTCGCCAAGTAAAGCATTAAATTTCGAACCTGAATATTCAATTTTATTCGACCAGCGTTCGTCGCGGGCACGATAACCTACGCTTGATGAGTAGCTAACAAACAACTGAATATCGGTAACATTTAAAAAGCTGCTGCTATAAGCTCCCATGGGTTCAATTTTTGATTGAAAATCCGCTTCTGAAACTCCACGGGTAATGCGTACCTGGGCCATTATTTTTCCATTGGATACGACTGGTTCACTTACCCATTCTACGTTAAGAAAAGGTTGAACCTCGAACTTTACTTCAGTAAGGCCTTCAATATCCAGATTTTTCGTTTCGTCTGCTAATGGAACACCACGGTCATCTTCACGGACCAGTGGAATAAAAGGCCCGTCAATTCGAACGTTGTATGTGCCTTTGAACAATTTAGTATTCTGAAATGTACCATCAGGCATCGTATAAAAATCCGGATTATGTGTTGCATTATCACCATAGCTAAGTTCAGTTAAACGTACACGTATCCCTTCGCTTCCCTGATCGGTTAATACTGGTTCCCCGGTTACTATGTCCACCACTTCCCCTTTCAAGGTTTCTGCTGGCTCATCATAGTTGTCCAGCTCGAAAAAGCCGCATGAATTGAATGAAAACAGCGCCAGTGTCACTATATAAATTGCTATTTTTTTCATATCCTGTATATTCTTATTATTCATTTGTTTATTATCTGTTCGGTTGCTGATCAATTACCGGACTTTTTGATACCTCACCACCCGGAATTGCAAAGTAGTAATCAACAATAGTATACTCGAATGTTTTCAGGCTAACCCACTGGAAACGCGAATCGAAGAAATATCTTCCTGATTCTTTCGAAAAGAATGGATACAACCCACGGAAACGGTAACGGGAATTATTACTGTAGGTATTTCTATCTCTAAACTCACCCCAAAAACCATCTCTTCCTTCGTAGTGCTGAACCCTCCACCTACGCAAATCCCATTTCGTTTTATGCTCTAAGGCAAGCTCTTTCCGTCTTTCTTTCCGAACGATATTACGTCCTGTTTCGCCAGCATCCAGTGTGGAAGCAAGGAGACTTGCACCAGCACGTTCGCGAATGCTATTTATAGCTTCTGTGGCAACCTGTAACATGTTCGATCCGTCAGGGGCACTTTCGCCTGCCATTGCCAGTTCAACACCAGCCTCGGCTGCATTAAGCAGTATTTCGGCATAACGCATCAAAATAAAAGGTTGGTCAGATTTACCTTCACCAGCTTCAAAAGCAGGATCGGGATTCAACCATTTACGTCCGTATAATCCAGTCAAGCAAGCTTCCCCATTATCATAAAAAGGTCCATTTGCTCCGGCAGCAGTCATTTCAACACCATTGTAATCAACTACTTCCTGGCTATTTCCTTCTCTTGGGCTCAAATACAACGTTTTAGGATCGCCTTTATAGGCATCTAAATGCTGGTAATGGGTTTCGGCATTTGCGTACGAATAATTGTTAAACAGTGGCTGGACTGGTTCTGTTCCGGTATAAACCCCTGCTCTAATCTCTATTTCCTTTCCTTTAAACATATCGCCAGGAAAAATTACGTAAGCACGTAAACGAGGCTCCGCATTTTTGAAAAAGTCGGTTGGAGTATCATACATCAGGTATTCCCCTTCTGTGTTTGATGCACCGCTGGTTGTTTTAATTGTTCCATCATCATAACGATCGAAACCTTCGTAAAGCTCAAGAAAGTCGAGTGTAGGACAAGTTCCTGATGCCAGCGGCGCTTTAAAAATAAAAGGAGCACTGTATGCATCATATCCATGAGTAGTGGTTGGATAAATATATTCTTTTACATAAATATTTTCAGGACTTGTTAGATCGCTGAACATATCTACCATATTTTCATATTGAGCTTCAGGATCATCGGCAGCCCATTTATTTGTATAAAGCGAATACATGCCACTTTCCATCACTTCACGTGCCGCAGAGTAAGCTTCTTTAAAGTATTTTTTTGAAGCAGCTTGCCATGAATCTTCAGCAAAACCAATCACACGTACACTTGTTTTCTCTCCAAAACCGGTTAAACGACCGGTTACGGTTTCGTTGTATTTCGCCACACTACCGGCATACAACATTGCTTCCGATTTAAAAGATAACGCAACATACTTGTTGGCATATCCTGCTTTTGGACTTGTTGGCTGTAACAACGACGCAGCCTGATCAAAATCAGCAAGGACCTGGTCCCATGTTTCTTCCTCAGTTGCACGGGGAACTTCCAGTTCGTTTTCACCGGCAGGATAAGGAATTACCTTTGTAACCAGCGGAACGCCTCCAAAACGTTTTGCCATTGCACAAAATACAGTAGCCCGGATAAAATATGCTTCTCCCAGGTAATGATTGTACATCACTTTTGCGAATGAACCTTCATATTTTGGTAAAGTTTCAAGCAGGTAGTTAGCATCACGCAGCAAGGTAAATGCTTTTCCCCAGTAAGGAGTTCTCTCGTTTGTAAAGGCTCTGCAAATACCGTCGCGGTTTAGTGCTTCCCCGGTCCCTTCAATCCCCATTGCCCCCAGCCATGAGTTAAATTCGATCCCCCACTCGGCCATGTACTTGAAATCTTCAAATGGCATGTTACTATACATCCGTGCCATATAAATTTCCATACCGGATTCATTTGTCAGAAGATCTTCGTCGCTAATGATATTTTTTGGTGCAACATCTAAATCCGTACATGCGGAGAAGAATATTAAGCCTATTAATGTTAATATATATATCCTTTTCATATGATAATCTAATTTATAATTCATTAACTCTGAATTCTTTTGTTAAAACGATAAAGACACACCCAATGTATAAGTTTTGTTGAGCGGATACATCCTTCCAAGGTCGTCGTCAGGATGTTCAGGATCAACAAATTTTACCCCGGTAAATGTTAACAGGTTGTACGCATTTGCGAATACACGCATATTCATCGACGATAATCCTTTTAATTGCGGAATAGTATAACCTAATTCAATGCTTTTTAAACGAAGGTAAGAAGTACTTACCCGGTTAAATTCGGAATTACCTCGCGGGTAGTTTCCGGTATAGCCGTAATAACCCGTCACCCATTTTGTTTCAGGATCGTAAGGATCTGCCAGCGGATCAACGGGACGCCAGCGATCAGTGTACTGTTCCAAAGTACCCCCTCCGTTAGTACCCCAAATTGAATAGAGTGGCTCTGTGTATTGCATTGAACCAAGTGCTGATCCCTGAAAAAGCAAGCTCATATCGAAGTTTTTATAATTACATTCAAAGTTAAAACTATAGTTCAGCCACGGTGTTTGGTCGTAAGCAATAGGATGCTCATCCAATCCATCAATCTGACCATCACCATTCCAGTCAACGTACTTGTAATCTCCGGGTAATACATTTCTCTCTTTGTAAAGATCATACGACCAAATATCCTCCCAGTTTTCGAAACGGCCATCAGCCTCATAACCAAACTGTACTCCCTGGTAGCGGTAACTTAAATTATTGTTGCGCCACTCATCGTACGAGTTTCCATAAGGCCCTTTTTCTGAGGCAACCATATACTTATGGCGGGTAATCGTTCCAATAGCTTTGATTTTATACATAAAGTCACCTACTTGATTGCGGTGCTTCAGTTCGAGATCCATTCCGAAATGGCGGTCGCTGTCTAAATTTTCACGTGGAGCCTGGGCACCAACCACCGTTGGCAGATCGCCGGTGCGGCGTGCAAAAAGGCCTTCACGTCGACGATCAAAGTAGTCAAACGAGAAGCCAAACAATCCATCCCATCCTTCAAAGTCTATACCAAGGTCAAAAGTACGCGCTGTAAACCATGTAATTTGCTCGTTGGGAAGAGCAAGCGTAGATACACCATAAACAAATTCGCTACCAAAGATATAGCCTGGTGCATATTGGTTATAATATCCCCTGTCTGCATTGCCACTGGTTGCAGGATAAGTATATCCGGTTGCCCAATCGTACTGTAATGAACCATCATCACCAAGTTCTCCATAGCTGGCACGCAGTTTCAACTGGTCAACAAACGATAATGCCGGGATGGATTGAAATAATGGCTCTTCAGATATTCGCCAGCCAACCGAAGCTGATGGGAAGAACCCCCATTGGTTTCCGCTTGCAAATTTAGATGACCCATCATATCTGAATTGAAATTCAGCAATATAACGATCTGAGAAAGTATAATTTACCCTACCGATCAATGCCGAATTAGCAAATTCATAAATATCATTCAGGCTACTTTGCATACCGCCAAGCTGATTTTCATCAATTCCGGCAAACAAGTATTCCATTCCGAAAGCCAGGTCGCGCTGAGCGTAAAAATTATCACCTTCACGCTTTTGTGTCTCCCAGCCTAACAATCCACTTACTTTATGAACATCATTGAAAGTACGGTTATAATTCAACAGAAATTGCGCGAGCATTTGCTGCTTGTTATAAAATTCCCGTCGCAACTGGTTAGGCGAACTTTCGTTGTATAATTTTGAATCATAAGAATCGGTTAAGGAATTGTATGCATACTGATAGTATTCTTTACGATAAATGGTGTTGTCATCCATACGATAGTCGTAACTAACCATTGCTTTTGCAGACAATCCTTTTAAAGCATCTGTAAGCGTACCTAAGTCATAATTAAGGACCGCAGACGACTGGAAATATTTCTGTTTGTATTTACGATAGCCTGAAATATCTGAGGTCATTTTAGCAACAGTATTCTCTTCCAGGTCCAGTCCTTCGTAATTAAGTATTGTTTGTTCCGGATCGGCATAAGCAGGAAATAAAACACCTTGTCTCCAGTAGTTCCGAATAATATCTACTGAACTGGAATAAGGATTGTTACGTTCGTCGGCTATACCGCTCAAATTAAGTTCAAATGTTAATCCGTTAGCCAGCTCGGTACTAATAGTTGAACGCAGGTTGTATTTATTGTAATTCAAATCGCCGGATTTGAAAAAACCTTCCTGAAAAAAATACCCCATACACACATAATACTGTGTTTTTTCTGTACCACCGGTAATACTTACATCGTGCTGGGTTTGTGGAGAAAAATCAGAAAACAACAATGAAGTCCAATCTTCTGAGCGGCGTGTTCCGTTACGGAAAGCTTCAAAATCCTCTTCCGTGTAAATGATATTGCCGCCATTTATGTTGTTCATTGCCCTTTCGTTATATATGGTCATGGTTTCGTATGGATCGGCAAGGACAGGCATTCCGGATGGCTGCTGCCATGTATAGGAGCCGTTATACGAAATTGATGTTTTACCACCTGATGTTCCTTTTTTGGTAGTTACCAACACGACTCCGTTTGCAGCCCTTACACCATAAATGGCAGCCGAAGCATCTTTCAGTACCGAAATATCGTCAATATCGTTGGGGTTAAGACGTTGAAACTCTGCTGTAGTTCGCGGCACACCGTCGATAACGATAAGTGGAGCACCTAAACCACGAATATCGAAGTTATTATTGTATGTCCCTGGCTCTGCACTTTTCTGCCAAACGCGTACACCGGCAATTCTGCCTGTTAACATGTTTTGCGGATTTTCATTTTTTGTCTGGCGCAATTCATCACCTTTTACGCCAGCCACAGAACCGGTTATTGTAACTCTCTTTTGGGTACCATAACCAACAACTACAACCTCCTCAAGGCTTTGTTGATCAACCTTCAGCGCAACATCAATGGTAGTGCGTCCATTCACACTTATTTCCTGAGTTACAAGTCCGATAAACTGATATACCAAAATAGCATCAGAAGAGGCTTGGATGGAATACTCACCATTCACATTTGTTACGGTACCTGTTGTCGTGTTTTTAACAGCAACTGTGGCACCAATTACCGGCTCGTTCCTATTATCGGTAACAACTCCGGAAATAGTGATATTTTGCGCCCATGAAGAAATGGGTACAAAAAACATAAGAAACAAAATCAAACGCAGAAACTGCGAAACTTTTGTATTTCGATTTTTAATCATAAGAGTTAGTTTTATTGTTAGAGACTGTTTTGAATTTATTCATTTACCCTATTATTCGCCTTTCCTGCCTGTTCGGCAGGCAGGAAATATTTCATAGCCCGAAGCTTCGGGGCTAAAAAAATCAAAACAGTCTTTTAGTTTTATTTTTCAAATTCGTATTTTGCCAATACTGCATATTCAGCTGCAAAAGCAAAATTGAACATCGCTTCAGTTTTATTATTACTATTGTTGAGGCTCCAGCCTACTAATAAATTCGTTGGAAGAAATCCGTTATAGAGGAAGTTTTCATAAGCATAATCGAGGTTTTCCTGAAAACTATTGATGTAGTCGGCTACACCATCATAAGCGGGATAAACATCGACATACCCGCGCATTAAAACTCCATTAAACCAGTTTCGGAACCCACTAATATCGTAGGTATAATAACCCGGTTTTGTTTGCCCGGGAACAGCAAAATAGCTAAAACTTGCATCTGATAAACTTATCGCATCATCAAGATATTTGCTATCTCCTGTTGCCTGAAATAAATCAGCTGCACCAGAGAGCATTGTGCCGCTGTTGTATGTGATGGTCGGACCAACTTTGTCGCGACAGGTAATACCTTTACGGTAAACAGTTCCGTCAATGGTTTCAGTTTGTGGGCTGCCTGGGGAACAGCCGCCCATCATATCGTCGTAAACACCATCAGGGCGCAACAGGTATTTCTTTTTCCAGTCGTATATTTTCTGAGCAAATTCCAAATAATAATCGCTCTTTTTAACCTGCATTGTTTTGCGGGTTTGTCCGTCGGTGGCGTCAATGTAATGATAGGTAATCTCGTCGTTTTTGTCTTTATACAATTCGTGCAGCCAAACCAGCGGACTTATCATTGGTCCGTTACTACAAGAGTGCTTTGTTACATAACCCGGGCCCCAGGTTATACCTCCGATTTCGTTCCCATTGTCATCACGTGTACAATCCCATCCGTCAAGTACATATTCGGTTAAATACTCTGCTTTCTCCAGATAGGTGTTATTCCCGGTCAGTTTGTAAGCATGCATCAACTCGCGTACAAGCCACATCTGATCATCGTAAACGTTGTAAATCCCATCGACCCTTGCCGATCCTTTAGCTGAACTACGGTTAACACCGTACACAGACCAGTTTTTGGTCTGTGTATACGATGTTAATTCAAAAGTTCCGAGGTAATAATCTGCATTATCGTAAAGTTTTTGCAACAACTCAGTATATCTGCTGAAGTTTTCATTATAAAGCGTAGCATTGACCTGTGCTTTTTGTGCTTCAAGTCCATGAAGTATGGCATTTACTGCTTCAATGGCACTGGTGTACATCCATATACTTCCTATCTCTTCGGAACGGCTATCGGTATAAGGATTATAATACCTGGCCATAGCCATTCCTGATCCTGTAAAATGCTGTTCTACTGCATTATCTGCTAATTCCATCGCACGAACGAGATTTTGCTCAGCAAGGTTAATCTCATTTGTTGGTGGCGTAATCGGCTCATCAACAGGATCGCTCTCGCTACACGCCATGGTAATCCACAAAAGCAGACAAATTGTAGTTATCATTCGAAATTTTTTCATTATATCTTCATTAGTTCAAATCAATCGTGTGGATAACGAGCTTGTTTTCACCGGTATTAGCAGCACCATTGTACACGCCCAGAACGATTGTTACGTCTTCACCGTCGAACTGGGACAAATCGTAAACGAATGAAGCATAACCTTCAGGATTACCTGCACCACCGTCTCCGTGTTTAAACTTCATACAACCATCGGCAGCCTCTTCAGCTTCCTGTGCGGTGTTCGAAGTTGGGATTACGTGCGTTACAGTTCCATCGTTCTGTATAGCTGTAATTTTGAAAAATGTGTAGTGATCTCCGAAGTTACGTGTAGTGAATGTCAACTGGTTACTTCCGGGAGCAATTGGGAATTTCGCATACAAGTATGATTCAGGTACTTTCGTATCTTCATCAGCGGTGTTACGTGTTTTTATGATGTAACCTTCAGACGGGAATACTTCAGGGTCTTTTCTAAGCGGAACAAACGACCATTCGGCCCCTACGTGGGAAACTTCACGCCATGCCCGGTAAGCCACCGGATATCCGTCGCTCATGCTAACGTTTCTACCCGCGCTAATCGGGCTAATACCTGTAAATGATGATTTCATTTGAGGCATGGTAGAACGAACTGTTCCGATTGGCAAGTGCCAGCCTTCAACAACGTCTTCCCCTGGTAACCAATCCCAGTTTTCAACTTTCTGGTCTGCAAAACGAATTGCCCTTAAAACAAGTTGCTTCCAGTAGTCTCCGGTTTCGTGACGATAAATACCAATTGCAATGATCACTTCTTTTCCGATGTAATCACTCAAATCAAAATCAAAATCGGTATAATTATCAGAACCCCAGGTTTTTGTTTCACCAATTTTAACAGTTGCAGGTTCTGCTGCTGAAAGGTCAACAACCTGTACACCGAAATAGGCAGGACTAGCTTCGTCTGCATTGTGTGTACGAATTCTCAGGGACATGATCCTGTTGTCTTCCGTGATCAGTTTACTTCCGTATGTATAAGAATCGAACACATCAAGGTCGGCAGGATTCTCTTGTTGATCCCCATCGTTACGAATACGCAAGGTTGTACCTTCCCATTGTTCTTCCCAGTTACCCCAGAAAGTAAGCGCGCACATGTAATTGCAGGCCCAGTCCCAGTGAGGATAAGCATCGGCATTACCACCACCCCGGTATTCGTTGTAGTACCATTTGTCGGCACCTGAAAGGTCGTCGGCTGTTAAACCACGTAGCAATTCGCGGCTTCCCATTTCTATGTTTAATGTAACAATCCCATTTACAAAATCGGCTGTCGTTACCTCTTTTACGATCGTAACATAACCTTCTTTGGTAAAGGTTACAGTATAATCGTTCTCGATAAGGTCTTCAATTGTAAAAGTCCCGTCTGCCCCGGTTGTTAGTGTTCCTGTAGGTCCGGTACTAACCGTTACACCTTCAAGTGGAACACCATTGTTTTTTGCATCAATAACAGTTCCCGATATTTTTGCCGATGCATTTACCATCGACACATCTGCTAAGGCTACATTATTTTCATTGAACTTGTCGGCAGTAACTGTCACACTTACAGTTAACCAACCCGATTTTGAAAATGTAACAGCGTGAGTTTTTAAAGGAACATTATCGACAGAATATTTGCCATCGCTTC
Organism: Prolixibacteraceae bacterium; assembly: GCA_028282195.1. GTDB lineage: Bacteria > Bacteroidota > Bacteroidia > Bacteroidales > Prolixibacteraceae > Sunxiuqinia. The sequence goes on from JANQII010000094.1 coordinate 13,788, forward strand.
CACTTTTTACTGTAATATCATCTTCATTAATTCCGGAGATGGTAACCGAGACATCGGAAATCGGCTGACCGGATGCATCCGTAACTGTTCCGGTTATTGTACCCGAGTCACTACCTACAGGATCATCATCTTCATCGCAAGAATTTAGTGGCAAAATTGTTGCCCCCAAAAAAACGGTGAACACAAAGGTCCTAAAGACTTTCATTAGTTTCATTGTTAAAATACTTTAAATTAGTTAATTACTTAAATTTAGTTAAGATACTTTTCTGTGATAATATTATGTAGGTGGTTAAAGAATAGGTTAAAACGGGGTTAATTTTCATATAATATTATTAACCCTTATGGGAATTATAATGTTATTAGCTCAAATTTAGTTCCTAAACCGTCAGTCGGAACCCCGCCCGTTCTCATGACAGAATTTACTATATTTGCGGGCCAATTCCACTTTTAAAAGCAGAAAAGAAAATTTTTATTTATAAATTGGGAATGGTTTTGGGAGAATTTTAACATTATGCTTGTATCTAAACAACTACACTATTACCTGATATTTCTTTTAGGCTTGTTGTCCCTTCAGGGAACTTCTCCCCGGGGATTAAAATTTCATGGAGGTGAAAAACCAATAGTTGAACGTACATCATACAATGTATTTGAAAATAAGACTGTTACTTTTTCTGATTATTTCGAGATCGATTTTGATCTGTTTTTGTACCCGGCAAGACCTATCGGTTATGTCTTCCGTATAAAAAATTCGGAAAGCAATACAATCTTTAATTTATTCTATGATGCCCAGGGACCAGATATCAGCTTCCGTTTTAACGAGGAAGGCAAAAGCAGTCTGATTATTGCCAGAATGAATAAAGAGGAATTACTCAACAGCAACTGGTTTAATTTAAAACTCTCTTTTGACCTGGCAAACGACTCTATCCATCTCGAAATTGATAATAAACAATACCATACCAGCGGTATTGGATTACCCGATAAATACTACCCTCAGATACTTTTTGGTAAAAGTGATTATATTATCGATGTTCCGTCGTTTGCGATTAAAAACCTATCGATTAACGGCAATAAAAAAAGGTATTATTTTGAACTGAATGAAAATGAAGGCAATGATGTGTACGATACCAATGGAGAAGCTGTTGGCATGGTAATTAATCCCGAATGGCTGATTAATGATGCTTATCACTGGAAGTTTATCACTTCGTTTAAATCGACATCGGTAGCTGGTGCCAATTACAATCCGAAGAAAGATGATGTCTATTATTTTAACCGGGACTCGATTTATATTTATAATGTAAGAACCGAGGAAACAAAGATTATTGCCTTTGACGGGAAATGCCCGGTACCATTAAAACTTGGCACAAACTTTATTGATCAGGAGCATGAGGAGCTTTATTCTTACGAAGTTTACCTGGAAGATCAGGATGATAGTCCGACAGTTGCCAGTCTCGATCTTTTAACCTTTAAATGGACAACAGAAGACATTCAGCAATTACCCATTCAGTTGCACCATCATGGTTCATATTACTCTCCCGGCAACAAGGAATACACCATTTTGGGCGGTTTCGGGAATATGCACTACAGTAATAATTTTTATGTTTATAATATTGAAAATCAAAAATGGAAAATACTTGAAGGCTTTAAGGGGGATTTCCTTTCTCCCCGTTATTTTTCATCGGTAGGTTATTTAGAAGAAACAAACTCGGTGTACCTATTTGGTGGGATGGGAAATGAATCAGGCGAGCAGATTGTTGGCCGAAAATACTACTATGATTTCTATAAGATTAATTTGAATACCAAACAAATTAGCAAGTTGTGGAGCATTCCATGGGAAAACGACAATGTCGTTCCTGTGCGTGGCATGGTAATTTTAAATGACTCAAGCTTTTACACCCTTTGTTACCCCGAGCACTACACCGAATCATTTTTGCGTTTATATCATTTCTCAATAAAAGATGGAAGCTACGAAATATTGGGCGACTCCATACCTATTTATTCGGATAGGATCACAACAAATGCCAACCTATATTACGATTCTAACCTGGAAAAACTAGTTGTACTTGTTCAAGAATTTGAAGATGATATAAAGTCGGAACTAAAAGTGTATTCTTTGGCTTTCCCTCCAATAAAAGAAGAAAACCTTACTGATTATAAATTAAAGACAAATTCAGGGGTACAGCCTTTTGTTTTGATTTTATCTGGTCTGATTATTTTATTTACAGGGTACTATATTGTAAGGGCAAGATCAAAGGGGAACAGACAGGTGCATAGCTTTTTAGAACGTAAAAATCATACAAAAACACTCCTTGATACACCAAAACCCAATTCAATATATCTTTTTGGCGACTTTCTGGTGCACGACCGCAACAACAATGATATTACCTATATGTTTAGTGCTAAACTCAAAGAGATTTTCTGTCTGATTTTAAGTCATAGCGACTCCGGAGGAATTACTTCAAAGAATTTGAGCAATGCACTCTGGCCCGATAAAACAAACGATAAAGTAAAAAACCTTAGAGGTGTTACCATAAACCATTTACGAAGGGCTTTGGGCGAGTTGGATGGTATAGAATTAATTTACGAGAAAGGTTGTTTTAAATTAATGCAAACCGATTTATTCTATTGTGATTATTCCCGTTGTTTGCAGATTATTTCATCGAATAAAGTTGGAGGGAACCAACAGGAACTGCTAAAGATAATAAGTAGAGGAAAATTTTTAATGCTGGCCGATACCCCTGTCTTTGATGTGTTTAAACAAGAAGTTGAAAATAAACTGGAACCGGTTTTACTTATGGAAATTGAAAACGCCTATAATTTAGAAGCATATCAAACTACCATCGATTTTTCAGATATCATTTTCAACATCGATCCACTCAATGAGACTGCCCTTAAATTCCAAATTAATGCACTAAATAAACTGAAGATGCACGAAGAAGCCCAGATGAGGTATAAAGCATTTTTAATAGAGTACAAAAAAGTAATGGGCAGCAACTACACAAATCCAATTAAAATAACGATTTAAAAAAAGGAAGTATACAAATTTTTCAAAGTTAGAAACGTAACTTCTGGGTTTTCCTGCCCTGTTATCATTATTTAACGTGAGTTTCGGATTCAATAATTTGTTTTTCAGTGGTTTATGGTACTCATTTGTATTGATCCCTTATGATCCTTTGCGGTTTATTTATTTGGTATTGATAAATTCATATTTATTTATTTCATTGGTTTTCATTGGATTATACCGATTAGTATTTAAAATTACTCAATAACTTCACTACGTTTATCATTGAGTTTTAATCCCGAATCCTCGGGACGGCATAATACCCGTGTGTAAATTAACACATAAAATGGTATTATTTAAC
>JANQII010000121.1 GCA_028282195.1 Prolixibacteraceae bacterium
GGCAGCTTCTGACTTCTGACTTCAAGCCTTTTGTGCGGAAATTTATAGAAACTAAAGTAGCTGCAATGCAATTGCAGAGCCTGCTCCGAACCTGGTTCGGAGGTTTTAACCTTTAATTAGATAATAAATGAAAGACATATTTATATACGGAATTGGATTTTTAGCCCAGTTTCTTTTTTTTGGAAGAACTATTGTCCAGTGGTTTAAATCAGAACAGGAGGGGAAAGTCTTATCTCCATCTCTTTTTTGGAAATTAAGCCTGGTTGCATCTATTACCATGCTTTCCTATGGAATATTACGAAACGATCCTGCCATTTTGGTTGGGCAGCTTCTTGTATATTTTATTTATGTAAGGAACCTACATTTGAAGGGAGCATGGCAATCAATGAATTTCTTTATTAAGTTGATTATTCTCACTACTCCTGCAATTATTCTAAGCTATCTGTTTTTTGGAACAACTTATTCGTTGAATACATTCTTCAAAAACGAAAATATTGCTTTTTGGTTGATGGTTTGGGGAATTGTTGCACAGATTGTTTTTATATCGCGTTTCTTTTACCAATGGATTTATTCTGAAAACCAAAAAGAATCTGTTTTACCTCTTGGGTTTTGGATAATTAGCATTTGTGGTTCAGCTATGAATTTTGTTTATGCCATTTACCGGCTCGACCCGGTACTTTTTGCTGCCCACAGTTTGGGAATGTTCATTTATTTGCGAAATATTTTAATTCATTTCAATAAGAAAAGTCTTTTTGACCGGATAAACATTCCGGTTGTCAACAAATTAATTGCTTATATTTCAGGAAAAATAAAATGAGCTGGAAGTTGAGAGCCTGAAGTTGGACGCAAAAAGCTCAAATTTAAAATTGTAAAAACTTAAAAACACTCAAATGTCTACTATAGTTGTTACCGGATGTGCCGGTTTTATAGGTTCACACTTAAGTGAACAGCTTCTTTCTGAAGGAAACCAAGTTATCGGAATTGATAATTTTGATCCATTCTACGACAAAAAAGTAAAGGAACGTAATCTCGCCGGATTTAGTAATCATCCCAATTTCAGATTTGAGGAGCTTGATTTGGCAGACTTTGAAGCTTTGACTAAAAACCTAAAGGACGATCAAATTGATGTAGTTGTCCATTTAGCAGGCAAAGCCGGGGTTCGACCATCGATTGAAGACCCGCAAGGATATATCCGCGCAAACATTGTTGCAACACAAAACATCCTTGACCTGATGAAAGACAAAGGCATTAAAAAGCTGGCTTTTGCTTCTTCATCATCCGTTTATGGGAACACAAAAGAAACCCCTTTCAACGAAGAACAGGATGTTAGCAATCCAATATCCCCTTATGCATTCAGTAAAAAGGCTTGTGAACTGATTAACTATACCTACCATCACTTGCACAAACTGGATATAATCAACCTACGCTTTTTTACCGTTTTTGGGCCACGCCAGCGACCTGATTTAGCCATTCATAAATTCACCCGGTTGATTTTAAATGGAGAAGAAATACCTATGTTTGGCGATGGAAGTACTTCGCGCGACTACACGTATTATGAAGACACTGTTGCCGGGATTAAAGGTTCGATTAACTATTTATTAAATAATGACTGTGTTTATGAGACCATAAACCTTGGAAATAACCAACCGGTAAAATTGAGTGATATGATTGCTGCCATCGAAAAAGCGTGTGGAAAAAAAGCCAACATCAAACAATTACCCATGCAGCCAGGTGATGTTGATATTACTTTCGCCAACATTGAAAAAGCAAAAAGTTTGCTGGGCTACAATCCTCAATATTCTTTTGAAAAAGGGGTTGAGAATTTTGTGAAGTGGTATAAGGAAATAAATGACTAAACCACTATATGCACTGGAAGACAAGAGACGCCTGCCTGACGGCCGTCAGGGAAGTCAGAAGTCAGGAGACTGGAGTCAGAAGATGCCTGTCGGACTTCCTCCCGTAGGGATGGATATCCTCCCGTAGGGATGGCAGGCAGGGAAGAAAAAAATCGATGTCATTATCCAAACTCCGGACTTCGGACTTCGGTCAAAAAAATAAGTTTATCGAAACTTGCCCCGACTCGGGGACATTGAAAGTGTATGGTTTTAACCGTTAACTGGAAAACAAAATCTTTTAAAAACAGTACTAAAGCTGCTCAAAACAAGCAGCCTTAGTTTTCGCAAAACCTATTTTAAATATCCATTTATTACCATCCGTTCCTGCATCGTTGGATGCTCAGAATAATATATTTTCACCTGCTCTTCCGTAAAAATAAACTCGTAAAAAAAGTGAAATGGAGAACCCATTTCATGATATTCCAGAAAAAATGTCTCATCATTTTTCCAATAACCTCGTAGTGCATTTTTTATAATCCCAGGTTCTTCTTTCGAAAAATTCATCCATCCCATATTAAATGGGAAATGAATAATCTTTTCAATCGGCACATAACTGTTTTGTGTTTGGGAAATTACAAATTCATTATTTTGAGAAATTGGGAAAGTATAAATGGTATCTGGTTTTTCAAATTGAATAGAAGAATCATCCCCAAAATCCAAAGCAATAGTTTCAAAATGTAACGGACAATCAGTTAGTTTTATCTTCTTTCCTGAAATCTCATTGGCTATCGCAAAACTCTCTTTTGAGGAACCTGAAAAGTCAGCTGCTTCTTTTAGTAACTGGTTCAACCTTTTGTTAGAATTCACATTTTCCGGCAAAACATTATCTTTTAACGAAGGAAGGATATACTCTGCAAATAAGTGAAACTGCCTCATCCCTTCAGCTGCAGTAATTGCCACTATCAGGTTGTATTTTTTGTTTGTGAAAATTGTTTGACCACCACTGCCATTGGTAACAATCCATTCATCATCTCCAATAATCCAGTAATAGCCATACTTGGCACCATCAATCATTTGAAAACCCCCAATCTGATTCTGGGTTGAAACATCCACCCAACTTTCAGGCACAAGTTGTTGCCCATCAAAAAACCCATCATTTAAATACAGATAACCAAATCTTGCCATATCAATTGGCCTCAAAAATAACTCTGATCCTCCTACATAATAACCTTTTGGACCCTTATCCCATTGGGCATTTTTTATATGAAGTGGCTCAAACAGTTTTTGAGCTGCATAATCTTTTAAAGACATGCCACTCTGTTTGGTAATAATTGCAGACAAAGCTTGAGGCAATCCATTGTTATAACAAAAATCATTACCCGGATTTGTTTTCATAGGATGGTTGAAGGTCCATTGAATAAAGTCATCTGAATCCAGGTCGTTAAAACCTTCACCATATGGATCAAGATTTAAGCCGGATGTCATGCTCAACAGATGCTTTATGGCAATTCTTTTTTTCAGGGAATCATCGAAACATTGCGCATATTCGGGAAGCAATCTCCAGACCTCTTTTTCTACATTTTCTATTTTACCTTCTTCAATTGCAATACCTGTTAAAGCTGACAAAAAAGATTTTGTAATCGACTTTACATTGTGAATATCATCCCTTTGATAAGGGTAGAAATAACTCTCCAATGCAATCTTATCATGACGAATAATGATCAGGCTATGCAAAAAGATGCTGTCTTGATCGATTCGCTCATACATTTCAACTAATTTCTGACTATTAATACCAACTTCTTCAGGAGAAACTTTAGGAAGGAAATAACCTGACTTATCTTTTTGAGAAAAGCAACGGGCCTGGCTACCGAAAATTAATCCGGTCACCATAAAAAAGATGGTTAATTGTTTCATAGAAACAACGATTTAAGGCATTTTACTTTTAATCAATTCTTTTACAACCAACCACACAAGCAGGAAAAACATAAAAATGGTAAAACCCCAAATTGGAGCATAAAAACTAAGAATAGCTCCATTAAACACAATTTGAGGTGAAATATCAGCAGCGAGCTTGATGGCTTCGAGAGCAGCTACAATTCCCCGAATCTGGGCATACATACCCATGGCTAACGACATACTTGCCATAATCAGAATAATATCAAGCTTTTTGGTATCGTATGTTTTGTATTTAAAAACTTCAATAATCTTTACAATTGTAACAAGCAATGCAACCAACCCAAGTAAACTAATTATGTGCATGTACGAGCCACCAGCCAGGTACTTTTCGAACAAGCTTAAAGGTCCCTCCTTCATATAAGGCTCTAAAGAATTCATAATAATTGATTTAAAGTTTGTCCTTCAAATATCTGGCACCCTAAAGTTAATTGATAATTTGATCGATTAACAACATCATTTTGGCAGGAAACTACAATAAGTCAGAATAATGTTGTATCAAAAGCAAAAAATGCTGTTCAGGATCAAAAAGCAGCATTCTGTCGATTCGATTTTTAATCCAGCTAAACAAAACTTACTTTTGAATTTAAGCAGAAATGTTCCATGTTTGAATTAATCATTGCAAAGTTTCGGATTATAACTCAAAAAAAATGGTTTCGAATTTCGTATCATTTGGGTTTTTGGGTGGTTAGTTTATTCTTCTTTTTACTTTTCTACAGCAACTATAATCGAGATACCAGGGTAACAATCTGGTTAACGACCATGCTTTTGCCATTAGCAATTGTTCTTGCATACTATTTCAATTACTATTTGATTCCAAGATTTCTTTACAAAAAGAAATACCTTCGTTTCTGCTTCTATTGTTTTTTTGCCATTCTTACCTCCTTATGGCTTTCTATGATCGTTGTGTTGGTGGTCATCATTTTATTTCTTAGCCGCGAACCGGACTATTTTGATTCCTCCCTTATTGAACCTGTTTTTCAGGTTGTAGGACTCTATTTCGTAATCTTTCTTGCAATTGCCATTAAGCAAATTAAGCGGGCTTTTGAGGTGCAACAGCTCAATGCGGAACTGGAGCTAAAAAGAATGGAAATGGGCTTAAAGCTAAAAGAAGCAGAGCTCAAACTTCTTCGATCACAAATTCATCCTCATTTTCTGTTTAATACTTTAAATAACCTCTACGGACTTACTCTTGAAAAATCAGACTTAGCTCCGAAATTGGTATTGAAACTCTCTGACTTAATGGACTACATGCTGTACCGTTGCAACAAACCAAAAGTTAGTTTAACGAATGAACTGGAAAACTTAAAGAACTATGTAGAAATTGAACGGATTCGTTATAACGACAAAATAAAGATTGATTTTGAGATTGATGGAAAAACAGATCAACTCGGAATTGCCCCTATGCTTTTGCTGGCCTTTTTTGAGAATGCCTTTAAACACGGCATTAGCAAGTCGATAACGAAGTCATTCGTAGATGTAAAAATTAAGATTGAAGGAAATAAATTATACTTAAAACTAGCAAATAGCCGAACTGAAAGTTCTTCGAAAAATGAAGATTATACCCAAGGAATCGGATTGAAAAATGTAAAAAAACGACTTCAACTAATTTATCCGGATAAACACCGTTTAAAAATTAATCCGACAACAGATCGTTTCGAAATAAATCTTGAGCTAACTTTGGATGAAGTAACAGAAAGTACAAGCAAAAATCAATGGACAAATTAATTTACAACTGTCTGATCGTTGATGATGAACCCATTGCAATCCGGGTCATTAAGAAGCACCTTGCCGAATTTAAAAACTTCCATGTTGCCGGTGAATGCAACAATGCTATTGAAGCAATTGAAATGCTTTCCAAAACCAATATCGATTTGATTTTTCTAGATATTCAGATGCCACAAATCTCAGGTGTTGAATTTCTAAAAAACCTAAGTCATCCCCCTAAAGTTATTTTCACAACGGCCTACCGCGAATATGCCATTGAAGCTTTTGATCTGGACGTAATTGATTATCTGCTAAAGCCAATCTCACTTTTACGATTTTCAAAAGCCATCAACCGTTTTCTACAACGGATGAACGAAACTCATTTAGAAATATCAACCACAACTTCGCTTAATGTCGATCATATTTTTTTAAAGGTTGACAAAAAGCTTTATAAAGTTCTTTTTGACGAGATTTTATTCATTGAAAGCTTCGGAGATTACCTTTTGGTTTATACAGAACATGAAAAAATTACTGTAAAAGAAAGAATCAGTCATTTGGAAGGGCAATTGCCTTCTGAATTATTTTTAAGGGTGCATCGTGGTTTTATTGTTTCACTTAAAAAGATATCAGCGGTACTTTCCGGGCAAATTGAAATTGGTGAGCATAAAATCCCAATCGGAAGAAATTATAAAGCGGAGCTCGACAAAATCATTCACTAAAAATAACTTAAATGGATATCGTATTGTTATCCTAATTTGATGTATCTAATTTCATTTCCTATGGAAAATCAGTAAAATAATCATTCAATAGTCAATGATAGTCATTATTGAGAACAACAAATAAGCATGTAATGACGACAAAATGACAATAAATGATTTTGGATTACTAAAGATAATTTTGCAAGACCATGTCATTAGGACAATAATCCGAGACTCATAATAAGATTTAATAAAATAACGTGAGTTTTGGGTTGATCTTAACATTTTGCAAAATAATCATTGCCCCAAGTCACCCCTTAGCGCACTTTCCGATAAAAACTTTGCGCACTCTGCGGTTAAATAATCCGATGAAAACCAATGAAATAAATTAAATATGAATTTA
>JANQII010000341.1 GCA_028282195.1 Prolixibacteraceae bacterium
TTCCTTAAATAGTGGGTACTATTCGCGTCAAATTCGCCTTGCCTAACCAAAAAATACGCACTAATAATTCTAAAAAATAAAATTTAGACAGCTTCTTAGCGGTTTGAATTTTATTCTTTTTGGACAGCCTCTTTTGATACACCCTTTCTATATCTCTAAACTTTGATATTAATAAGCATAAGCGAATAAAACACGTTGTGCCGAAGGTTTACCCGAATAGATGCACTTGCCTTCCTCCTTTTCCCCTTCAAAAGGGATACAACGGATTGTAGCTTTGGTTTCATCCTTAATTTTTTGCTCAGTTTCAGGGGTCCCGTCCCAATGAGCAAGAACAAAGCCACCTTTATTATCAAGCATATCCTTTAATTCTTCCATCGTATCTGCTCGGGTTGTATGCTCAGTTCTGTAATCCAAAGCTTTTTGGAAAATAGTTTGCTGAATTTCTTCCAGCAAGTCGTCAATGTACTGATCAACTCCATCCACAGGAACAACATTCTTTTCAAGCGTATCACGACGGGCAATTTCCACCGTACCGTTTTCAAGGTCACGAGGTCCCATTGCAATACGAACAGGCACACCTTTCAATTCGTACTCGGCAAATTTCCAACCTGGCTTTTTCGTATCCAGATCATCAACTTTTACAGATATACCTCTGTCTTTCAATTTAGCTGAAATCTCATTTGCTTTTTCAGAAATTGCTTTTAGTTGTTCTTCGTTTCTGTAAATGGGAACAATTACAACCTGGAATGGAGCCAGTTTTGGGGGAAGTACCAAACCGTTATCGTCAGAGTGTGCCATAATCAGTGCACCCATCAAACGGGTTGAAACGCCCCAGCTGGTTGCCCAAACGTAATCTTCTTTTCCATCTTTGTTCGCAAATTTTACATCAAAAGCTTTGGCAAAATTTTGACCAAGGAAGTGTGATGTCCCGGATTGAAGGGCTTTCCCATCCTGCATTAAAGCTTCAATCGTATATGTTTCCAGTGCTCCTGCAAAACGCTCATTTTCTGATTTTGCACCTTTAATAACAGGAACTGCCATGAACTTTTCAGCAAAGTCAGCGTAAACATTTACCATTTTTTCCGTTTCATCCAATGCCTCCTGTTTTGTGGCGTGTGCAGTATGCCCCTCCTGCCACAAAAATTCTGCTGTACGAAGGAATAAACGGGTACGCATTTCCCAACGAACCACATTGGCCCACTGGTTACAAAGAATAGGAAGATCACGATAGGATTGAATCCAGTTTTTGTAGGTATTCCATATAATTGTTTCAGAAGTCGGACGCACTATTAATTCTTCTTCAAGTTTTGCGTTTGGATCAACAACTACTCCATTTCCATCCGGATCATTCATCAACCGGTAGTGTGTAACTATGGCACATTCTTTGGCAAAACCTTCCACATGGTCAGCTTCTTTACTAAAAAACGATTTGGGGATAAAAAGTGGAAAATAGGCATTCATGTGCCCTGTTTCCTTAAACATGCGGTCCAATTCGGCCTGCATTTTCTCCCAAATAGCATAGCCATAAGGCTTTATAACCATGCTTCCCCTTACTGCCGAGTTCTCCGCGAGATCGGCTTTTACAACCAGTTCATTATACCATTGTGAATAATTTTCACTCCTGGAGGTTAATTCTTTAGCCATATCTTTTGATTTGGTATGGTATTTGTTTCTTTTGTATTTGAAAAATTGAGGTACAAAGTAAATAAATTTATTCATAAAAGATACAGGAGGTTTAGTTATGAAAACAAAAGTTACCATACTTGCAGCGATTGCCTTTGCATTGGGTGCCTGCACAACCGGGACTTACGTAACAGACAGATACAGTGATGTCTATTTTGAACCCGGTGATGTTCCGCCTCCGGTTGCTGTTGAAGAACCAGCTGAAGAAGAAAGTTCCAGGTCTATCATTATCCAGGAAGTTGAGGAAAATGAGGATGGAACGAAGACGTTGAAAAATTACGTTTTTGAAGATGCTGAGTTGAGTGACCAGGTTTACGACATGGAAAACATGGAGTTAATCGAATCAGATACTACAATTTATGAGAACGATGGTGATATAGACTATGTCGTTAATAACTACTACGATGCTGATGAGCTTGACTTTGCATATCGCATTAGAAGGTTTCATCGTCCTTATTTCTATGATCCTTTCTACTGGGATAGTTGGGGGTATTATGATTCATGGTATTCTCCTTATTACTCCTGGCATCATTACAACTATTACAGCCCATGGGGTTACTGGCACCGTCCCTATTTAAGCTGGAGTTTTGGCTGGCACAGCCCATTCTATTACAGTAGCTGGTATTCTCCTTATTACAGGCATTATCACTATAGCCCTTATTATTGGGGAGGAGGACATTATTACAGTCACAACTATTACCGGGATGATATTCGCTATGGCAGAAGAACTTCGCCAAATTATTACTATAATAACAGGACAACACAAAATGCAAGTGCTGTTTCACGAACTTCGCGTTCAGCAATTAACAGAAGTTCTGGAAATAATGTAGCTACCGGCAGGCGCTCAACAGTGGGCAGTCGTTCTGACCTTAAGAGTACTGCTGTGAATCGAACTGCTACAAGAAGGTCAACGGTTTCCCCTGATGGTAATTCTTCGGTTCAAAGAACCGCTACCCGAAGAACAATGGTTTCATCTGATGGCAATGCTTCTGTTCAAAGGACTGCAACACGTAGAACATCTGGAAATACAAGAAGTAGTTCAACAATTATGAATAAGCGCAGAGCTTCTACTTACACACCAAATGTAAGTACATCCGGCAGAAGGAGTATTTCAGGAACAAGTACTACGACACGTACAAGAACTTCCGGAGCTGTTACAAATTCAAGTGGTAGAAATTATTCGACCAAGTCGATTTCTACGCAACGAAAACAATATACGCCAAGCTACAGTAAGCCCAGAACGGTTACCCGTTCGAACTATAACAGTAGCAACTACAGCAAACCAAGAAGCTCTTCTACTTACAGTAAGCCCAGCACTACTAATCGTAGAAGTACGCCAGCACGTTCAAGTAGTTCAAGCTATAAGAGTACTTATAAATCCAATTCTTCTTATAGTAAAGGTTCAAGCAGTAGCAGCAGGCCTTCAAGAAGCTCAAGCTATCGTTCATCTTCACCAAGCAGGAGCAGTAGTAGCTATTCACCCAGTAGAAGTTCCAGCAGCCGAAGCAGTTATTCGAGTGGAACAAGCTCAAGTAGCAGCCGAAGCAGTTATTCAGGAAGCTCAGGTAGTTCAAGGAGTTCATCATCCAGCAGAAGTGGACGTCGCTAAACAAAAGAACCTGGGATTAACTTAATATGAATCTTAAAAACTTAATTCATTCAGCCATGAAACGAACATGAATTTTAAAATGTTTTTGTTCAAAAACTAACATTTTAAATTCATCGAGAGTTCCATCGAATACATTTGAAAACGAATAATTTTAATGAGATGAAACGAATACACTATATTATTGTTTTAATATTTCTGAGTTCAACTGCATTCGGACAAACTTTTGCAGATGCTTTACTGCTATCAAATACTCAGATTCACGGAACAGCAAGATCTGCAGCGATGGGTAATGCCGTTGGGGCACTTGGAGGTGATTTTACATCACTGTCTGTTAACCCTGCAGGGATTGGTTTGTATCAAACCAGTGAGTTTACTTTTACCCCTTCTTTTTCTTTCAATGAATCTGAGGTTCAGGTCGGTGGACAAAAATACTCTGATAACGACTTTGAATTTAACCTGGATCAGGTAGGTTATGTTGGAGCATATAAATTATCAAGCAGTTCTTCCTCCAGCTTGGTGAGTGTAAATTTTGGAGTTGGTTTCAATAAACTTGCTGATTTTAATCAAACAGCAATGGGAGCCTTTAATCAATCACCTGTATCATTTTTAGATGGGATTGTTGATTATGCAAATACTGAGTCTTTGTCTAACGGATATTTGAGTCGTCAAATTGGGGAGATTGAATACAGGGATTGGCAAGCAAAGTTAGCCTGGGAAACTTTTTTAATGAATTCAGCTACAGATATTAATGGGAATGAAATTGATGGGCAGTACGTCAGCATCCTTTTTGAGGATGAAAGAGTAGACCAAAGAAAAACCTGGGTAACTTCAGGAAGCATTACTGAATATGTTCTATCTGCTGGATTGAACTTCAATCATAAGTTTTATTTGGGTGCAACAGTTGGTATTCACGATGTATATTATAAAAGAAATCAGCTTTATACAGAGCAGTTGTCTGAAGATTCTTTTTCTTACAGAGATAGATATTTGCTTACCGGAACAGGTTTTGTTTTTAAGTTAGGTGCGATCTATAAGCCTACTTCGTCTGTTCGGTTTGGCTTAGCTTTCCATACACCAACGTATTATCAATTGGATGAGGAAAATAACTTAATAATGTCATCTGAATTACAACGATCAAACAGATATGAAGGAACCAATTTATTTGGCTATGATTTCAGGACTCCGTTAAAAGCCGTCCTAAGCGGGGCATTCGTTATAAACAAAGCTGCGATTATAAGTTTTGATGCTGAATATTTGGATTATTCATCCATGCGCTATAGTGATGGATCCGGTGGTGATGATATGGATGACATCGATATGGATATCGATCGTAATTATGAGCAAGTGTTTAACTTCAGGCTTGGTGGCGAGTTACGTGTAACTAATCAGGTAAGTGTTCAGGCGGGTTACGAGTATTATGGCGAACCATTTAAAAGCAATGCGTCAATTGCAGATACAGGAAGTTTAAAGCACGAATTAAGCTCAGTATCTGTTGGTGTCGGTTATTCGTATAAAAGCTTTTTTATCGATGCTGCTTTCAAACAATACACAAAAAATTCGAACATATTTGATCAGCAACCTAATTTCTCAAATCTTGCTTCAGATTCTTACAACAGAAAATTATTGTTAACGTTAGGATTCAGATTTTAAATGGAATAGATACCAAAGCACTGGTTAGTAAAATCGGTGCTTTGCTGTTTATTGCCTTAATATCTAAAAATGTTTTCAACAATGTTGTAAAAAATGTTTATAAAATTTTAATCAAAATTAGTTTTATTCCTATCCGAATTAGCGTAAATTAGTTTACGAGTTACAATCAACAAGATGGATAATTTTAAGAAAATAAGTTACCTTGAATCATTGAAGATATTCAGGCAGGCTGACCAGTTGGGAAGGCGTTTAAGGCTTGGGGACTTAAAGACATCCAAGTGGTTGCAACGCCAAAATATTAATCTGGACAATATAAAAGCGATATCAAAAGATTATCCTGACCTTCGGATTTTTATTATTGGGGAGGGACAAAATGAAGGTTTCTATGTTTATTCTCAACAGCTGGAAACTTGTTTCAAATTTCAACATGGGTATTCAACGGTCACCCAAACAATCTCTAAAAAAGCGATTTCTTAAATGAATTTCCCGGATGACCCATTGGCTCTTGGGGTTTATAATTTCCATTTTCAAAAAAAAAATATTCCGATAAAAATACATTCACAGGGTTTTGACGTGGATGAAGTTATGCCTTCCTATTTTTTCAGAACTGAAAATGAAATGCCACAGCTGGAACGAAAAGCCCTTGAACTTTGCAAGGGGAAAGTCCTGGATGTAGGGGCTTGTGTGGGCTGTCATTCCATTGTTCTTCAGGAAAAACTGATTGAAGTAACAGCTCTTGAAAAATCCCGGCTTTGTTGTGAAGTGCTAAAAGATAGAGGAGTAAAGAAGGTTATTCAGCAAGATATTTATACTTATCATGGAGATAAATTCGACACGATTCTTCTTTTAATGAATGGTGCTGGAATAGCAGGTACCCCAGATGGTATGGATAGCTTCTTAGCTAAATTGAAAGAATTACTCACTCCTGGCGGTCAAATACTGATGGACTCCTCTGATTTAATATATTTGTATATGGATGAGGATGGTTCTGCAAGGATTGACCTTAACTCTGAACATTATTACGGAGAGCTGGTTTATCAAACTGAATATCAAAATAAAAAAGGGAGTGAATTTCCCTGGTTATATATTGACCCGAATTTATTAGCCTTAAAAGCAGAACAAAATGGTTTAACTGTAGAACAGGCTTTTCAGGGAGAACATTACGACTATTTGGTACAACTTGTTTTAAAATAAGATAGTATGGATTCAACGAATTTACGCACCCTTACTGAATCAGAAATTCAAATTCTTAAAAACAACCAGTGTATTTCAAGTGACTGGAGCAAGATTCATGTAAAAGAAGGTTTTATTGCTGAAAAAATCAGAAGTACCCGGTTTACCGGCAAAGTGGTTGTTGGCAAACTTGACGGAGTTGTTGAATTCCCCGGGGGGATTGAGAAAGAGTGTGGAATTTATGATGCCCATATCCACAATTGTACAATTGGCGATCATGTCTTTATTAATCATGTGAAAAATCATATTGCCAACTATGAAATTGGTGATCATGTTGTTATTGACAATATTGATCTGTGTGTAGTTGAGTCAGAAACTTCTTTTGGAAACGGAATTAAGGTTGAGGTTTTGGATGAGACGGGAGGTCGGGAAGTCACTATTTATAATGAACTGTCGGCACATCTTGCTTACATGCAGGCATTCTATAAACATAGAGTAAAAACAATTCAGCAAATTGAGAAGTTAATCCAGGATTATAGTACTGGTATAAGTTCCCCAATTGGTAAAATTGGAAGCTATACCAAGATTTCGAATTGTAAAGAAATCAAGAATGTTTACATAGGGGAATATGCTGAAGTACATGGTGCAAGCAAACTTGAAAATGGATCTCTCAATAGTAAAAAGGAAGCTCCGGTAATGATAGGACATGATGCGATTGCCAGAAATTTTATAGCTTCTTCCGGTTCCGAAATCTCAGAGGGGGCAATTGTTGATAATTGTTTTGTTGGGCAGGGGTGTATCCTGAGTTCACAATATTCGGCTCAAAACTCATTGTTTTTTGCTAATTGCCAGGGGTTTCATGGTGAAGCGTGTTCCGTTTTTGCCGGGCCTTACACGGTTACACACCACAAATCCACACTTTTGATAGCAGGAATGTTTTCTTTTTGTAATGCGGGAAGTGGATCTAACCAAAGTAACCATATGTACAAACTTGGTCCAATTCATCATGGTATTGTAGAAAGAGGTTCTAAAACGACCAGTGATTCGTATCTTTTGTGGCCCGCAAAAATTGGAGCTTTTACCTTGGTAATGGGAAGACATTATAAGAACTCAGATACATCGAATATGCCATTTTCTTATTTAGTTGAAAATAAAGATGAAAGCTGGCTGGCTCCGGGAGTAAACCTAAAAAGTGTTGGTACCATTCGTGATGTAATGAAATGGCCACGCCGTGATAAACGAACTGATCCAGTAAAACTGGACTGTGTTAACTTCAATTTGTTGAGTCCGTTTACCATACAAAAAATGGCGAATGGTATTGATAAACTGAAAAAGATACTGGACATATCCGGTGAAACAACCGAGGTATTCTCATACAATAACACAAAAATCAGGCATGATGCACTTCATCGTGGTTTGAAACTTTACCATATGGCTATCATGAAGTTTATCGGTAACTCAATAATTACCCGGTTGAATTTGTGCGAACTGGATACCTTTGATCAGGTTCAGCGATGTCTTTCCCCGGATTCGGAGATTGGCAAAGGAGAGTGGATTGACCTATCGGGCTTAATTGCTCCCAAAAAAGAAATTTTAAATTTGTTGAACAACATTGAATCAGGACAAATTGAAAGTTTACAGGAAATTGAAGATGTATTCCGTTCACTTCATGACAATTATTATGATTATGAATGGAACTGGACGTTTGATTTTATTAAGGAATATCTGAAAAAGCCTGTCAATAAGATGTCCATTGATGAATTGATATCAATTGTTGAGGAATGGAAAGATAGTGTTGTGGGTATTGACAAAATGCTGTATCAGGATGCAAAAAAGGAATTCAGGCTTGAATCAATGACTGGTTTTGGAATAGATGGAGATGAAGCTACAAAACAGCAAGATTTCGATATTGTCCGTGGTAAGTTTGATGAGAATGCTTTTGTCAAAGAAATTTTGGATCATATTAAAAGAAAAACAGCTTTAGGGGAACGCGTGGTGAAGCAGCTGAATGCTGTTGCTGTAAATACTTAGTAGTTTCTTAAAGCTTCATTTAGCTCTGACTTCATTGTTAGCTTACCGGCAATATAAATCCAAATAGAAGCACTGAATAGTACAATCAAAACCAGGGAAACAGCCCAGTAGATCAAATTGTTGTACAGCTCGGATGTAAGACTTGGAATTGCTGAGATTATAGCAGGGATTGAGCTAATTATTACTGCAAAAACAACCATCAGTAAATGTTCAGAAAGAATCATTTTAAACAATCTCATTTTTGTGAAACCGTTTGCCTGTAAAACTGCCAACTCTGACCGTTGTTCCAGTAAACTTCTGAAGATAATTACGCCTAGCCCAATTGTACCAATGAGGAGACCAAGTGCTCCCAATTGCAGGAAAATATTCAGATAGGTATTCTCAACCTGGTAAAATTTCAATAGACGGTCTTTAGCAGGGGTAATTTCTAATCCGTAATTTCTCATTGCAGATTTTAGGGTTTCTTCGCTGTCTTTTCCTGAAATAAGAAAAACCTGACAGCCACTAACCGAAGGGAAATGCTTTAGAAATTGCTTTTCGGAGATGAGAATATTACCTTGAAAGATAGAGTTTGCAAGCCCGCCGATAAGTTTTAGGGATATTTCTTCTCCAGCTTCATTTTTGTAGATTAAAGTGTCACCAACTGATTTACCAAGCCCCCATTTAATAACAGTTTGATCAGCTATTGCAGGGATTAGATTATCCCCTGATGTTTCATTCAAGGAAAGCCATGGGGTACTTGTATCTAATTCATTGGTTCGGGCAGTAAAAGTAAACGCCTGCTTCTTGTCAAAAGCTAAAGGATCAAATCCTAGTAATCTTGGACGGCTTACCCGGTTTAGGTTGAGGCAACTGGCATCATCGCCCTGAAGTGCACGAAATTGAACAACGTCAATTTCATTTTCCAAACCAAATTCAAATTGGCCTTCTTCAGAGTTTAAGTCAATAAGAACTGGCAAACTGGTTTCAGCAAAGTAATCGTACCCGCCAGTTCCGGAAGAAGGTAGATCTGCATTTTTAGTTAGGTCTTTTCGATTTAAACCCGTTGAGAGCACCAAAAAGATTCCAACAGATAAAAAGCTGATTAGCAGAATTGCTTTTTTACGATTGTTGTAAAGCCTGTTAAAAATCAACTGTCTAAATGAATGAAGCTTACCTGAAGTACTACTTCTTAGTAAGAAAAATGAATTCAGTAAAAGAATAAAAGCTGGAAGTAGACCAAAACCGGCAGCAAAAAATAAGTTAGGATCAACATCATTGCTACCAGATAACAACTGAACCAGAATTGCAATTGAACCCATAAGCAAGACTAATCCGGTAATGAAATTTGCCAGTACCCTTTTTCTTGTAATCACTTTCGTGTCTTTTACTGAATGCTTTGTAAGCTTTTTTAGAATGAACCAAACTGCAAGTATTGAAATAAAGGCAATGGTAGAGAAAGCCTTAACAATTGCTGAAAAAGTTATTTGTGTTTCAACAATTGCTGCCTGGACTATCTCGAACCAAATGGTGTTTATGGCTCTAATAATTAAATCATTGTATACCAGCCCGATTGGGATGCCAATTAGAATGCCGGATACAATTATAAATATTGACTCAGTAAGAATGAACTTTCTGATTTTAGCTGCTGGAAATCCAATAGCTTGCAGTGTGCGAACTTCTGTTTCCCGATAATTCAGGTAGAGCCTGAACATTAAGTAGGCCAACAAAAGAGCCGCAAAAAGTACGAAGAAGCTCAGACCAATGAATAATTCCCCAAAATCAACACCACCACTGGCTGCAGTCAGGCCTTCATCTTTAGCAGAAGTTATTTGGAAACCAACCGACGTTGGGGAAAGCCCTGCTAATAATTGCTTCCGGATAGAATTGCTTTCAAGCGTATTAAAACGGATGGCTGTTGATTCCCCAAATCTATTCTTCCAAAGTTTTTTAGCGGCATCAAGTTTTATAAAAGCTTTTGGTGTGCCTTTGTGCAGGTTCCAGTAATCTTCATCTTTTTGGCGAATTGACGATAGATCAACCGGCACTCCCGTTTCCCAATCCCGGCAATGTCCGGCATCAAACATACCCGGTATTTCAGGCATCAATAGTTGATCATCCCATTTGTCATCAATTTCAACAATATTTTTTATAATGAAATGAGTTTTATTTTCTACCAGTTTTCGCAAGGGACCAACTTCAAAATAACTTAGCTTGATGGTATCTCCGGGCTTAGCATCCAAATCGTTAGCCATCCATCTGTTAATGATTATCTCATTGTATTCCAGGTCAATTATTTCAGATGGAACTCCTGCTACAAAAGAGTAGGGGGTTGCTTTTTCATTAAGTTCGAATTGATTGACAAAATAAGTGAAAACAGGATAGCTGTTTTTGAATTCATTTATCGCAAACTCTTCAATTTCAGGCTCAATAAATACACGATCTGAAATTATTTCGGAAAAGCCCAACTTTTCATCTTTTCTTATTTTGAGATTGATATCTTCAAGCTGCCAATATTTTTGAAGCCTGGCTTTTAACTGATCTTCATCCGTATTATCAGAACTTGCCAGGATCAGGTTTGCTTTTTCATTTAGGTCTAATTGTTGGTTCAGCCATTTTTTTGCCAGAAAAATGTTTTTAGGTGACGATTGTATATTCTGCAAATTAAAGTTTCCGGTTTGCTCAACAGTTGCAATCGCTTTTATTTTCACACGAAATGAAATGCTGTTTTCTTCTGCAGAAACAAAAGGAGTATTTGATGGAAATGTACTTAGTTTGTTGATTCTGATTAAGAGTTCTTGCCCCGTTTTAACTCCAAGTATATCCGCCAGGTGTAGGTTTATAATTGCTTCATTTCTTTGAAGTGTGTACAGACTGTCTGTTTTGGCAAAGTAATTAAATTCTTGATCGATTCCCCAAACCTGAAGCTGGTTTACACGTGCTTCCCCTCCATTAAGGATTGCCATTCCATTTGCACTTAAAATGGATGTTGTGTTTAACCCATTCTCATTCAGCTTATCTGAAAGATCAGACCTGAATATTCTTTCTCCGGCAGTAATTATATAATCTGTTTTACCCAGTCTGTCAAGGGTAATTTTTTGCAGGTTGTATCGAACTGAATCCCCAATTATAAATGCACCCAGCAAAATAGCTGTACTTAAGGCCACACCTAAAATTACGGCTATATTTAGCCTGAAATAATGTAAAAATGATTGTATGATATAACGAAAAGAATTCATCTACGCTTCAATCAATTTTCCGTTGCTGAGTTGATATACTTTATCCATTTTTTTTGCAAGTTCCATTGAGTGTGTAACCACAATTATTGCAGTATTTTTGGCTTCATTCAATTTTAAGACTAACTCGGTTAACTGATCTGAAGATTTTTGATCAAGTGCTCCGGTTGGTTCATCGGCAAGCAATAAGCTGGGTTGGTTGATTAAAGCCCGCGCTACAGCGGCTCGTTGACATTCACCACCAGACAGTTGACCTGGCTTTTGGAGCTTCACGTTGTCCAGCCCCAAAGAATTAATGAGTTGTTCTGCCAAGTTGTGCTGATCTTTTCCAATTTTTGCTTGCCTCGCTAAAACCGGAACTAAAACATTGTCAATCAAACTAAGCTGAGGCAGCAAGTGATGAAGCTGAAAAATAAAACCAACGGATTGATTTCGAAACGCTGCCAATTCGTTATCGTTTCGCTTGAAAACAGGCTCTCCGTCCAAAAGAATTTCCCCGGAATCAGGACGGTCCAGAGTTCCAATTAAATTGAGCAAAGTTGTTTTCCCGGAACCGGAAGGGCCAACAATGGCAACTTTCTCACCAGTATTGATTTTCAAGTTTAAGTTGTCGAGAATCGTTCGTTTAGCTCCCGAACCGGATGTAAAACTTTTGCTGATGTTTTTTATCTCCAGCATCATTGTTTCATATTAATTTGATATTCCATTACAATTAAAGTACCAAGAGGGGGTAAATTGAATGATGGATTTTCTATTAATTCGTTATTAATACCCTTCATGTTATGGTATTCGTATTCATTTTTATAATAATAGTCCAGCATGGGTAGAATGATTTCTTCCCTCTTTTTTGTGGCATAATAACATTCCATTGTTTTAATAATTCTGGTAAAACCGGTTGCTGTAGGTATTTGGAATTCTTCATAAAATAGAGAGGTGTATTTGAAATAATTTTCAAAGAATGGGAAGTTAATATTTTCAAACATCGAAGTATCCTGTTTTTCCCAATAAATCATTTCAGGAGTTTCAATAGCTTTTCTTTGCTTCTCTTCCAGCAAACCGTCATAGCTTACTTGAACAGAATCCTGTGTTGTGTAAGTGACAATTATTCTATCCTCAAAATTTTCAGAAATACTGTCAGTCAGAAAATCTTTGTGCCTGTCGATAATGTTCTGCTTTACTGTTGTTGATGAGATTTCACCATCACTTGTAAAGATTCTGTAGCGAATATCTGAAATAGAATAACTTTTATATGTAATTGGATAATTTATTATTTTTTCAGATGATTCTTTTTCACAG
Organism: Prolixibacteraceae bacterium; assembly: GCA_028282195.1. Lineage (GTDB taxonomy): Bacteria > Bacteroidota > Bacteroidia > Bacteroidales > Prolixibacteraceae > Sunxiuqinia. The sequence continues at coordinate 12,658 of JANQII010000341.1, forward strand.
GATACGAATATCAAGCAAAACAGGATTACTAAGTAAGGGTGAATATGTTTCATAATCATTTTAAACGGACAATTATTTTGCAATATTCTGATAAACTTCGACAAGCTTTTCAGCCTGGGTATTAATGTCAAAATGTTTTTTTACTCCCTTCAAACCTTTATCGCTTAACTCTTTCAATTTTTCTTTGTCTAAAATAATACTTTTTAGAGCTTTCGATAATTTTTTAGGTGAGTTGGGTGAATAAGTCATCCCTCCTTCAGAAAGGCCAACTACTTCAGGGAAAGCGCCAAGGGCAGGCTGAACAAGTGGTATGCCAGAGGCAAGCGCTTCCAGTTGATATAAACCAAATGCTTCGCCATTTAATACGGGCACCGAAACAACAGCAACTGAATCAAAGAAGTTTTGACGTTCTTCACCTTCAAATTCTTCTACCCAAAAAACATCCTGTTCAAGTTGAGCTTTCGCTATTTTTTCTTTTAACCTTTTTATGAAAGCCTTATCATCGTTTGTTTTGCCACCGGTAATTTTCAGTTTAACATTTTTATAGGTCTCGTCATTTTTTAGAAGAATTAAGGCATCAACCAAAACCTCCAGCCCATTTTCTTCACACATGCGTGAGATGTAGCCGATTACAGGCTCTTTTTTCTCTATGGGTACTACTGAGTAATCGGTAGCATCAACACCAATGTAGTTTTTGAAAAGTTTGTTGTCCTCAATTTGAAGCTGCTTTTTCATGGCTTCAGCATAATAATCGCTGACTGCAATAAAGGCATCAATTTCCTTACCACGTTTGCTCATTAACTCCCAGGACTCTTCACGATATTTATCCGACATTACATCGACCCAAACATCTTCATCCTGTAAAGAACAAACTACAGGAATGTTCATTTCCTGCTTAATTTTTCTGGCTAATCCAAGTAGCAAAGCATTTGAAAGATGGACCAAATCCGGTTTTGCTTCATTTTTTAGCCAGTTAACCATTTTCTCCAACTCTTGTTTCTGAAGCCCCTCTTCCCCCAAAAGCATTGAGACTGTCATTTCTTCCAGGCCTTTTGCCCGGGTTGAACCTGCGTTTTGAGCAGCCATGTGCAATACCTTTTTTGAATCAAGGAAATTATCTACAAAAGCGGGCATGTGCCTGAAAATTGGGAATCGTTGCTTCAAATACGTATTTACTGCTCCATAGAAAACCGGAACATCACTAAGATCATGTCCATCGTCGAAAATTGGGAGGTAAAGCGGAACTTTAACAACTTCCTGTCCCAAATCCTGCAATGCTTTCATATATTTGCTGTCGCGCAAACAATTGCCGCAGTAAAAACTTCCACCCGATCCGGGAATAATTTGTGCTATTTTCATAAAAGCCCCCTCCAACTCCCCCAAAGGGGGAAAGAAAAAAGTGAATTAATGGTCGATTTTTTACAATTCATTCTAATAAATTAAATATTGTTGTAACTAATCTAATATCAGTAAAAGAACCTCAACTATTCCCCTTCTTTGGAGGGGCTAGGGGAGGCTCCCAAACACATAAATTCGGCCATCGTTTGCTCCGATGACTATTTTCCCATCATAAATGGCCGGAGAACTAACGATTTGGCTACCAATTTCATAGTTCCAAAGTTCATCACCATTGTTCAGTTGATGAATATAGAGCATGCCATCCATTGTGGCTGTTATTATTTTTTTACCAGCTATAACAGATGAGGAGTTAATCCGGTTACTTAATCTTTTTTGCCATACCAGCTTCCCTGTTTTTTTATCCAGGCAATATAGGTTTCTATCTTCACTTCCAATAAGTATGAAATCTTCTGAAATTGCAGGTGAAGCAAGAAATGGTAGATTCTTTTCTTCATTGTCGTAAGTCCAGACTATTTTACCCGCTTCCAAATCGACACAGAAAAATTTTCCTTCATAATCGCCCAGATATGCATAATCTCCGGATATAGCAGGAGATGAAGCAACATAGGTTTCAACTTCAATTTTACGGATAAGCTGACCTGTTTCTAAGCTGACTAAATGTAAAAATCCATCGCAGCCTCCAAATACGGCAGCATTTTTATAAAGAGCAGGAGCTCCATTTATGAAATTGTCTGACTCGTATTTCCAAAGGCCTTGTCCGTTTTCAATATTTACTCCGTGCAAATAATAATCATAACTTCCTACTGCTGCTATTTTTTGTCCATTATTATTTATCCAGTTGGCTGAACCTATGATTTGGTTGTCGGATATGTAGGCCCAGATAGAATCACCTTTCTCAGAGTCGAGGCAAAACAAATTGCCGTCAAGCGTTCCAAAAATTACGGAGTTATCTACGATTATTGCGGGGGCTTCAATTGCATTCCTGGCATTGAATTTCCATTTCAGGTTTCCTTTAAAATCAATTGCATAAAGATGTCCGTCAGTTGATCCACAATAAATTATTCCATCTTTTACTACTGGAGAAGATTTAATGTCGTCATCAGTTTCAAAAGAAAATAAGAGGGACGGTTTTTCAGGGATTTGTTCGTTCGTTGATGCCGTTAATTGATGGTCACCCCGGAAAATTGGCCAATTGGTTTGGGCTGATAATTGTAATGAAAAAATGAATAAAAAAACGGTCATTATTGATGTCAATAATGATGAACGTCGGGCGGTAGCGGTGTAATGCATTACACCGCTACATCGGGTTTCATCTATGTTTGTTATTTTTTTCATTATAATTGTTCTTCCGTGTCAATTTTTGCTAACGCACCAGTTGGGCATTTTTCAGCAACTATCGCAGCTGTTTTTTCCAATCCCTTTTCAACCGTTTCATTAAATGGAACCCCAACACGAACATCAAAACCACGGCCAATAAAACTAAAACCAAAAGTTTCCTGATGTTGTTGAGTTATTCGTACACAAATTCCACATTTAATACACTTTGATGGCTCAAAAATGATGTTTTGTGTCGAAAACTTCTTCTGAAAAGAAATCCGCTCATCATATTGAAAACGTTTTTGAACAGCTCCAAATTCATCCGACAAGTTACGAAGTTTACAACTTTCTATGTTCCTGCAATCGCAATGCAAACAACGGGTCGCTTCTGCTATTGCTTCTTCCTTAGTAAATCCTTTCGCTTTACCTTTTCCGGGTTGAAGCCTGTCGGTTTTATTCGATTCTTTTAAATATTCAGCAACCTCCAACTGCCTGAGTTTACCAAATTTTGAGTTAAACCGTTTGTGTAATCCATTTAGCTGATCGGTTCTGAAAAAGCTATCTACTATTTGGGCAAGTTCCTTTCCTTGTCCAACAGAGCGAACTGCTAATTTAGAAGGACGTAACGCATTCCCAATGGCAAATACTTTTTCTTCGGAAGTTTGGTAAGTTTCCTTATTTATTTGAATACCGTTGGCTGAAGCTTGTAAACCCCATTGTTTTGCTAACTCAGGAGTGTTTCCAGTAGCAATAACAACAGCATCAAATTCTGATTTAAGTTGCTGGTATTTTTCGAAATTGATCCCGGAATTAAATAGAATTTCAATTTCCGAATTTAAAATTGAATCAATTTCAGCATTTAAAACTTCTTTTGGTAGAACCTCTTCTTGAATCTTTAGAATATCGCCACCTGCTTTTTCATTCTTTTCATAAATTGAAACTGAATGCCCATATCTGTTAAGATAAAATGCAGCAGCTAATCCTGCAGGGCCGGCTCCAATAATGGCAAGCTTTTTCCCCGTTTTTTGAACTGAAGTTTCTGTCTTTTTCCCTAGAAGTTCTTCGTCAGCAACAAAGCCCTTAAGCAAACAAATTGAAACGGGTTCGTCTGCTTGCTTTCGTCGGCATCCTGCTTCGCATGGGGCAGGGCAGATGCGGCCTAAAATAGCTGGTAGTGCAATATCCCGTTTAACAACCTCAATGGCTTTTTCAGAATTACCGGCAGCAATTAAGCGGTTCATCAATGGGATGTTCATATGGGCCGGACAAACCAGCTGACAGGGTGCTTCGCAGTCGCCTACATGTTCACTTAATAACAATTCCAGAGCAGCTTTTCGGGATTCCCTGCACACTTCATCATCCGTAATTAATTCCATCCCCTCAGCTGCAGGAATGGAGCACGAAGGTAAAAGTTTATCTGTTTTTGCATCTTTTACCAAACAAACCATGCAGGACGTAAAATGCTCATTTCCTTCCAAATGGCACATGGTTGGAATTTCGATTCCAAGTTTCCCGGCTGCCTCTAATATGCTGGTACCTTCAGGTACTTCAATGGGTTTGTTATTTATTTTAAGTTTGATCATTCGAGTTTCGAGTTTCGGGTTTCGGGTTGCGCGTTTCGAGTTACGGGTTACGAGGTGGGGTTTTCCAGTTCTTTTCTACGTATTGAATGAACTTATTGATTTTTCCTCCTAAAAGGTTGTATTCTTCAATCAGTTCATTTAAACCAGTGTTTGAGAAATGCAGTTCGTTTATCATTGTCAATTGAGAAATGGCTTCATCACAAGAAGCATGAGCATAAACTAAAAACCGAATAAAATCATCCTTGTACCTTCTTCTTCCATAACCTTCAACAATATTATCTTTTATACTTTTAGTAGATTTTCTTACCTGGCTTCCTTGTTCGTAAAGTTCATATTTGAGCAAATCCATTGTCATTCTGTTGACTTTGATGGCTTGTCCATAAGCTAGTTGATATATGTCGAGGTCTTTATAGCTTTTCATATTTTCAAGTTTCGAGTTACAAGTTTCGAGTTACATGTTTAGGATGGAGTTTTTGATTTTCTCCACCGTACTCTATATAAATCGTCGTATAGATAATCATACCAAGATACATCAATCTTAAATTTTGATGCTAAAAAATTCACAAGTTGTGTTATTTCATCATTATAAATTCCCTTAAACGGATCATTAAATGTGGTAAAGGGAGCTGCATATATTTGGTTATTAACTAAAGACTTAACGTCCCTTTCAAATAATGCTTTATCACCTCTATATTTATATACTTTCATAAAATTGTAAGTTGTTACTTTTTATAAACTAAACAACCAATCTTTAACCTGCAACCCGTAACCCGCAACTCGAATCCCGCAACCCGAAACTCATCTAACAATCACCGCATCAACCGGGCAAACCTGCCTGCAAGCGTCACATTTTATGCACAACTCGGTATTTATTTCATGCTTCTTATGTGGCTCAAACTTAATGGCATCAACCGGACATTTTTGTGCACACTTGGTACAGCCAATGCATTCATCGTTGATTGAATATTCTATTAAGCCTGCACATTTTCCAGCCGGACAACAGCCTTCAATATGAGCTTCATATTCCTCGTAAAAATATTTCAATGTTGTGATGATCGGATTTGGAGCCGATTTTCCCAGGTTGCACAAACTTCCTTTTTGGGTCCAGTCTGCCAAATACTTCAGCTCTTCCAAGTCTTTCTTTGTTCCCGTTCCTTCTGTAATGCGGTTCAGAATATCAAGCATGCGCTTTGTACCAACACGGCAGAAGGTACATTTTCCACAAGATTCATCCTGGGTGAAAGAAAGGAAATACCTGGCAATGTCTACCATGCAGTCGGTTTCGTCAAGCACCACTAAGCCGCCTGAACCCATCATTGCACCAACTTCAATGAGCGATTGATAATCGATTGGCGTATCGTATAGTTCTGCCGGAATACAACCGCCGGAAGGGCCTCCAACCTGAACCGCTTTAAACTTTTTGCCATTCTGAACACCGCCCCCGATTTCCTCAACAATTTCACGAATAGTGATTCCCATTGGAACTTCAATCAATCCGCCACGGTTTACTTTTCCGGCAAGAGAAAAGACTTTAGTTCCTTTCGAATCGTTGGTGCCAATTTGGTTAAATTGATTTTCTCCTTCTTTGAAAATATAAGGAACCATGGAAAAAGTTTCAGTATTGTTGATCAGGGTAGGTTGCCCCCATAGCCCTTTTTTTGCCGGGAATGGCGGACGTACCCTTGGAAAACCACGGTTGCCCTCAATGGAAGCAATCAGTGCTGTTTCTTCTCCACAAACAAAAGCACCAGCTCCCTCATAAATTTGGATATCGAAGCTAAAACCGAAACCTAATATGTTATCTCCCAAAAAGTTTTGCTCACGACAATTAATTAATGCCTGGCGGATTCGGTTAACTGCCAGTGGATATTCTGCCCGGATGTAAAAATAACCTTCATCAGCCTGAACGGCTTTTGCAGCAATTAGCATTCCTTCAATCACGCGGTATGGATAGGATTCCAAAAGCATTCGATCCATAAAAGCACCTGGATCACCTTCATCGCCATTGCAAATCAGATACCTTTTGTCACCAGCTTCATTTTTGGTCAGCTCCCATTTCATTCCGGTTAAAAAGCCCGCACCACCACGACCACGCAATCCGCTTTCTTTTACCTTTTGAATGATTTGCTCATCTTCCAGTTTCAACGCTTCGGCTAAAGCCTGAAATCCATCATTCCTTTTATATTCTTCAATATCCAATGGATTAATAATCCCACGGTGTTCTGTTGCAATTGGTATTTGCCGATCCAGAAAATTGGAAACCATTTCATCGCGAACATCAATGGAATAACGTTCAACGGGTTCCCAAACTTCATCGGTCTGCACTTTCTCAAGCAGCTTATAAGCTTTGTTTGTAACCCGTTTAAACAGACTATCTGGTTTGAAATGTGTATCAATTATTTGACGAACTTCCTGTGGTTTTACTTTTGCATAAAGTTTGCTCTGTTTGTTTTCGTCAATCACTTCAACCAAAGGAACCTGGTGGCACATGCCCACACAACCAACATGTTTAAGCTGTACATTAATGCCTGTTCCAACAACTGATTCTTCAATTTCTTTTTTTACATCGTCGCTACCACTGGCCACACAGCAAGAACCTAAGCCAATTCTAATTTCACCCTGAAATTCAGATTCACCTTTTTTTCTGAATGCTTTTTTCTTTCCTGTTTTACCTGCCTGACTTTCAAAATCATGAATGACAGTTTCAATCATATCAGTAGTGACATGCCCGTAAGTAACATCATCAATCTGCACAACCGGGGCTAAGGTACAGCAGCCAAGACATGATACTTTGTCCAATGTATATTTACCATCTTCCGAAGTAATATTTCCATCTTTAAAATTGAAATGGCGTTTAAATGCATCATAAACCTGCATGGCCCCTTTTACATGGCAGGCGGTTCCGATACATATTTTTATCATGTGCTCCCCGACGGGTTGCATCCTGAATTGATGATAAAAACTGGCAACTCCGGTTATGTCTGCGGGGGTAATAGCTGTGATGTCTGCTAATCTTCTAAGCGATTCTTCAGGTAAATAGTTAAATTCATCCTGAATAGCTTGCAAGATTGGAATCAAAGCCTTTTTGGTATTGCCCTTTTCAGCAATAATTTCATCAGTGAGTAGTATGATATTTTTATTTTCTTCTGTCATTTCTTTTTTTATCATGAATCAAAACTTCCAGCTTCTGGCTTCAAACTTCGAGCTTTCAGTTATTTCCCAATGCAGTATAAGTTTTCAAATCCTCTTAAATAAATCTTACCATCTGAAAATGCAGGTGTGCAAGCTGCTTTTTCCCCTAATTCAGGCTCGGCAACCAATTGATATTCTTTTGCCAATTTAAAAATGTGTGTTTTACCACTCATATCAATGATGTAAACTTTTCCATCTGCTAGCATCGGTGAACCATAAAAACCGTCATCACATTCCTGCTCCCAGTATTTTGTCCCGTCTTTCGCATCGTAGCAAGCGATGACTCCGTAACTGGTGGCAATAATCAATAGTCCATCGGCTGCAAGCGGGCTGGAAACTTCAGGAAGGTACTCACTTTCTTCCCAAATGGTTTCACCGGTTTTAACATCAATTGCCGCGAGTGTTGCATATTCATTTGCAGCATAAGCTATTCCATCAGCATAACCAACCGAAGGTCCAACTTCGCCCATCATACAGTCGACTTCCCAAAGCTTTTCTCCGGTATCCGGATTATAGGAAATGACAAGTGGTTCAGCAGATAAAATCAGTTGAGCACCTTCTCCAGAGTCTATTAATACCGGTGAAGCCCATGAAATTCGGACACCGGTTCTAACTTTTTCCCAAGCCTTTTCCCCTGTTGAGGTGTTGAATGCGAACACTTTTCCTCCTTTGTTGGTGTCGTACTGAACAATGAGCTTGTCTTTATAAATAATGAGAGAAGAAGAATGTCCGTAATGATTATCAGGTACACCCAGGTTTTTTGCCCAAAGTCGCTTGCCATCCATGTCGAGCGATATTAGATCACCACTTCCGAAAATGGCAAAAACAGCTTGTCCGTTCGTGGCTACAGAAGGTGCCGCAAGGCCTGTGTCATCGGTTGTTTGTGGCATTGTTGCAGGTGATCCCGGAATATTGTCGGCATTAACCTGCCAAATTAGATCACCTGTATTTTTGTTGTAGCAATAAACCTGGCGGGCTTCTTCATCAGCACCGGTAATAAATAGTTTGTCACCCCAGATAATTGGGGAATTGTAACCATGTTTAGGAGGCTTAATTTTCCAAAGAATATTCTCACCATTTGCACCATCCCAAGTCTCAGGTATATTTGTTTGGAATGCAATTCCATTAGTCAGGGCACCACGGAAGAATGGGTAATTTTTATTCAATTCTTCTTGAGAAACTATTTTTGAAGCAGTTCCCGATAACGGTTTTTCTACTGGTTGGGTTTTTTGTTCTTGTTCCGTTTTTGTTTCAGACTGGGAAGTTTCTGTAGTTGTGCTTTCTTGTTGTTCCCGAACTTCATTTTCAACTATTGGGGCAGTTTGAGCCTCGGCACTTTCTGTACCGGGTTCATTAACCACAACTTCCTGATCTGGTTGAGTGGTTTCTGGTGTAACTGCAGAATCAGCTATCAATTCAGGCTCATAAGTATCAAGGGCATTATAAGAAAGAAAACCAGATAAAAGAGCCAGTACAACAAGTCCGGCACCAACATAAACCACCCACTTTCTGGCTAATTGTTTATCGAGGAACGGATTCTTTTCAATTCCTTCCAGTTCATCTAATTTTGATTTTAATGAATTTTGATAACGGATTGCCAGAATAAAAATAATAATACCAAACACTAATAAATATGCTCCGATACGAATTTGCCACTGGCTGGTGAAATAAGCTTTGCGAATAAGCAAATCCAATGCACGTATATCTTCTTTTAATGCTTCGTCCCGGGGGGTATCGTGTAGTCTTTCCACTAAGGTATTTAACGCATCACTTTCAAGCGGATCAACACTTTTAAACTGAAGGTAATTGGCGATTAGCATTACACAAATAATAATGCTAAAACCGCTCGCTATCCAGGCTATCGTTTTTGCAATATTTATTTTGTCTTTTGTTGGTATTGTCATTTTCTGGTTACTAGATGTTAGATACTTGATTCTGGATATTAGATTCTTGTTACTTATAATATTAAAACGTTTATTCTTTGACTCTCCCCCTTCCCCTCTCTACAGGTAGAGAGGGGTGGTCACGCCGAAGGTGTGATCGGGGTGAGTAAATAATTATTTTTTACTCATAATTAGCATTTTATCGTTCACTTTCACCGGGCAATAGTCCATACATCGCCCACAGCTTAAACAATTTGTTTTATCTGTTTCGTAATCTTGCCTGCTTCGGTGAGAGGATAGCTTTACTAAGGTTAACCCGATTACCAGCCCCATAAAAGCACCCATAATCCATCCTCCCCAGTAAAACTGGCTTTGAATTTGTTTGGCTTCAATCACTAATTCATCCATGCTCTTCCCGGATTGCATAAAAGTTACAACATCAATGTGTTCCTGGTCATTGATTAGTTCCGGATTTTCAACCAGTTCATTGGCTAAATAAACTGTTTTATTCATTTTTGATAAAGGAACGTGCAGCATAGAACCGGATAATCCCCCAAGTCCTATCCATAGCGGAATGAAAAGCAGATAAACCATGAAACGTTTTACATCCTGTTTGCGGTTACTGCCAGCAGGTGTTGGTTCTTCAATAGCCCCAAATGGACAAGAGTTGGCACATAGTTTGCACTGAATACATGCTGAAGGGGTGATGGTCAAATGCTTTTTTGAAAAGGTTGACATCCAACCGAGCAGCACTCCATAAGGACAGAAAAAACGACAATATGGGCGGGCAACAAAAACACCCACTAGCAAGAATAATCCACCTAGCAGTAGCATTTGAAATTCTGCATCAAATCTGAAGATACCTACAAACGGGTCGTATCTGCAAATAATAAAATCAGATTTTGTGACGACATACAAAATTGCCAGTGCCAGATATAGGTAGGGTATCAGACCCAATACTTTTTGCAACCATTTGGGAAGTTCAATGGGCCGGAATGCAACTAAATCCTGTATGGCGCCCAAAGGACAAACCCCGGCGCAAAATGTTCTTCCGAAGAAAAGTGCAACAGCCAGTGGAATAATAAAAAATAACAGGGCACTTAGCGGAAGCACATAAGTAGGATCGGCAATAGCCAGTGCTACATTTTGAATGGCTCCAATCGAGCAAATGCAGCCTTCCCTGTAAAATCCAAAATAAAGCAAGGAGAAAACTGACATCCAGAAAATTCCTGAGCGTGAACGTTTTTTCAATGCCAGCCAACTTACAATGGCTAGTGCAGCAATCAAAACAAATACATCAAGGTATTCTAAAAATAAAGCCCTTGGATCAGGGGTTGTAGTGGGCGGTTGTACGTAACCTGTTTCAAATTCCGGTTTGGGAAAGCGCTGCTGTGCCTGGGCCCAAAGCGGCAGGTTTATAAGAAATAAGCTTAGCGTTATTAAAAAGTGCTTCAATTTCGTCATTTGGTTTTTTTAGGCGTGGTCATCTCCGGCAGTAAAGTCTCCCTTAATTAAATAGGGTTGGCTGGCAGGAACCCTTTCAAATGCATCAGCAGGACAAACCCTGGCGATTGAACATTCATTACAATTTACGCACAAATTATGACGTACCTGTAAATGCAATGAGCCGTTTCCGAAAGCTGTACAGCCGGCAACGCATTTAGCACATCCAAAGCATAAATCTTCAATAATTTCATATTCAAAATAAGGTTCTTCTACAAATTTTCTTTTAATGGCAGCAGTCGGGCAAAGTTGATTCTCAGCAGCAGTTGACAATTCATTGGCATTTGGTTTCAGGTAACCTCCGCATAAGTCGCAATAGCCACAAAGGGCGTAAGCATGTACACACTTCACGGCAGAAGGGCTCACTACGCAATGATCAGCACATCTTCCGCAGGAGACACACTTAAATGGGTCTAACTGCCAAACATAATCATCTGCATTTACCCTAAGAGCTGAAATACCAGCCACTCCTGCTATAGAAAGTCCAAGAGAAAGGCGCATACCTTTCTGGATAAATTCCCGACGATTACTTTTATTTTTTTCTTTATTACTCATTCTTCTTACTCTCTAAAGCTTTATCCAAATTACATTTCTTGTATTTAGAGCAAGCCTTGCATTGTACATTTTCAGAACAGGTAAAATCAACCTTCTTCTGACTAATTAAAAGTCCGGTTCCTGCAAGCATCCCGGTAAAAATGCTTAGTTGAATCCCTCTTCTTATAAATTCTTTTCTATCCATTTTCTTTCAACTGAAAAATACGAATTTGTTTGCGGTTGAAGTCTAAAGCGTAGATCAGGCCATTTTCATCTACAGCAACTTCTGCCGGCAAGCCGTCTTCATCAAATTGATCAGGTGCTGCAACTACCCCCATGTATTCGCCGTGCTGATCATATATTTTCATTCTAAAAATACCTTTTTCGCTGGTAACGAACGAATTATCATTCATAATCGCCATGTGTGAAGGATTGCAACATCCACTAAATCCTTCTGTTTTTACGGAAGATTTAGTCCAGCTTGAACGCATAGCTCCATCAGCAGTATAGTTTTCAAAACTGTGACGACCGGGGTTAACTGCCCACAGATAACCTTCTTCGCTTAAAGCAACATCAAAATACGGACTGGGTATCACATATCCGGGAACAGCTTTATCATCATTTTTTTCTCCAATCCGTGAGATAATTTTGCCGTCTTTGGAGCATTTATAAATAACCCGGTTGCCTGCATCAGCAACATAAACAAAGTCGTTAGAGACAGCCAGTGAAGTAATCACTGAACGATCACCAAACGAAGTCCAGTTTTGTATTGATTTTCCATCCTTGTCAAAAACAGAAACTTTATTACGAAAACCAACCCATATGTCACCATTTAAAGAAGTAGTAACACAGGTAGGGGAAGAAGATAAAATTGTTTTTCCCAGTTGCTCCCCATTCTTATTGAGTTGAATCAGAAAATCTTCGGCAACTAAAATAAGGGTGTCTTTCCATATCGTAATCCCTTTCGGCGTGGAAATATTTAATGGAATGGTTTTTATTTCGGAATATAGTATTTCAGAAGGATCCACTTTGGTGTACTCACTAATGTCGTAAGCATAAGGGTTTTCAATATTCTTTCCTTTTTTATTAACCGTAAAATCACGTACAATAATAACAGCAATAGCAATTGCCATTACAATTAAAAGGATATTGATTATTTTTTTGTTTTTCATTTTCGTGTTACGTATTGCGCGTTACCTACCTAACGGTAGGCAGGCGAGTTTCGGGTTTCGGGTTTTACCTATCTGTATATTTGTTCATATTCATTATCCACAACTTTATCTGGAAGTTCCAATATCCAGTATCTAATATCCAGCATCCAGTATCTATTCCCCAATATCCAGGCATACCATTGTTTTTGCATCTCTCATTAAAAGCCTTCCGTCGGCAATGGCAAGCGGGGCCCATGCATCATGACCATCAATAATTTTCTTTTGGGCAAGCTGAATGTATTGGTCCTTATCAGGCTTGATCATTGTTAATGTCCCATCGTCGCTCAAAATGTACATTTTCTCATCTGCAATTATATACGGTCCCAAACCAAAACGGTTGGTTTTTCCTGAGGTCCATACCATTTTAGTAACATCATCCGGATGTACACATACCAATTGGTTTCGGTTTGCCCCTGCATCTTTAGGTAAAATACCGATCATGTGCTCTTGCCAGACAACTGGTGTTTGTTGTTCGCTTGCCAGGCCTTCTTTGGGTTTATACTCCTGAAGTATTTCAGTTTTAAACTTTTCACCATCGGGCGTTACTTTAAGCATCATTCCTCCAGCTCCGTAACCGGCAGTCAGGAAAATACGGCCATCTTCAAAAATAACAGGGGAGGGGGCAACTACCGAATGGTTCCATTCATTGGTTTGCCAAAGCACCTGACCTTCATCATCCCCTTCTGCAGAAACCCCGCAAATTCCACCATCAGCACTGTACACGTACATTTTCTTTCCATTCAAGGTCATAGGCATAATGGAAGAATGCGACATTTTCCATTGCATTGTATTGGGAGCCTCCCATATTTTTTCCCCGGTTTCAATATCAACGGCAATCATAATTGCTGATCCTCCCGGGGAAAGTATGGCTTTATCACCATCAATTAACGGACATTGTGCAGTATACCATTGTGGAAGTTCAGTTCCGTATTCTTTCATCATATCGAGTCCCCAAAGCAGGTTCCCTGTTTTACGTTCAACGCACATAACATGGCAACGAGGCCCAATGCTAAGTACATAATCTTCCGTAACTGCAGGAACTGTACGGGACATCCCATGGTTCCGCTTTACATGCACACCATAAGATCGTCTCCAGATTTCTTTGCCATCTTCCAGGGAAAAACACCGTAACGCATCTTCACGTTTTTCTTCATCATAGTCCAACAAGTAAACCTGCCCTTTGTAAATGGCTGGCCCTGCATGGCCTTCACCCAGTTCAAGTGACCACAGAATTTGTGGTTCTTCCTCTGACCATGAATCTTTTAATGGCGCAGTGTCTTTTTTGATGTTGTCAAAATCACTTCCCCGAAACCGGGTCCAGGTTCCATTCATTTCAGTTGACCTATTTTCAAACTTGATGAATTTTTCTCCGATTCGAATGATTTCTTCAATCACTCCGGCTGATTGCCTGTTATCCTCTCCCGGAATGCTGGCTTGAAATGATGATGTGGGGTCTTTTACCAACCAAAAAACAATACCAGCAAACCCAATCGCAATAGCGATTCCAACAACTATATTTTTAGATTTCAAATTCAATTTCCTTTTGCGATATTATAGACCTGCATCACATTGCCACGGCGCAGGAACAGTTTCCCATTATAAATATACGGATGGGACCAATGCGGCCCATCACCTTTTGTAAATTGAAATGAGCTTACCAGTTCAAATTCATCAGGATTAGCTTTTACCAAACCTATGAAACCATTTTTTTCTTCATAGCAATACAGCATCCCGTCAGCATAAATTATTGAACCTTTGTTTTTCCACTCATGCTCATATTTTATTTCCCCGGTATGCCAATTCATGCAAACCCATTTCCCATTACGGTTTCCATCCCAATTCGAAGCGTAAATATAATTGTCAACTTCTACTAAACCATGATGATGATTGTCTAAGGTGTCATTTTTGAATTTTTCAGAAACTGACTTTTTATGTTGATCAATTTTAAGCATTACTGACGGGAAATTATACCCTTTTGATAAAAAAACCTGATCTTCTTTCCAAAGAGGGGTATTGGTAAAAACCAGATTGGGCCTTCGTATATAATTGCCTGCATTAAAATAATTGTATCTCCAGATAATTTCGCCATCATCCGGGTTAATAGCCATTAACTCGTTTGCAGTATTTGCTAAAATATACCGGGTATTATTATACTCATATAATGTTGGGGAAGAATATGCCCGTTTGCCCCCAATGGGTTTACTCTTCCATTTTTCTTTTCCGGTCATTTTATCCAGAGCTACGATTGAGACCTGATCTCCTGAGGGGCAGCAAATTACCATGTCATCAACTATAAGAGGGGATTCAGATACTCCCCAGACATGCCAGTTTGCCGAATAGTCTTTATCTACATTTCTTTTCCAGAATATTTCACCGTTTTCAGCATTGATGCAGGCCAGTTCACCAATTCCACTGGTTACATATACCCGGTTGCCATCAATGGTTGGTGAACAACGTGAGTTTGGGAATGATTTTTTCCAGGATTCCCCGTAAGCGATTTGCCACTTAATATGTCCGTTGTAACCGATACAGGAAAGATAGTCCATGGTATCAATCATTCCGGTAACAAAAATTGCTTCATCATTTGCAATCACCGATGAATATCCTTTTCCAAGGCTATCTACTTCAAGCAATAATTCGGGTCCATTTTCCGGCCATTCTTTCAATAAATTTGTATCTGGAAACTTCCCGTTTCTTTCCGGTCCCCTGAATTGAGCAATCTGAGCATTCAATGTAAAAGGAAATATCAGAATAATTTGTATAAGAATTACCAGAAGTTTCATAAAACTAATTTACCAGAACTTGCAATATTATAAACCTGCATTACATTGCCGTGTCGCAGGAATAATTTTCCATTGTAAATATACGGATGAGACCAGTGAGGGCCACTGCCTTTTTCAACTTTAAATGAACTGACTACTTCAAAACCCTTAGGGTCAGGCTTAACAAGCCCTACGTTACCACTTTTTTCTTCATAGCAATATAACATCCCATCGGCATAAACCATCGATCCTTTATTCACCCATTCATTTACGTATTCAATCTCACCGGTTAACCAATTCATACAAGCCCACTTACCGGTTCGGTTACTTTTCCAAATTGAGCTGTAAAGATAGCCATCATGCTCAATAAGTCCGTGATGGTGATTGTCAATAGTTTGGTCAACAAATTTTTCAGAAACTGAAGTTCCAAGAGAATCAACTTCTAACATTACAGCAGGGTAATCATATCCCATTGAAAGGAAAATCTGATTGTCTTTCCACGTAGGTATATTGGTCCAGATCAGGCCGGATTGCCACTTCCAATCAGCTAGTTCATAATAATTATACCTCCACACAACCTCACCGTTTTCAGGACGAATAGCCATTAAATAATTGGCTGTATTCGCCAAAATGTAACGACTACCGTTGTATTCATATATGGTAGGGGAACTATAAGCTCTCTGTCCGCCTACTGATTCAGTTTTCCATATCTCTTCACCTGTAAGTTTGTCAAATGCGACAATTGATGTTTCTTTTCCCCCGGGGGAACAGATTACCATATTGTCAATGATCAAAGGGGATTCTGAAACACCCCAAATATGCCAGTCTGAAGCATAGTCTTTGTCTACATTTTTTTTCCAGGAAATATTTCCGGTTTCAGCATTCATGCAAACCAGTTCCCCAATGCCGCTAATTACATAGATTCGATCATCTTCAACTGTAACAGAACTTCTGGTGTCAGGAAATGATTTCTTCCATGCTTCACCATATGGAATTTGCCACTTTTTATTTCCATCATAATCAATGCATGTCAGGTAATCCAATGTATCGATCATTCCGGTTACATAAATGTATTTATCGGTTGCAATTACGGAAGAAAACCCTTTTCCTAAACTATCTACTTCCATAAAAAGCTCAGGACCATTCTTCGGCCATTCTTTGAGCAAATTAGTACATTCAAACTTGCCATCACGGTTTGGCCCTCGGAATTGAAAAACCTGTGCGTTTATCAGTAATGGACAAACAAGAATCAGTACTATAGATAATAATCTTGATTTCATTGTTTTCGGCTGGTTTTTGTTTTCTATTTTGAAATTTTATAAGCAATCAAAGCATTTCCATGACGTACGTACAACACATTATTGTGCACAACCGGATGTGCCCAGTGTTGTGCAGAACCATGCTGGACTTTGGTTTTTGAAATAATATCTAATTTCTCCGGATTGGGGTTAACCAAAGCAAGTTCACCCCGATCGGAATAGATAATGAATTTATCTCCGGCCATAATAATAACACCATTTCCTAACTCAGTGCTTTTAAATTTTTCTTCTCCTGTTTCCCAGTCAAGACAGTACCAGCCTCTTTTTCTATGACCAGAGCTATAGACATATCCGTCATGAATAATTGCACCACCCATCTGGTTGTCCATTTTCTCAGTGCTCCATGCTTTTTCAATTGCGGAGCCGTCTTCAGTTAAATTTAAACGTACACAGCCTTGTCCATAACCACTAAAGCATAATAATGCGTTGTTGTCGTAAATAACCGTATTTGGATGAATTGAGTATTGATTGGTATGCGGATAACTCCAAAGCATTTTCCCGTTTGAAGCATCAAGTCCGATGATATGATGTGCTGTATGGGTAACAAAAAGTTTACGGGATGGAAAATTAATGATTTTTGGGGTACAATAGGACGATTTTTCCTTTTTTGCAGCAGAAGACCAAATGGTATTTCCTGTAATACGATCAAGGGCAACAATATTATTTTCTTCTCCACCCACACTAACAAAAAGTTTTTCACCATCAACAAGCAATGATTCAGTTACTCCCCAATGAATGTTTCTCCCATTATAATCAGAAATATTCTTTGTCCATATTCTTTTTCCATCAGTTAGGTTCAGGCAAATTATTTCTCCGTGCCCGGTGTATAAATATGCCCGGTTATCAACAATTGTCGGTGTTGACCTGGTGCCATCATAACTTTTGTCCCATTCCTTCGCATAATTATATTTCTTTTCGAGTGTTCCGTTTTCATTAAAAATAAAAAGTATTCCCTGGCCATCCAGCATACCAGTACAGTAAATTTTGCCATTTGCAAAAGCAGGTGATGAATGTCCTTCACCAAGTTTTTCAAAAGTCCATAAGATTTCTGGTCCTGTTTCAGGCCACTTTTGAAGCAAGTTGTTTACTTCGTATTTTGCTTCTGAATTAGCACCTCTCCATTGAGTTGCTTCCTGAGCAATAGCTGTACTTAGAATTAAAGTAAAAAGTAAAAGAAATGTCAATTGCCTAATCATGGTTTCTTATTTTAATGAGTTGTTCTCAAATTTATCAATGAACTATAGATTAAACAATGAATTATTTAATTTAATTGGGTTCTAAATAGTTAGGTTTGTTAACAAGAGTTATGAAAAATAGACTTTTTTAATTGGTTGTTTTTTAATTATTTAAGTTTGTAGTTTAATAACGAATCGTTCACTTGTTTAGAATTCATTAAGAAATATCTTGTTTACATAATAGTATCGCAAAACTTGTATTTTTAAGAAAACCTGAAAGCGGGTTGCAACTTTTTGGAATAATTCTTGTCAGTAAAATGTGAAAACAAATAAACCATGAGAATAATTCTACCTGCTATATTCATTATCCTGCTGATTGTTAACTTTTCGTATGCACAAAATCCGGTACAGATTGAGCAAGAAACCGTTAAAGTTGAAAAGGTTTACCCAAATCCGGTTAATAGCTTTGTTTATGTTGAAATATCGCTTGAAGATTATGCGATTGCAAGATTTCAGTTGATAGATATTTTGGGCAATAAAATACAGGAATGGGAAGCACAGCAGCTGTTTCCGGGAGATCATAAAGTAAAACTTCAGTTTAAATCATTACGAACCGGAATATACCTTTTAAAGATTCGTGTTGGTGATAAAGAGTTTGTCAAACGTATTCGCAAAAGCTAAAGATTAGTCACTGGTCATTGGTAATTAGTCCAAACTTCAGTTCTAAATCCTATTGCTAATAACAGATTCCCAATTTCTACACTCCCTTTTTCAATTTGATAAAAAATTATTAGAACCCATTTAACTGCATGGTTACTGTTGGGATAAGTAACAGGAAGCCCACAATTAACAAAATTAATATAAGCGGTGCTACCCACTTAAACCACTTTTCATAGGGAACCTTCGCAACCCCAAGCACACCAATCAGTACCCCTGAAGTTGGTGTAATCATATTTGTAAAGCCATCTCCAAACTGGAAAGCCATAACTGTTGCCTGCCTTGAAATTCCAATTAAATCTGAAAACTGCGACATCATGGGCATCGTTAGAGCAGCTTTGCCTGAACCTGAAGGAATGAAAACATTTAGCACATTTTGAATCATATACATCATACCTACAGATGAAACTTTTCCAAGTCCGCTCATCGTTTCTGAAAGCCCAAATAAAATGGTATCTATAATTTTCCCATTTTCAAGAACCACAATGATTCCTCCTGCCAGACCGACGATCATAGCTGCAGACAAAATATCTTTTGCTCCATCTATAAATAGCTTTACAAGCTCGTTTGCTTTTCGCCCCATTGAAATACCGGATGCCAGGCCCATTGCAAGAAAAAGTGTAGCGATTTCCATTACATACCAGCCATATCCCATCACACCAATAATCAAAAATACAATGGTGAAAATCAACAGGTTTAAAATGAAATAGTGAACAGTTTTACGTAGGGATAGCAGGCTAAAAACGATAAATGCACCTGCAGCTACCGGCATTGCAGGAAATGAAACAGAGCTGTTACCAATATTCAGGGTAGAAATTGGGTGGCTTATTGAAAAAGCAACCAGCACTAAGCTTGTAAAAATAAATACTATCCAGGCTTGTTTGGGAACAAAATGCTTTAGCTCATCCGGATGTGAGTTACTTTTCTTCCTCCAAATAGCATCATCTTTATAAACCCTGGAGCGTGTTGGGTCTTTTTTAATTTTTCTTGCATAGGTAAGAATGTAGGTAAAGCCAATGATATTTAATACTACCCAGCAAAAAAAGCGATATTCAATTCCGGAGAAAAGAGGTAAGTTAGATAATCCCTGAGCAATTCCGATTGTGAATGGGTTAAGGGTTGCTCCGGCAAAGCCAAGCCCTGCAGCAACAAAACACAGGCTAACACCTAAAATTGAATCATAGCCCATTGAAATTGCCAGGGGCACAAAAATAATCGTGAAGGCAATGGTTTCTTCGCTCATGCCAAATACAGCACCGAATAAGCTAAATATGAGCATAATCAGGCAAAAGATCAGGTTGTCTACACCAATCTTTTTAATCCATTTCCTTCGTTCCAGTTTTTTAGATGATTGCAAAAAAGAATGAATACCAACATCAATAGCTTTGCTGTCGTTCATAATCCAAAATGCCCCTCCAATCATCAGGATAAAAACAATAATATCAGCAGTGTTTACGAAGCCATCAAAAAAAGCTGAAAATACCTGCCATGTTTGCGGATTGCTTTCTGTATAATGAAAAGAGTCATTTTTAATAATTTCCCGTTCAATGCCATTGACCAAAACAGTTTCCCGTTCAAATGCCCCACCGGGTATAAACCAGGTCATGGCAGCAGATAATAAAATAAGGTAAAAAACGATGACGTAAGTATGTGGTATTTTCTTTAGCATGGATTAAAATTTTGAACCCCAAAAATAGGAACAAAACAACAAGTGTCCATATGATATTTAGCAGAATTGTTAAATTCCAAATTCCAAATTCCAAATAACAAAACTCACGTATTCTATTATCCTCCTATTTTTAGTTGTCATTTTTTTGCAGGGAAATATAAATGAGTTGATCTCATGATTTTTGGCAGTTTATTTCTCAGGCTTCTTTTTTTAACTTGTACTATTGTTTTTACGGGAATAAGAAAAAGTTTAACATCAATAATAACTAATCGCAAACGACTTAAAACAAGAGAGATATGAATCAATTGATAGAATGTGTCCCTAATTTTAGTGAAGGACGGAATCCTCAGGTCATTAAGCAAATTACGGATGCTATTGAAAGTGTTGAAGGTGTAAAATTGCTTAATGTTGATCCGGGGAAAGCAACCAATAGGACAGTGGTTACTTTTGTTGGTGCACCTGATGATGTTATTGAAGCTGCTTTTCGAGGTGTAAAAAAAGCTTCTGATTTAATTGATATGAGCAAGCACACAGGGGAGCATCCCCGCTTTGGGGCAACTGATGTTTGTCCGTTGGTTCCTATTGCAAACATTAGCATGGAAGAAACCGTGGAATATGCTCATAAATTGGCAAAGCGCGTGGGAGAGGAGCTTAACATTCCTGTTTATTGCTACGAATTTGCTGCCCAGGCTGAAGAACGCAAAAGTTTGGCTAATTGTCGTTCGGGGGAATATGAAGGCTTGCCTGAAAAATTGAAAGATCCACGTTGGAAACCTGATTTTGGCCCTGCTGAGTTTAATGCATCTGCCGGAGCAACAGCAGTTAGCGCAAGGAACTTCCTGATTGCTTACAATGTAAACCTGAATACCACATCAACCCGCCGTGCAAACTCCATTGCTTTTGATGTTCGGGAAGCTGGTCGTGTAAAGCGTGAAGGCAATCCAATTACCGGAAAGATTGTAAAAGATGGGAATGGTGAACCAATTCGTGTTCCGGGAACTTTGAAGAAAGTTCGTGCGATTGGGTGGTATATCGAAGAATATGGTATTGCCCAGATATCAATGAACCTGACAGATATTACGGTAACTCCGGTACATATTGCTTTTGATGAGGTTTGTAAAAGCGCTGAAAGAAGAGGTATGCGTGTGACCGGGTCCGAGCTGGTTGGGCTAATTCCTTTGCAGGCCATGCTTGATGCCGGTAAATACTTTCTTAAAAAGCAGGAACGCTCAACGGGTATCTCTGATGATGAGATAATCAAAATAGCCATTAAATCAATGGGCTTGGATGAGCTGGGGGAATTTAATCCCCGCGAACGCATTATAGAGTACATGCTTGAAGATGATGAGCTTCAGTTAAAGGATATGTCTTTGAAAACCTTTATGGAGGAAACTGCGTCTGAGTCTCCGGCTCCTGGTGGTGGTTCCATCTCAGCATATGTTGGTTCCATGGGAGCTGCTTTGGGAAGTATGGTGGCCAACCTTTCATCACATAAGCGAGGTTGGGATGAGCGTTGGGAAGAGTTTTCAGATTGGGCAGAAAAGGGAAAGTGTTACCAGGAAAAGTTATTAAGACTGGTCGATGAAGATACGAGCGCTTTTAACCAAATTATGGCAGCTTTCGGTTTACCAAAAGGAACAGAAGAAGAAAAAGCTGCACGGATGCAGGCCATTCAAGATGCGACTTTGAATGCAATTTTAACCCCGCTTGAAGTTATGAAGACTGCTTTTGAATCAATGGAAGTATTACAGGCAATGGCTGAAATCGGTAACCCAAACTCAGTATCAGATGCCGGGGTAGGGGCTTTGTGTGCACGTACGGCAGTGCAAGGGGCTTACCTTAATGTGCTGATTAATTTAGCTGACTTTAAAGATAAAGTAAAAGCAGCTAAGCTGAAGCATGAAGCAGGCGAGATTCTTTTTCAGGCCGAAACAAAAGAGCAGCTAATTTTAAAACTGGTTGAAGAGAAAATATAACTTGAAATCTTATTACTTCATAAATTAAGGACGTCAACTTTTTCAAGTGACGTCCTTTTTTTTGTTTAAAGCAGAAGTATTTTAACAAAAGAATAAAATTATTTGGTTTATAATATAAACTGGTTTATATTTGAATTTAAATTGATTTATAAACTAATAAAATGGAATAAACTTTTAAGAAATGAAAAATTCTACATTAACACCTGAAGAAAGTCTATTGTTGATTACAAAGACAATAGAGGAGATGAAACAAAGGTTTAAAAACAACGGGCATATACTTATTTTTTGGGGTTTATTAACCTTCGTTGTAGCGATGAGTCAATTTACTCTCTACAATTTTGAATATTACAAGATCCACTGGTATCCGAGTTTCTTATATCCACTTGGGGCTATATATATGACCGTATACATTTGGAAGGAATATAAAAAGAAAAAGTTACCTAAAACACTCATTGGAAATATACTGGGAAAGATGGGGTGGTTAATTGGATTGAATTTTATGATATTAGGTTTTTTCTTCTCACAGAAAATTGGTGATGCTACTGCTCCGGTATTTTTAATTTTCCTTGCTTTTTTTATTTTTCTTGCCGGAATATCCATTAAATTTAAGCCACTTATTATAAGTGGGGTAATGCTGAACTTATTTGCATTTGCTACTTTTTATGTTCATGATCATTATCTTTATTTAGTTATGGCAATAGGATCATTTGCTTTAACAATCCCAGGTATATTGCTTAATAATGCTCGAAGAAAAGAAAATGTTTAAAGATTTAGATCCCATATTACATTCGCAACTGCGTTTATCTATTGTGTCGATTTTAATGTCAGTAGAAGAGGCGAATTTTAGCTTTATCAAGGAAGAAACTAAGGCTACATCAGGTAATTTAAGTATCCAGATTAAAAAACTACAAGATGCTGGATATGTTAAGGTTGAAAAATCCTTTATAAATAACTATCCAAATACTTCTTTGTCCATAACCAAAAAAGGAATGGAAGCATTTGAAAACTATGTGAACAATTTGAAAAGTTATATCAATCCTAAATAAATTTTTTTCTATTTGGTTTATTTTATAAACTACTTTAACTTTATTTGTAATGAGAATCATCGTATTTATTTTTTTTATTTCCATTTTAGTTGAAATTAGTTGGTCACAAGATTTCCAGCACAAGCCAGGTGGGCAGAATCTGAAAAATGCCACCATAAAAAATAACTCGGAGTTATTAGATTTCTATCGCCAGTACAGTCAATTTACAGATCCGGGCGAGTATGTATATTTGTATGAAAATCTTCCTGATTCATTGCCAGAGCTTTGCAATTTAATTCGATCCCAGTTTATTCATCCTTATGCTCAATTGCCAAAGTATCGTGAACAAATCCCTAAAGAAAGATGGAAAGAAATGTTTAGGTATCCATGTGTTAAATCAATTTTAGAAGGCCTGACATCCTACGATTCCGCTGGCATAGTGAAAGAACGAAGAATTGAAGATCGATTAGTTTTGGGATGTAGGCATAATTCCATTTTACTGATGTCAATTTTAAAATCACGCGGTATTCCTGCCAGGGCTCGTTATGGCCATGCTACGTATTTAATACCTGATTTTCATGCGAGTCATATAGTTTGTGAGGTTTGGAATGACAATGAAAAACGTTGGATGCTGGTAGACCCCAGTGTAGGTATGGTTGATTTTAGTCGGGACAAATTTGACTTTAGTAATGAAGTATGGTTACAATTACAAAAAGGGGAAATAGATTCTAGACTGTATGGAATACCCAATAAATATTCGGGAATGGGTTCAATTGTTGCCAAGCTTTGTGGAGACCTCTCATCATTATTAGGAACCGAACACACAATAACGCGATATGCACCAGTTCTGGACTTTGCTTTTGAAGAAGATAAGCAATTAACTGCTGAAAATATAGAAACACTAAACAGGATAAGTGAATTAATGAAATCGCTTGATGCGGATAATTTTTCAAAATTGCAAGATATTTACATCAATACTCCCGAAATTCAAATTACAAAGTCTTTAGATTTTTCATCAAAAAAAAACTAAAGAAGGTTCGGAGCTAAAAGACAATTAATTATATATGGAGTCTATGCTTATATTCCTTATGGCTCAATGAAACTAAATGCCAACTAATTTGAAAACTGATAGAAGAGAAAATGTAATTTGAAATCAAATTCCTGTATAAAATTAAAGGACGTCAGCTTTTAAATGAGACGTCCTTTTTTTGTGTTATGCTTATTGTTTCCCGTTAAAGTCTCATTGACGTCAACTTAAGGATCAATATTCACTAAATACTCAATTTAACTTAGACGGTCCTTTCTTAATTCATATTGGCAGGAGTGTTGGATCAATTTTATTGGTACTTTGCAATTGTTTTTATACTTCAATTTTTTTATGAATGTCGCCCAAACACCAATTTAATCCATAAAAGTCGCTTCAATCTCTACAACACAATCGGGTCGTGCCAACGCAGCAACCCCAATTAGGCTGGTAGCAGGTCTGCAATTATTCTCTTTTAATCTGTTTGCCAATACCGCAAGGTTTGCTTCCGAGAAAGCTTTTATATCAGTTGTATAATAGGTGAACCTTACCACATCTGAAAGCTTAAAATTTGCTTGCTCAAGCAATATTTCCAAATTATCCAAAATTTGATTGAGTTGTTTTTCCATATCTCCCGAGTGAAGCAATTCCCCATTCTCATCAACTGATATTTGCCCGGCACAAAATAACATACGTTTTGCTCCGGTAACTTCATTTGCCTGTACAAATCCCCACTTATCCTGCCAAGTCCATGGATTAATGACTCTTTTTTTCAGAGAAGTAATTTCTTTTTCCTGAATTTTAGAATTTTGATTACTACATCCCAAGAGGCTTGATAGTAGTATGGAGGTAAAAAAGATTATCAAAAAGCTTTTCATATTATTTTGGTTTTTAATGCTTTTAAATGTTTTCAATTTATTTGAGTGCAATTATTTTTTTCGATTTGTTTATTTAAAGTTGTCTGGACTATTGTTAGGCTGTCAAGGATTGATTGACACTGCTTATCACTTAATGTTTCAAACCACTGTTTGTTCCATTCAGTGAATATTTTCATGCATTTCTCAAGTGTCCCTTCTCCTTTGAGGGTAGTTGAAAGCCATGTAGAACGTTTATCATCATCATCGGCTGTAATTACTATGAGCTCCATTTCCTGTAGCTTTTTTGTGATTTTTGAAACATTTGCTTTTTCAAGAGAGAGCCGGTTAACCATGTCTTTTTGTTTTACTTTACCAACTTTTGCAATTTCAAAAAAAACAGAAAACTGTTGTTGGTTTAAACCAAAAGGAAGCAACATCCGGTTGCCTTCACGGCGAAGCAGGCCTCCTATATTTAGTAATTTACCAATTATAATAGGTACGATTTGTTCTTTATCCATGAGTTAGGTGATTAAAATAGTTTCCATGGAAACAAAGATAATGATTTTTAGTTTCCTTGGAAACTAAATCGATGAAAAAGTAAAAAACTTATATGAATGCTAAGTCGATTTTTATTTACCTCAAATCCAGGCTTTTCTGCTAATTTGTGTGTACCAATATTTTATTTCTTATTGGAATACGAGGAGGAAACCTTTATTTCTGCATAACGTTAAGGGTGTCAGCTTTTTCAAGAGAAATTCTTTTTTTGTTGCCTGGGTTTAAAACTCGGTTCGCGATACTTATTTCTTCCTTTTGTGCTCCCTCCCTGCGTTTGATAAATCAATTCCTGAGGACAGAAATTAACGCATCTCATGCATTGCTCACAAGTTTTAGACCAAACAGGTTTTTTATTGATGATTTTGATGCTATCTGTTGGACAAATTTTAGCACAAAGCTGGCATCCATTGCAGGAGTCATATACCTCAAATAATCGCCACATATTTTGAATCCCCAGGTATTTAAATAACAAGTAATCCCAATAAAATTTAACCTTAGAGTATCTTTTGGGATAATTAAAATCATGATACGTTCTTACACCTTCTAAAATATCTTTAGCTATTTCCTGAGCTTGAGTTTCACCATCTTTGATAATTTCGATTGCTTCTTCTTTTGAAGGAGGAAAAGGGGGGACAGGAGAAGTTGTCCAATTAATCGGCATCCGGACTATTCCGGTATATACTATTTCACAGTTTTTCTTACTTAGAACATTTTTACATTCTTTTACTGCAAATCCTGATTCATCTGAGTCGCCTGCGGTAATCAGAATAAAGACTTTCTGTTGTTTTCTGAACCGTTCAATTCTTTTTAGGTATTTACGGCATATTCTTGGTATTCCAAATGCATAAACAGGAAAACAGAAACCAAGCAAATCTGAGTCAGGAATACTTGTTTCGTTTATTGAAATCTCAGAAATGTTCGTAAGGTTTCCTGATTCAAGGAAAACAGTATTACATGTTTCTAAAACTTTAAGGGAATTTCCTGTTCCGGTAAAATACCTCAGCTCTATTTTCATGAAAGAGGGTATAATTTGTTTGTTTAAATTGGGCTAACTCAGTATACAGGCATATTTTTCAGTTAATATTCAATATCTAAAGGTATTTCCTTTGCTACGTTTACAACAATTCTAATATCGTTTAAACCAATATGTCCTTTATAAATGTTTTTCTCTTTGCTTAATTGATTTACCCTTGCATGTAAATCAACCGGGTCCGCTTTTGTTACTTTTTCAACAGTGTCAACGCCCAAATCATATAACATCCGGGCAAAAGTTGATCCGACCCACTTTATTCTTGACAAGTCCGTAAGTTTGGTAAGCTCTAATATATCTTTATTACTTATTCCGGTTTCTGTTGCCAGTTTTTTTCTTGTTTCCGGAGTAATTACTTTGTCAAATAGTTTAACTGTATTCTTGATCTTAATATTTTCAAGTTTACCAATTGTTTCTTGAGATATACCTGAAAAATCGCAAAGCCTATTGGGTTTTGGAAGTGTGCTTTTAAGTTCTCTAAGTAATAATGCCAAATAATCACCCGATAAGCATTCTTCTTTTTGTAGCTCCGAGAGCTTGTCCTTTTTCTTTAGCAGTTGAATTAACTCCTGAACATTTTTCAATCCAATGCTTTTGAAGTACCCAAATCGCTCATCCAATCTGTCTTTTAAAGCCATTCTGCTAGGTGGCAGGTATGCGGTTTCTAATTTTGTCCGATAATTATCAATGGTTATTTTCTCAAAGTCAATATAGTATCCCATGTTTTTTGATTTTATTAAATTTGATTTTTTGAATTACTTATTTCACATTTTCGAAGGCTTTTCCTTCTATGATGCTAGTTTTCAAACAGCTGTTAGTCTTTCACAATTTAGATAAAGTCTGAATACTATTTGTATCGCACTAGTAGTGCGTTCATAAAGTTTCGTTGAAAAACTCATCGGATGACTAAAATGCTCGATATCAACAGAGTCATCCGATGAGTGACACGTTAATGCGTGATGCAAGTGTAAGATTATAAATCATTAGCTTTTATTCGGACTACCTTTCCGTCTTTTGAAATAACTAAGTCTTGATTGAGTTCCTTTTTCTTTTGAATCAATCTCAGATGGGTTAATTTAAGCCCGTCAAGTATTTTGTCTCGAACTGTATTCTTTTTACTTGTCATTGCTTAAGCTTTTTATTAATTCAAAGGTACGAATATTTTTTATTGACGTTTCATCTTTACCATAACCCTCAGCAATTAACTCTGAAGGAGTCAAAGAATTGTCGAATAACATCCAATAATCACAAATCGGAAGATAAATGTTAAAAAGATTGATAATTCCAGCTTTATATCTCCTTGTAATAACATTCTCCTGAATATTGTGACCTCCTTCTCTAACCCTTTGTTTTACACGTTCTTTTGCTAAATCAACAGAAGTCAGCCAGAAGAAAAGTAACGTTACATTATATCCAGCTTGTTTTGCTTTTTGTATGGTGTTTTTATAACTCTTAGTTGCTAAGGTGGTTTCGAACGCAAATTCCTTTCGGTTTTCGATTAACTTGCCAATCCGTAACAGCATAATTCGGCCAGCTTCAATTGCTTCTTTATCTGGATTTAAAGGTGACAATCCTCTAGCAATCTCGTCCGCATTTATGAATTCCTCACAATCAAGCATTTCAGGTAGTACCGTAAATGAAGCAGTCGTTTTACCTGCTCCATTACATCCAGCAATTATGTAAAGATTCATCATTTTTCAACTTTTCATAGAGGCTAAAGATAACACTTTTGCCCATTAGTCGTTTTTGTACTGATTGGGAGTCTTTGATTGTTATATTAATAGCGCACGAGTTGTGAGAAGTGTACCAGAACTGGTCATTCGTTCATTTTTAAATTTGCATGTACAATTTAGTGTTTTTTATGTATTGTTTGGTTGTTTTGGAAAAATGAGGCTATGAAAAATTTCAGGGAGCTTTCAATGCGCTTAAAAAATGTCGCCATGCCGTGGGGAGGGTCTCAGAGATGTTAAAAAGTTTCCCCACGCCCTGGGCAAGGTTTCAGAGGCGTTGAAAAGTTTCCCCAGATCATGGGCAAGGTTTCAAAGATGTTAAAAAGTTTCCCCAGGTCATGGGCAGAGTTTCAGAGGTGTTAAAAAGCTTCCCCAAGTCATGAGCAGGGTTTCAAAGGCTTTAAAATATTTCCTTGTAGCATGATTAACTTTTTTCTTATATTTCAACCATCATGCCTGCGCTGAGGGTAAAGGTATTAATGCCCATGTTCGGAAATTTTGTATTGGCATTGCTAATATGCCTGAAACCAGGTCTCAGATCAAAGTAAGTTTTGTTTACCAATTTAACTGTAAATCCAAAATCGAGATAAGTTGAAAAGATAAAACCTTTTGCCTGCCGTCTCGGAGAATCGGTAATAAAATGCGGTCCGGCCCCAATGATACTGTAAAAACCAATAATGTCTTTATAAATATTTGTGCGGGCAAGCAGCCCTGCACTTAATCCATATTCTTTACCACCAACGTTTTCGGTAATTAATGTAATTTCTTCAAATACTTCAACTTTTGTAAAATTAGATAGGTTATATTGAGGTTGAAGTACTGCTTCCCACGTCCATTTTTCGTTTTGAGAGAACCGGTAAGCATATTCAAATTGAAAAAGAACAACCTCATAACTATACCGGGCAGGAAAAATTGCCTGGTCCCCAACACCGGAGATAAAACCAATCCGATGTTTTGGACTTTCGTTTACCGGAGCTTTCTGACCCCATGAACTATTATGCGTATATATAAGGATAATGAGTATCAGTGAAAATCTGATGAAGCTAATTCGTGCCCCCATATCGTTCAACTTTGATGGATACAATATACAAAAATACCAGTCTCTTTTCCCCATAGTTATAAAAATATGAGGTTATCAATAGAAAAGAGAAGACAAATGCTTGCCTTCTCTTTTTTATTTTGAAACAATGTAATTTATACCAGAATATCGGTTGTTAAATTTTTTATGCTGGTTCCAATTCCTTCAAACGGTTTTCCGTTGCCTTGATTATCATCTTCCACAAACATGTACTTCATTCCTGCAGTTTCTTTGGCCGCAAGAGCACGTTTGAAATCAATAACGCCTTCGCCTACACTGCAGATATCATCTTTTTCTACTGTGAAATATGGTTCTTGTTTTGTTTTCATATCCTTAAGATGGAAAAGCTGGAACCTTCCCGGATATTTCTTAAACATTTCAACAGGGTCCTGACCCGCTTTTGAAACCCAGTAAAGGTCAATTTCCATGGTAATCAGATCGGCATCCATTTCCTTCATAAACAAATCATAGTAAGGCACAACACCATCCAGGTTTGCAAACTCGAAGTTATGATTGTGATAAGCGAACTGAATACCTGCATCTTTCATAATTGAACCAACTTTGTTCCATTCGGCAATCATTCTTTTGTAAGTCTCAATATTACGATCTTCCTCATTCACCCAAGGTTGAACGCAATACTTTACACCAACTTCGGCATGCGAATCAGCCATAAGTTTAGCGTTATCAAGAGTGATTCCTGCAGCCTCAACAATGGTGTGGCTACTAATAATATCCATGTCCAGATCATTCACCATTTTTTTGAATTCTTTAGGAGCAAGGCCATAGAATTTACCGCCTGAATAACCTGCTAACTCAACATTTTTATACCCCAGGTCTGATACTTTTTTCAAAGAACCCTGAAGATCAGCGCTAATTGCATCACGGATGGTGTATAATTGTAAGCCTACACCAAAGCTTTTTGGATCTACTCTTTTTTCTGAACATGCAGCCAGTGGGTTTAAGAATAATGCGCCCATAGAACCGACTGCTGTAGTTTTTAGGAAGTCTCTTCTGTTTTTCATCGGTTTAATTGGTATTAATAATTATTACAATTCACACAAAAATAGGAAAAACTATCAGAAATGATATGGAAATCAAAACAGTCTCTAAAAAGAAAAACCTGAATGATGATTTATCCATTATTTGGGATCACTTTATAATTCGGGTTGGTTTTATTGGATTAATTAAACTATCAGGTAGAGTGGGAATATAACCATACGGCACTTCAACGAAACGGATGGTGCGGTTTTTAACCGCAAGGAAGCTTAGGGGAGAAGGTTCAGAATGCGGGTTGCGAGTTACGTGTTGCGTGTTTTGGGGTGTGATAGGGTGGAACAATCATCCCCAAATGTCTGGCTTCCTGATTACCAGGAAGAAATATTTTTGGTTTTTTTTGAAGTGTCCGGGCCAGGGAAGAACTCCTGGTTTTTATCCGGTTTATTCTTCCGTTAGATAATTGAATATGCCGGTTAACTGGTTGAAGTGCTTTTGGTCCCGACAGCTATCGGGACTATCGGGTTATCCTGCATCTGTTTCCCATATCCCGTAGGGATTAAATAGTTGTAGCACCGGGTTTTGTCCGGCTTTAGACGGGCTTACCCGGTGTTGGGATATGTGATAAGGAATCAGGCGGACGC